>JAOPYX010000046.1 GCA_025964535.1 Actinomycetes bacterium | reverse complement strand
TGGCGCGGTTAAGCGTTCCCGACGACCTGGACGAGCCAGCGCCGGTCGCGCTCGCGGTCCAGCTCGATGAAGAGCACGCGCTGCCAGGTGCCGAGCTGCAGCTCGCCCTCGCGCACCGGCACCGACTCGCCGGCGGTGCCGAGCAGCATCGCCATGCAGTGCGAGTGGCCGTTGCCCTGCTCCATGTCCTCGGGGCAGATGTTCTCGGTGCGGCGATCCCAGTCGTCGTGCGCGTAGTAGCTCTCGCTCGGCACGAGCCGGCGCAGCAGTTGCGCGAAGTCCTCGAGGAAGCCGTCTTCGAACTCGTTGACGCGGACGCAGCAGGTCGTGTGCGGCGAGTAGATGCACGCGATGCCTTCCTGGATGCCGCTGTCACGAACCGCGGCCTGCACCTCGTCGGTGATGTCGGTGACCGTCAGGCCTCCGGCCGTGCGGAGCTGCTTCTCGTGCTGGAAGACCTTCACGTCGCGTCACCTCACTGGTGGCTGGGCCGGGACGGCCCCCATTGTGCGGCATGGCGTGACCCGATGAACGGGACAACCGCCTCTCTCAGGAGAACCTGATCCCTGGCCCGCCTCAACTGAAGGACTGCTCGAGCGATTACCGCCCCATGGACTGGAACATTTTCGAAGACAACAGCTGGCTGATGTCGTTCGGCGAGCGGGCCGCACTCGAGGGCATTCTCTCGTTGATCAGGCCCTCACTTGCGGTCGAGGTAGGCAGCTGGATGGGAGGGGGCCTCGAACGGACGGCCCTCTACGCGGACGAGGTGCATTCTTTCGACCTCGTCGTCCCCGACCGTCCGTCGGTGCTCAACGACCCCAAGGTCACGCTGCACACGGGCGACAGCCACGTTTTGCTCGCACCGTGGCTCGCGGAGCAGGCGCGCGACGAGCGCGTCGTCGACTACATCCTGATCGACGGCGACCACAGCGCAGAGGGCGCCGCCAAGGACATCGGCGAGGTGCTCTCGTCGACAGCCTTCTCCGGCGTAATGCTCATTCACGACACATTCAATCCGGAGGTGCGCGCCGGCGTCGAGCTGGTGCGGCCCGAGCAGTTCCCCTATGTGCGCTACGTCGATCTCGACTTCGTCACCGGCATCCTGATCCGCCGTCCGGGCGAGGCCCAAAACGAGATGTGGGGTGGCCTCGGCCTGATCGTTGTGGATCGCTTCGATCAGCTCGGGCAGATCACGTCCGGCGCTCTCGAGGGGGCGGGGCCATGGCAAGACAAGTCGTATGACGTCTTCGGCTTCGTCAAGCCCGTGCGCGACCTCTTGCAGCGCTCCGCAGCAGCCGCTTGACGGTTCGCCGGCGCGCGAGGCGAGGCCGGCTCAATAGAACCTGATCCCGGGTTAGGCTGCCGCCGAGCGGGCCCGTAGCTCAGCTGGTTAGAGCAGGGGACTCATAATCCCTTGGTCCCTGGTTCGAATCCAGGCGGGCCCATACCGCGTCGCTGCGCTCGCTTCACGGGGGAAACCAGTTTCCCCCGTGGGCCCCCTTCTGTCTCTGCTGCCGGCGGGCGGGTCACTGCTGCGCCGAACAAGTTCGGCTCCGCGACGGGGAGGCGGGAAGCCTCGGTAGGGGAGGGTACGGTCGTACAATTCGGGCATGCATCTTTTCTCTAAGCCAACGACGATGGTCACCGCCGACGAGGCGCTTCCTGGCCGTGATGAGCGGATGCCCGTTCCGGCGCGGCACGAGATTCTGAACACGCCGCTCGAGCCGCCGTTTCCCGACGGGCTCGAGCAGGCGGTCGTCGGCATGGGTTGCTTCTGGGGCGCCGAGCGCGTCTTCTGGCGCGCACCCGGCGTCTACACCACCGCGGTGGGCTATGCCGGCGGCTTCACGCCCAACCCGACCTACGAGGAGGCCTGCAGCGGCCGCACCGGTCACACCGAGGCCGTCCTCGTCGTCTTCGACCCCAAGCAGACGAGCTACGACGAGATCCTGCGCCTGTTCTGGGAGAACCACGACCCGACGCACGGCATGCGGCAGGGCAACGACGTCGGCACGCAGTACCGCTCGGCGATCTACTGGACGAACGATGCGCAGCGCGCTGCGGCCGAGGCCTCGCGCGACGCGTACCAGCAGGAGCTCACCCGCGCCGGGTACGGCGAGATCACGACCGAGCTGGCGGAGGCGGGCCCGTTCTACTACGCCGAGGACTACCACCAGCAGTACCTCGCCAAGGTGCCGAACGGCTATTGCGGGCTCGGCGGCACAGGTGTCGCCTGCCCGGTCGGGCTGACGACGTCCTAGACGGATGGCGCGCGGGCGGAACGGTCGTCGAGACCGCCCGCCCGTCACGTCGTTACGAGTGCGTCGACAGACGCAGGCCGGTGCGGCCGTGCGCCCGTAGCCGCAGGCCGCCCGCCACGAGCAGCACGCCGAACAGGACCGCGTAGAGCAGGTCGAGTCCGGTGAACGGCAGGTTGCCGGTCGTCCGCTGTCCCGTCAGCGTCTTGGACGGCGTGTGGAGGACGCCGGTCGGCGTCTTCGTTGCACCCCGGACGGTCGACGGCGTCACGGCCGTCGTCGGCATTGCCGCCGGCGTGGTCGGCGCGGCGATCTGTTGCGCGACCTCAGGGGTGCGTCGCACCACGTTGTTCGGAGGCGTGCTCGTCGTGGGACCAGCAGCCTGGAGCGGCGTCGGGCCGCCGATCTGCAACGTCAGGATGGAGCCGGTGGCGGTGTTGCTACCGCCGGGCTGACCAACGCTGGTCGGGCTACCCGTGGAGCCGTCGCCGGCCGGCGTACCGCCGGTCGACAGTGTCGGTCCGACCGTCACGGCGCCGGATTGCGTCGTGCCGGCGGAGCCGGTGGCCGTGTTGCCGCCGCCGACCTGCGTAGTGCCGAGCGAGCCGGTGGAGTCGTTCCCACTGCCCTGACCGACGGTGGCCGGGGTGCCGGGAGAGACGTCGCCGGCCGGCGTGCCGGAGGCCGAGACACTCGGTCCGACCGTCACGCCGCTGGACTGCGTCGTGCCGCCCGACCGATTGGCGGTATTGCCGCCGCCGACCTGGACCGTTCCGAGCGAGCCGGTCGCGTCGTTGCCGCTTCCGGCCACGCCGCTCGTACCGCCGATCGACACGTCTCCGGCGGGCGTACCGCTCGCCGAGAGTGCCGGGCCAATGGTCGTCTGGCCGACCTGAGCCGCTCCGGCGGAGCCGTTGGCTGCATTGCCGCCGCCAACCTGGACCGTTCCGAGCGAGCGGTCGGCCGAGTTCGCGCCGCCCGCGATGCCACTCATGCCGCCGAGCCGAATGACGCCCAGCGGCGAGATGACGCCCAGCGTCTGGCCGATGCGCAGCCCGCCGATCTGGAGCGTGCCGGCCGAGCCGGACGTGGTGTTGCCACCGCCGGCCTGCGCGGTCCCGAGCGAGCCGAGCCCGGTGTTGGTGCCCGCGCCGTCGACGCCGCTTCCGCCGCCGAGCGCGACGCCCGAGCCGAGTGCAGGCGCGTCGAGCGCGAACGTCGGGGCAGCCGTGACGGCTCCCGCCTGGCCGGTGCCGAGCGAGCTCGTTGCCGTGTTGCCGTTATTCGGGTCGGTGCCGATCCACCCGCCGAGCGCGAGCGAGGCGAGCGGGTCGAGAGCGAAATAGGCGTCCGGCAGGATGCCTATCTGGGTCGCCTGGAACGTCAAGCCCGCGGGGTCGAGTGCGTAGTCGCGGCGCACTCGCGGGTCGAGCCGGCTTGCGAGCGTCGGCGAGCCGAGGTTGCCCGAGAAGCCGGGCTGGAGCATGACGGAGGGCTGCCGGCCGGCCGAGTTGACCTGCACCCCGGTGAGAGTCCCCACCTGGGCGCCGGCCTGCGGCTGGGCGCCGGCGTCCTGCGATACCACCACCTGACCGAACGATCCATTTGCCGAATGACCGCCGCCGGCCTGCGCCGTGACGAGCGACCCGCTAGCGCTGTTCTGCCCCGCACCGGGCACTGCTGCGGGGGACGAGACGGCGACGTGCACGCCACGACCGTTGACCTGGGCGCGCGGAGCCCCATGGACGGCGCTGACCTGCGCCGATCCCGCCGAGCTCGACGCACTGTTGCCACCGCCGACCTGTGCCGAGCCGAGCGAGCCGTTCGCCGTGTTGCCACCGCTGCCCGATACGTCGAGCGGCGAGGTCGCCTGTGCACTGCCGAGCACCGTGCTCGCCGTGAGCGTCGGGGCACTGCTGGTCGAGCCGATCTGGACTGTCCCTGCCGAACCGGTGGCGACGTTGCCGCCCGGGACGTCGGACCAGGCAGGGCTCGTCCCGAACGCGGCCGCAAGAGCAGCCGTACTTGCCGCAGCCGTCAGGAAGCGTCGATTGATCGACATGGTCCCCTTCCGTTGAGCTGGGCTCGCGTTGACGCAGCGCCCGAGCTCGATTGATTACCTCCGGGGAACGCCGGCGTGCCCTACGCGGATACGGCTTATAAATCGTAAAGTTTTTGCGACGGAGCCGGCCGTCAGGCCGTCTCGCCGCCGTCGATCGAGATGACGGCGCCCGTGAAATACCCGCCCTCGTCGCTGGCGAGAAACGCGTAGAGCGCTGCGATCTCCTCGGGAGCCGCATGGCGGCCGATCGGGATCGACTCGTTCACCCGGGCGAGCATCTCCGGCGAGTACTCGGCCTCCTGCATCGGCGTCAGCACGTAGCCGGGGCACACGGCGTTCACGCGCACCTTCGGCGCGAGCTCGAGCGCCATCGTCCGCGCGAGCAGGATCACGCCCGCCTTCGACGCGTTGTAGTCGGCGTAGTACTCGTGGCCGGTCAGACCGTTCGTCGACGCCGTCATCAGGATCACCCCGCCGTCCGCCGCATGCATCCGTCGCGCCGCCTGCTGCGCGCAGCGGAACACGCCCGTGAGGTTGACGTCGAGCACCCGCTGCCAGTCCGCCTCGTCGATCTCGAGGAACGGCTTGCGGATCGAGATGCCGGCATTCGCGACGAGCACGTCGATGCCGCCGAGCAGCTCATCCACTTGCGCGAACGCATCCACGACCTGCGACGCGTCGGCCACGTCGCAGCGCAGCGCAGCCGCGATGCCGGGGATCCGTTCCGGCGCCGACGCGACCTCCTCTTCGCCGAAGGCGAGCGCTATGACGCGAGCCCCCTCTTCGAGGAAGCGCCGGCTCGTCGCCTCGCCGATGCCGCTCGTGCCGCCGGTGACGACGACGCGTTTGCCCTCCAGCCCCTTCACCGCGCCACAATGTAGTAGTGAGCGTCTTTCGGCCGTACGCGCGCGTCACCGATCCGCACGGGCGCGCCTGGGAGATCTACGCGTTCCGGATCGCGCTGCCCGAGCGTGGCTCGCTCGATCCCCTGGTGTCCGACGACCAGATCGACCCGCGGGCGGGCGCGCTCGCATTCCCGTTCCTCGTCTGCTCCGCGGCCTTCCGCGGCCTCCTCCGGCTGTTCGTCGACATCCCTGTCGCCGGCGTCCGGGCACTGCTGACGGACGAGTGGACGATCGAGGCGATCAGCTGGGCGCCGTTCCGCACGAGCTACACGTGGACGACGACCCGTGAGTACCGCGGCCAGGTGCTCGCACAGGTCGAGGGCGGGATCGCGCGCGGCGAGACCCCGCGGCCGCGCAACGCGCAGTTCGTCCGCAGTACCTAACCGAGCCGCTCGGCGAGGTAGCGCAGCGCGAGCGGGTAGCGGTACTCGATCGAGCTGTGCGTGCCGTCGAAGAGCTCGAAGAAGACGTCGGTCACACCAAGGCGCTCGAGCTCGAGGCGGAACGCCTCGGCGCCCAGGTCGAGGTAGAACTGGTCACGCTTGCCGGCGTCGATGTAGATCGCGCGCAGGCCGCGGAGCGTGTCGGCGTGCCGTTCGGCCATCCGCACCGGGTCCCATGCGAGCCAGCGCGCCCAGACGTCGTCGCGCAGCTTTCCCGTCGCGGGCTCGAACGGCAGGTCGACCGACCCGTCGTCGTTCGCCGAGTAGCAGGCGGACATCGCCCAGACATTGAGAAGCGCGAAGTCGGTGCCCTTCGTGAAGGCGGGGCGGTCGCGGAAGTCCTGCCAGAACGCATCGAAGGAGCCGTCGTAGCCATCACGCAGCGCGCGAGCGGCGTCGCGGAAGTCCGGGAGGTAGCAGTGCTCGAACAACGCATCGCCGGCGTGCGTGGCGAGCCCCCCGAAGAGGTCGGGGCGCAGCATCGGCGTCACCATGGCGCCGTAGCCGCCGCTCGACTTCCCCGTGATCCCGCGATGTTCGGGCGCGGCCATTGTGCGGTAGTGCGCGTCGACGAAGGGAACGATCTCGTCGCAGAGATAGGTGTGGTACCGGCCGACGCCCGGCGAGTCGAGGAACTGCGAGCCGCCGTACGAGGTCCACGCGTCGACGAACACGATAAGTGCCGGCGGGCAGCCCTCCTCGGCGAAGAGGCGGTCGATGAGCTCCGGCACGTTCGGCCGGAATGCCGAGCGGTTCCGCCACATGTCGAGCTGGCCGGTGTGGCCCTGGATCAGGTAGATCGACGCGAAGCGCCGGTCGGGCTCGGCAGCGTACGCGGGCGGTGCATACACCCAGAGCGGCCGCAGGTGTGGGTCGTCGAGCGGGTTCCCACGCAGTGCGGCGCTCTCGAGCTCGTGCTCCTCGAGGCGACCGGTGAGCTCTCTCGACCACGGCTCCATGCGGCGATTGTTCCACTGATCCGTCAGATGAGGTGGCTAGAGTCGCGGCATGCTCCGGCGCTCATCCCTCGTCCTCGCGGCCGTATCGCTGGCCGTCGTCGTCGCCGGGTGCGGCGCCCGCAACAGCAAGCCGTATACCGCGAAGGGCACGGCCGCCTGCATCGCGAAGAAGGGATTCACGAACGTGACCACCGATTCGGCCAAGGTCGGCTTCATCGCCGGCTTCGCCGAGAACGGCGGCCTTCTTGCGACGGCGAGCGACGGCAACAAGCTGACGATCGCCTTCACGGCCGACGACACGTCGGGGGTCACGTCGACCGAGCAGGCCTTCCGCAGTCACGCACCGCCGAGATATCGAACCCGGATGAACGACATCATGGAGTCGGAGCGGAACGCCGTTCTCGTCTGGACGGTGTCGCCGACGCCGGCCGAGCTGGCGGACGCCAAAGCCTGCCTCCACGCCTAGGCTAGAATCCTCGTCGATGGCTGAATTCGGGACGATGCGTGTCAAGAGCGGCCTCGCCGAGATGCTCAAGGGCGGCGTGATCATGGACGTCGTGAACGCCGAGCAGGCGAAGATCGCCGAGGCGGCAGGCGCGGTGGCCGTGATGGCGCTCGAGCGCGTCCCGGCGGATATCCGCGTCGAGGGCGGCGTCGCCCGCATGTCCGACCCGGAGATGATCGTCGGCATCCAGGAGGCCGTCACGATTCCGGTGATGGCGAAATGCCGCATCGGCCACTTCGCCGAAGCGCAGATCCTGCAGGCGCTCGAGATCGACTACATCGACGAGTCCGAGGTGCTGACGCCTGCCGACGTCGCGCATCACGTCGACAAGTGGAAGTTCACCGTCCCGTTCGTGTGCGGCGCGACAAATCTCGGGGAGGCGCTACGGCGCATCACCGAGGGCGCGGCCATGATCCGCACGAAGGGCGAGGCCGGGACAGGCGACGTCGTCAACGCCGTCACGCACATGCGCTCGGTGTTCGGTCACATCCGTCGGCTGACCACGCTCGCCGAGGAGGAGCTGTACACGGAGGCCAAGAATCTCCAGGCTCCGTACGACCTCGTGCGCTGGGTCGCCGAGAACGGGAAGCTGCCTGTCGTCACGTTCACGGCCGGCGGCATCGCGACGCCGGCGGACGCGGCGCTCTGCATGCAGCTCGGTGCGGACGGCGTCTTCGTCGGCTCCGGCATCTTCAAGTCCGGTGACCCCGAGCTACGTGCGAAGGCGATCGTCGAGGCGACGACGCACTACCAGGACGCAGAGATCCTCGCGCGTGTCTCCGCCGGTCTCGGCGAGCCGATGGTCGGCATCTCGACGGCTTCGCTCGATCCGAGCCAGCTGCTCGAGACGCGCGGCTGGTAGTCAGCCGGCACGTAGCCGCCCTCTACAATTCACTGCCATGGAGCAGCTGCGAATCGGCGTCCTGGCCGTGCAGGGGAACTTCCGCGAGCATGCGGCGGTCCTGCGACGTCTCGGCGCCGAAGCGATCGAGGTGCGGCTGCCCGAGCAACTCGAAGGGCTCGACGGTCTGATCGTCCCGGGCGGGGAGTCGACCGCGATGACGCGGCTCATGCATCTCTACGGGCTCGACGAGGCGCTGCAGCGGTTCGAGCAGCCGATCTTCGGCACGTGCGCAGGCATGATTCTCCTCGATCGCGACCACCTCGCGATCGCCGACATCAGCACGAAGCGGAACGCATTCGGCCGGCAGGTCGCAAGCTTCGAGACCGATCTCGATATCGGCCACGGTGAGGAGCCGCTCCGCGCAGTCTTCATCCGTGCTCCCTGGATCGAGGATGCAGGTGAGGGTGTAGAGGTGCTGGCCGAGGTCGACGGGCACCCGGTGCTGGCGCGGGAGGGCAGGATTCTCGTCGCCGCTTTCCATCCGGAGCTGACCGACGACACGCGGATCCACGAGCTCTTTCTCAACCAGGTACGGGAGGCGACGAGTGTCCGGGCATAGCAAGTGGTCGTCGATCAAGCACAAGAAGGGCGCCGCCGACGCCAAGCGCGGCAAGCTCTTCTCGAAGCTCTCGCGCGCGATCATCGTGGCCGCGAAGGACGGCGGGGGAGACCCGGCCGGCAACCTCGCGCTGCAGAACGCGATCGTGAAGGCGAAGTCGTACTCCATGCCGAAGGACAACATCGACCGCGCGATCGCGAAGGGATCCGGTGCCGACGCGGATGCGTCTGCGTTCGAGACCGTGATCTACGAGGGCTTCGGGCCGAGCGGCGTCGCCGTGATCGTCGAGGCGCTCACCGACAACCGCAACCGGACCGCGTCCGACGTGCGTCACACGTTCGCGAAGAACGACGGCAACCTCGGCGGCTCGGGGGCGGTGGCCTGGCTCTTCGAGCGCCGCGGCCTGGTGCTCGTCGACGCGAACGGCGTCGACGAGGACGAGCTGATGCTCGCCGCGGCGGAAGGCGGGGCGGAGGACATCTCGCTCGACGGCACGACGTTCACGGTGACGACCGACGGGCAGTTCCTCTCCGCAGTGCGTGAGGCGATCGAGGCGGCGGGCTTCACGGTCGATTCGGCCGAGCTGACGATGGTGCCGAAGACCACGGTCGAGGTCGCCGACGAGGCGGACGCGAAGAAGGTCCTGCGGTTGATGGACCAGCTCGAAGACAACGACGACGTCCAGGACGTCTATGCGAACTTCGACATCCCGGAGCGCGTGCTGGAGGCCGTCGCGGGCTGACAGTCTCCTCGGCAGGAGTCGTCCGACCAGACGCCTAACGTGTCCTCGTGAAGGTCGTCATCGGCATCGACCCAGGAACGGCTGCGTGCGGGTACGGGATAGTCCACGAAAGCGGCGGGCGCCTCAAGGCCATCGACCACGGCTGGTGGTCGACACCGGCCGGCGAGCGTCCCGAGCTGCGCCTGAAGACCATCTTCGACGGCGTGGCGGCGCTCATCACGGAGCACGCGCCGGGTGCGGTGGCGCTCGAGGAGTCGTTCGTCGGCGTCGACGCCCGCACCGCGCTCTCCGTCGGGCAAGCGCGCGGCGCCGTGCTCGTCGCGGCCGCGCTGGCCGGCATCGAGTGCACGGAGTACGCACCCTCCCGGGTGAAGCAGGCGGTCTGTGGCTACGGCCGCGCCGACAAGGCCCAGGTGCAGCGGATGGTGAAGGCGATCCTGTCGCTGAAGGCGCTGCCGACGCCCAATCACGCAGCCGACGCGCTCGCCGTCGCAATCTGCCATGCGCTCGCGCCACCGCTCCTGAAGCTGGCGGGATAGTCACATGATCGCGCGGCTCCGCGGCAAGCCCGTCGGCTCCACGCCGGACGGTCTCGTGCTCGACGTCGGCGGCGTCGGCTATCTCGTCGCAGCGACTCCGAGCGCGATCCGCAAAGCGGACGGGGCAGAGGAGATCGTCGTCGAGACGTACCTGCACGTCCGCGAGGACACGATGCAGCTGTACGGCTTCGCCGACCGCGCCGAGCGTGAGCTCTTCATCCAGCTCCTCACGGTCAACGGGGTCGGCCCGAAGGTGGCGCTCGCGATCGTCTCAGGCTCGCCCGCGGAAGAGCTGCGCCGCGCAATCGTCCGTGAGGACACGGCGCGCTTCCAGGCGATCCCCGGCATCGGCAAAAAGACGGCCGAACGGATCGTGCTCGAGCTGAAGGAGAAGATCGGCGCGGGCGTCAGCGAGCTCGCGACGACGCCGTCCAACGACACGCACATCGTCGCCCGGGACGCCCTCGTCGAGCTCGGCTACACGCTCGTCGACGCGGAACGCGCACTCGCGGACACCGATCCGGCGCTGCCGCCGGAGGATCGCGTGCGCCTCGCGTTGAAGAAGGCCGCATGAGCAGCACTCCATTTCTCGCACCCTCGATCCGGGAGGACGAGGAGGCCGTCGAGCAGACGCTTCGCCCGCGCAGCCTCGACGACTTCGTCGGCCAGGAGCGCGTCAAAGAGCAGCTGGGGATCGCCCTGACGGCGGCGAAGGCGCGCGGCGAGGCGCTCGACCACGTGCTGCTGGTCGGCCCGCCGGGCCTCGGCAAGACGAGCCTCGCGCACATCGTTCGCGAGGAGCTCGGCGTCGGTATCCGCACGGTCGCCGGCCCGGCGCTCGAGCGGAAGGACATCGCGGCCATCCTCAGCTCGGTCGAGGCCCGCGACGTCATCTTCGTCGACGAGATCCACCGCATGAGCCGCGCCGCCGAGGAGATCCTCTATCCCGCGCTCGAGGACTTTCGGCTCGACATCGTCATGGGCCAAGGCGTGGCGGCGAGGACGATCACGCTCGACCTGGAGCCGTTCACGCTCGTCGGGGCGACGACGCGCACGGGACTGCTCACCTCGCCGCTGCGCGACCGCTTCGGCATGACGTTCCGGCTCGACTACTACGACGCCGGGCAGCTCGCTCAGATCGTGAAGCGCTCCGCGCGCATCCTCGGCGTCTCGATCGTCGACGATGCGGCCGAGGAGATCGCCGGCCGTTCGCGCGGCACGCCGCGCATCGCGAACCGCATCCTGCGCCGTGTGCGCGACGTCGCGCAGGTGCGCCACGAGGGCTCCATCTCCACGGCGATCGCACAGGAGGCGCTCGAGCTGCTCGAGGTCGACGAGGCCGGGCTCGAGCGGATCGACCGCGCGCTCCTACGCACCATCGTCGAGAAGTTCGACGGCGGTCCGGTTGGCCTCACGACGCTCGCCGCGTCACTCGGCGAGGAGCCTGACACGATCGAGGACGTCTACGAGCCGTTCATGCTCCAGCTCGGCTTCATCCAGCGCACACCCCGCGGCCGCACGATCACGAGGCTCGGTCGCGCGCACATCGGCGCGGCGTCCGCGGACACGAAGCTGTTCTAGCTACGCGAGCTCCGCTGCGCGGAGCGCGAGGTGGTGCTGCTCGTGGACGCTCTTCGTCATCCTCGCTGCGCGCAGGAAGGACTCACGGGCGGCGGTCCTGTCTCCTGCGAGCGCGAGCAGGTGGCCGCGCACCGCGTCGAGCCGGTGCGTGTGCGTCATGCGCTCGTCGCCGTCGAGGGTGCCGAGCAGGTCGAGCCCCGCGCGCGGCCCATTGACCATCGCGACAGCGACCGCGCGGTTGAGCGTGACCACGGGGCCGGGGGACACGCCCTCGAGGACGTTGTACAGCGCGAGGATTTGCGGCCAGTCCGTCTCCTCCGCACTCGGCGCCTCGTCGTGCACCGCCGCGATGGCCGCCTGTACCTGGTACGGGCCGATCGGAACCTTGCCCAGCGTGCCCGTGAGGAGCGCGATCCCCTCCGCGATCTGGTCGGCGTTCCAGAGCTCGCGACGCTGCTCGGCCAGCGGTACCGGCGTGCCGTCGGCTTCGATCCGCGCCGCCCTGCGGGCGTCGGTCAGCAGCATGAGCGCGAGCAGGCCCGCGACCTCGCCCTCTTCCGGCTGCAGGCGCTGGAGCAGGCGCGCCAGCCGGATCGCCTCGGCGGTCAGGTCGGCTCGGTGCAGGTCCGGCCCCGAGCTCGTCGCGTAGCCCTCGTTGAAGACCAGGTAGAGCACCTGCAGCACCACGCGCAGGCGATCGGCCCGCTCGGAGACCGGCGGCAGGTCGATGGGGATTCCCGTCGCCTTGATGCGCTCCTTCGCACGGCTGATCCGCTGGGCCATCGTCGCCTCGGGGACGAGGAAGGCGTTCGCGATCTCCGCGGTGGTCAGCCCGCCCACGGCCCGCAGCGTCAGCGCGAGCTGCGAGGGAGCGGAGAGCGTTGGATGGCAGCACAGGAAGAGGACGGCGAGCGTGTCGTCATGGTCCGGCACCGGCCCGTGCCCGGCGGCGTCGAGTGCGGCGTTCGACTCCTCGCGCCGCCGCCGGGCGGTCTCGCTGCGCCATTCGTCCGTGAGGCGCCGCTCGGCCACCGTGACGAGCCAGGCGCGCGGGCTGTCGGGCACGCCCTCGCTCGGCCATTGGAGCGCCGCGGCGAGCAGCGCCTCCTGCACGGCGTCCTCGCAGGCATCGAACTGCCCGTAGCGTCGCACGAGCGTGCCGAG
>JAOPYX010000034.1 GCA_025964535.1 Actinomycetes bacterium | reverse complement strand
AGCGAGGCGTTCTTCAACCGCCATGCGCGTGCCGCAGTCTTCTTCGGACGTTGGCTTCCGGGACTCCGGGTCGTTGCTGCCTGGCTTGCCGGAACTAACGCAATGCCGTGGCGCCGGTTCCTGCTTTGGAACGCACTCGGCGGAATTAGCTGGGCGGCGACGGTCGGCGCGGCCGCCTTCTTCATCGGGCGGAGCGCCACCGGAGCGCTTGGACTGATCGGCTTTGCCGGGCTTGGAGCGGCCGGGATCATCGCCCTCTTGCGAAAGCTACGAACGCGACGTGCACCGGCGACCGATCTTCCGGTTGTAGCGCCCGCCCGCTCGATCCAACCGACAAACCGTACGTGCGGCAGATCAGAGGCCGCGTAAACGCAACTCCGGCGTGCCGGGCTGGACACGCATCCAGATCTCCGCATGTGAACAATCGGAGGAATAACCTCCGCTTGTGATACGTTCCTTCCCATAACCGGAGGAGATCCCTCCGCATAATCGGAAAGGAAGTGTCATGCCAGCCGAACTCGCCAAGCCCAATCAGAGCCCCCGCTGGCTGATCCTCGGCGTGCTCTCACTCGCACAGCTGATGGTCGTGTTGGACGCGACGATCGTGAACATCGCGCTTCCCTCGGCCCAGCAGGCGCTCCACTTCTCGGTCAGCGACCGGCAATGGGTGATCACCGCCTACGCGCTCGCCTTCGGCAGCCTGCTCCTGCTGGGCGGCCGGATCAGCGACGTCTTCGGCCGCAAATGGACGCTGATCGTCGGCCTCAGCGGCTTCGCGATCGCCTCCGCCGTCGGCGGTGCCGCGACGAGCTTCCTCATGCTTATCGCGGCGCGAGGCCTCCAGGGCGCGTTCGCCGCGCTGCTCGCACCGGCCGCGCTGTCGCTTTTGACCACCACCTTCACCGAACCCGGCGAGCGCGGCAAGGCCTTCGGTATCTACGGCGCCATCGCCGGCGGCGGCGGCGCGGCCGGGCTGCTGCTCGGCGGTGTCCTCACCCAGTACCTCTCCTGGCGCTGGTCGCTCTACGTCAACCTCGTCTTGGCCGTCCCGGCAGCGCTCGGCGCGCTCGCTCTCCTGCACAACCAGGCGCTTGCGGTCAAGCCCAAGTTCGACGTGCCCGGCACGCTCGCGGCGATCGGCGGCCTCTTCTCGCTCGTCTACGGCTTCTCCGTCGCCGAGACGCACGGCTGGAGCTCCGGCCTCACGATCGGCTTCCTCGCTGCGGCCGCCGCCTTGCTCGCCACCTTCGCCGCGATCGAGCGCCGCGTCGAGCATCCGCTGCTACCGCTTCGTATCGTCCTCGACCGCGACCGCGGCGGCTCCTACCTCGCGTTGGTCCTGTCGAACGCCGGCATGTTCAGCGTCTTCCTCTTCCTCACCTTCTACCTGCAGCGGACACTCGGCTTCTCGCCGGTCAAGACCGGGCTCGCCTTCCTACCGCTGATCGGAGTGCTCGTCGTCACCGCAATCCTCGCGACCTCGATTCTGCTGCCGAAGCTCGGACCCAGGCCGCTCGTACCGCTCGGCATGCTGGTCGCGGGCGCAGCGATGCTCCTGCTCACCCGGCTCGGCACCAACTCGAGCTACCTGAGCGACGTCCTCCCCGCACTGCTGGTCACCGGCGTCGGGGTCGGCCTCGTCTCCGCCCCAGCGACCAACACGGGTACCGCCGGCACCGCCGCGAGCGACGCTGGCATCGCCTCGGCCATGGTCAACACGAGCCAACAGATCGGCGGCTCGATCGGCACCGCGCTCCTGAACACCCTCGCCGCGAGCGCAACCACCGGGTATCTCGTCGCGAGACCACACACCGCCTCCGTCGCCGCGCACGCAGCTGTGCACGGCTACACGACCGCGTTCTGGTGGGCCGCCGGCATCTTCTTCGCCGGAGCGATCCTCACCGCCCTCGTCCTCAAGCCCGGCGTGCAGCAAATCGGCCTCAACCCCGAGCCTGCACTCACGCATTGATCCGAAGTAAAGGAGAAAGCAGATGATCGAAGCACAGCACCTCACCAAGCGCTACGGCGAGACGAACGCCGTCAGAGATCTCACGTTCACCGTCAAGCCCGGCATCGTGACCGGGTTCCTCGGCCCGAACGGCTCAGGCAAATCGACGACGATGCGGCTGATTCTCGGGCTCGACGCCCCGAGCGAGGGCGAAGTCAAGGTCAACGGCAAACGCTACGCCGAGTTCGCCGCGCCGTTGCACGAGGTAGGAGCACTCCTCGAGGCACGTTCGGTCCATCCCGGCCGCTCCGCCTACAACCACCTGCTCGCGCAGGCGCAGACGCACGGGATACCGCGGAGCCGTGTCGACGAGTTGATCGAGCTCGTCGGGCTCGAGTCGGTCGCGAAGAAGCGCGCCGGCCAGTTCTCGCTCGGGATGGGCCAGCGGCTCGGCATCGCCTCCGCCCTCCTCGGCGACCCCGAGGTCGTGATGCTCGACGAGCCGGTCAACGGACTCGACCCCGACGGCATCCGCTGGATCCGCGACCTCATGAAGACGCTGGCCGCGGAAGGCCGCACCGTGTTCCTGTCGTCGCACCTGATGAGCGAGATGGCCCTCACCGCCGACCACCTGATCGTGATCGGCCGCGGGCGCCTGATCGATGACGTATCCGTCGACGAGTTCATCGGCCGGCACTCCAAGCACGTCGTCCGAGTCCGCTCGCCGCAGGCAACCGAACTCACAGAGCTCATCGCAAGTCCCGACGTTACGACCGAAGCGGTGGAGCCGGGACTGCTCGAGATCGAAGGCCTCACCGCCGAGCAGATCGGCGCGACAGCTGCCGCCAAGAACATCGTCCTCTACGAGCTCGCGCCTCGCCAGGCCTCACTCGAGGAAGCGTTCATGGACCTCACCCGCGACGAGGTCGAATACCAAGCGGTCACACCCGCACACGCCAAGGACCACGAAGGAGCACTCGCAGCATGAGCGCCATCACCGCACTCCCAACCCCAATCGTAAGAACTCGAATCCACACCAGTCGCGTCACCCAGGTGCGCGTCGCGCTGTCGGAGTGGACGAAACTTCGCACGCTGCGCTCGACCCGCTACGCGCTCCTCACGGGTGTCGCGATGACAATCGGGTTCGCGATCATCCCGGCCTTCGTCAACGCAAGCCGCTGGAACAACATGAGCGCCTCCGACAAGGCGGGCTTCCATCCGCTGGATACAAGCCTGATCGGCGTCACAGTCGCTCAACTCGCGATCGGCGTGCTCGGTGTGATGGTGATCAGCGGCGAGTACTCCACAGGCATGATCCGCTCCACGTTCGCCGCCGTCCCAAAAAGGCTGCCGGTGCTCTGGGGAAAAGCAGGCGTCTTCGGTCTCGTCACGTTCGTGCTCGCTCTTCCCTCGACTCTGATCGCGTTCTTCGCCGCGCAGGCATTCCTCAAAGGACACAGCCTGAACGGGCACGACATCGCTCTCTCCTTCTCCGACCCCGGCGTTTCACGAGCCGTGATCGGTGGAGCGCTCTATCTCACACTCGTCGGCCTCTTCGGACTCGGGCTCGGAGCGATCCTCCGCAACACCGCCGGCGGCATCTCCGCACTTGCGGGGATCCTCTTCGTCCTACCCACAGTCATGAGCGTCCTTCCTTCGAGCTGGAACAACGCAATCTCCCCCTATCTCCCGAGTGACGCGGGACAGGCGATCATGCGAATCGGCCATCCAGCCCACACCCTCGCACCCTGGACGGGACTCGGTGTGCTCGCTGCTTACAGCGCTGTCGCCATCGCCATCGCGGCAATCCAGCTACGACGGCGAGACGTCTGACCGTCATGGACGTACCCGCGGGTGCTTCGGGCCGGGGTCGTCGAGCCGGAAGCACCGGCGAGGCGGCCCATCACAGCTATGTGCTGTACGACCTGACGTCGCTGATGATCCGGAGGGAGGGGAGATCCGAGTCTCCCCTCGCCGGGCTAGCAGCCTTGCTGCACTAGACGGCACGGAAGTGCCGAGGCTTGCCTAGATGCGGCGGTAGCGGGCGTCGCTGAGGGAGTAGATGCCGAATGCGATGAGACCGGCGGCGACGATGCCCAACAGGAACGGTCCGTAGGACTGGTGGGCGAGCTTCGCGAGTGCGCCATCGAGCCCGACTGCCTTCTTGGGGTTGAAGTCGATGGCGGCCGTGAGCAGGAAGACGCCAACGAGACCGAAGACGACCATCCGTGCGAGGTGGCCGAAGGTACCGATCGATTCGATCCATCGCCTGACGCCGGGGCTCATCTTCTCTGTCTTGGAGTCCTTGAGAAAGTCCTTGCTGATACCCCGGTAGCCCTGGTAGAGGCTGATGCCGATCAAGACGGCGCCGGCGGTCCCGACGAGCCAGGTACCTGCGGGCCAGCCGAAGACGCCGGCGGTCGTCTTGTGTGTGTTCTCGCTGCCCCCGGAGCCGAGCAAGATGCCTATCGCCGTCGCGCAGAGGCCCGCGTAGACCACCCCACTCCCCAACGCGGCGATGCGGTCGAAGCCGCTGTCGGACCTCTCTGGGCCATGGCCGAGGAGGGCATGGGTCAACCTCCAGATGGCGTAGCCGCCCAGTCCCACGGCGACTGCGATCAACAGGACTTTGCCGAACGGTTGCTGCGCGATGGTCTTCATCGCGCCTTGCTGGTTCGTCGTCTTGCCGCCGGCGCCGAGCGCGACCTTCACCGCGAGGAGGCCGACGATGCCATAGATGACGCCGCGGGCGACGAAGCCTGCGCGCGCCAACCACTCGAAACCGCTGCTTCGCGCCACCTTCTCTCCGCCTGCCTGCGCGTTAGCGAACGGCCTTGCCTTGCTCGGCGCGTGTGTGTTCATGGTCTCCTCTCTCACCGGGTGCGTGAAGAGACAACGGGGCCGAGCCTCACCCGGTTATGCACGACTGCCTCGGCGGATGGATCTGCGAGTGCGCGAACGCCACGTTGTCAAACTGGGCGTGGCCGTATCCGGCCACGAGCGGGCGCCGTTTGCTGAACATGCATCCGCCCGGGAAACAAGCCCCTGCTCGCGCGCAGGCAACTCTGTGGCGACGACGGTAGGGGAACATAAGCGGCCGCCTCGTCGCCGCCGCGCGCCGGTTGACACGATGCGAGCCGCAAGCGCACCGCGCTGGCGCTCATACGTCAAGGCTCTCGGGCCTGGGCTCGTGACCGGAGCGTCGGACGATGACCCCTCGGGGATCGCGACGTATTCACAGGCAGGGGCGAGCTTCGGGTTCGGTCTGCTCTGGACAACGCTCCTCACGTTTCCGCTGATGGCGACCGTGCAGGAGATCTGTGATCGCACCGCACTGGCGACAGGGAAAGGGCTGGGTGAGCTCGCGACCGTTCGCCTCGGAAGCAGAGGCCGTCACGTCGTGATGGCGCTCGTCGGACTCTTGATCGTCGCGAACGCGTTGAACATCGCTGCCGACCTCGTCGCAATCGGCTCCGGGATGAGCCTGCTCCATGCGGGGCCGACGGTCGTTTGGGCGGTGATCGCAGGCGCCGCGATCACCGCGCTACTTGTCAGCGGCTCCTTTGAACTCGTCGCGCGCATCTTCAAGCTGCTCTGCCTGACGCTGCTGAGCTACGTCGCGGTGCTCTTCGTCATCCACGTCCATTGGGCGCGCGTCGTTCACGCAACGTTCCT
>JAOPYX010000028.1 GCA_025964535.1 Actinomycetes bacterium | reverse complement strand
CCCTGGGCCATGTGCAGTTATAGTGCCCGCCGGGAGCCTTGTAAGGGTACCCTTACACCATGTCGACGACTCACGTCCTCATTCTCGGCGCGATCGCGGGCTCCACGATCTTCCTCGGCCTGCCGGTGGGGCGGATCAAGGGCATGAACGCTCCGACGCGCGCCGGCCTGAGCGCGCTCGCGACCGGCATCCTGCTCTTCCTGCTCTGGGATGTGCTCACGGGCGCGGTCGATCCGATCGAGACCGCGCTGCACGCGCGCCACTGGGGCCGGTTCTCGTGGCTCGCCACGCTCGGCGCGGGCGGCTTCGCGCTCGGCCTGATGAGCCTCGTCTACTACGCGGAGTGGATGCGGCAGCGCTCGCACCGGCGCGCGTCGACGCTCGTCGGCCCGGGTGCGGCCGCGATCGACGAGTTTGCGCACCGCAACTGGCTCGACAACCTCACGCCCGGCAAGCAGCTCGCGCTGCTGATCGCCGTGGGCATCGGCGTGCACAACTTCGCCGAGGGCCTCGCGATCGGGCAGGCCGCCGCCGCGAGCCAGGTGAGCCTCGCGGTGACGCTGATCATCGGCTTCGGCCTGCACAACGCGACCGAGGGCTTCGGCATCTGCGGGCCGATGAGCGGCGAGGGAACACAGCCCACGTGGGGCTTTCTTGCGCTGCTCGGCACGATCGGTGGCCTCCCGACCTTCCTCGGCACGCTGCTCGGGCAGGGCTGGTCGAGCGAGGCGATGTCGGTCGTCTTCTTCGGCGTCGCGGCCGGCTCGATCCTCTACGTCGTGCAGGAGCTCTTCGCGGTGAACCGCAAGCACGGGCACACGGTGCTCGTGACGTGGCTCGTCCTCGCCGGCCTGCTGCTCGGCTTCGCGACGGACTTCGTGGTCAGCGCGTCCGGGTTGTAGCGACCAGCACCGCGAGGTCGGGGCGCACGTACGTCGCGTCGGCGTCGAAGCCTGCTTCGTCGAGCCACGCGAGCTGCTCGGGCACGCTGCTCGGGAAGTCCATTGCCGGATCGGCCTCGATCACCGCGTCCTCCGGCCGCTCTGGAACGACGAAGTCACCGAGCACGAAGCGGCCGCCGGGACGCATTACCGCTGCGACGCGCCGGAAGAGGTCGCGCTTCGCGTCGCCGCGCAGATGGTGCACCGCGAGTGCGGAGACGACGAGGTCGAAGGGGCCTTCGGGCAGCGGTTCCTCCAGACGCGCCAGGCGTAGGTGAGTCCCTCCAGGGAGCCGCTCGCGCGCCCGGCCGAGCATCGCCTCGCTTCCGTCGACGCCGGTCCAGCGCGCCCGCGGGTGCCGGGCGAGCACACGCAATGCCGTCTCGCCCGTGCCCGTTCCGAGCTCGAGCACGCTGTCGAGCTCGAGGTCGTCAGTGGCCGCAGCGACGGCTTGCTCGAACTCCTCGTAGCCCGGGACCTCGGCGAACATCTCCGGCAGGTACGTGTCGGGATTCCACTCGAAGTCGCTCACGATGCCGACCATACCCCCGGCTAGGCTCGCGTGGTGACCGAGTTCGCCTCCGTCTATCCGCTCGTGACCGCCCGGGCGGTGGCGCAGGCGTACACGTACGAGGTGCCCGCGGGAACGGAGAAGGGCGCGGTCGTCGAGGTGCGTTTCGGGAACTCGCGGCGCCGCGGTGTCGTCACGGAAATGGGAGTGCAACCGCCGGACGGCGTGAAGGCCTCGCCGGTGGAGCGCGTTGCCGAGACACTTCCGTCGGCGCTCGTCGATCTCGCGCTCTGGATGGCCGACTACTACGGCTCGACGCCGGCACGTGCGCTGGCGCTCGTCGCTCCGCACAATGCGAAGCGCCGCGGCGAGCGACGTGCGCCGGCCGCGGGCGGTGCGATGACCGCGGAGGCTGCACCGGAGACGTTGTCGGAACCGCAGGAGCGCGTGCTCCGCCGGATCGACGAGCTGCTGGGCGGCTCGGGCGGAAATCTCCTGCTCCACGGCGCCACCGGCAGCGGCAAGACGGAGGTCTACATCCGTGCCTGCGAGGCCGCGCTTGCGCGCGGACGCGGTGCGATCGTGCTCGTCCCAGAGATCGCGCTCACGCCGCAGACGCTCGGTCGCTTCCGCGAGCGCTTCGGTGACCGCGTCGCGGTGTTGCACTCCGCGCTGACGGACGCCGAACGGCGCGACGAGCGCGAGCGGATCGCGTCGGGCGAGGCTCCCGTCGTCGTCGGTGCGCGCTCGGCGGTCTTCGCGCCGGTGCCGTCGCTCGGCGTCATCTGCGTCGACGAGGAGCACGACGCGTCGTACAAGCAGGAGTCGGATCCACGCTACGACGCGCGCACGGTCGCCGCGAAACGTGCGTCGCTCGAAGGTGCCGTCGCGATCTTCGGCTCGGCGACGCCGCGTCCGGAGTCGTGGGAGAAGCTCGAGCGGCTGGTGCTCGGCGGGCGGATCGCGGCTCCGATGCCGTCGGTGCGCATCGTCGATCTGCGGCGCGAAGCCGGCTACCCGCTGTCGGCACCGTTGCTTGCGGAGCTCGGCGGTATCGCGGAGCGCGGCGGCAAGGCGATCCTGCTCCTGAACCGCCGCGGAGTTGCGCCTGCGGTGCACTGCCGCGCCTGCGGCTCGACGCGCCGGTGCGTCAACTGCGACGTCGCGTTGACGCTGCACGGCGATCGCTCGCTGCGGTGCCATCACTGCGGCGCCGTCGAGACGCTGGGGGAGACGTGCCCGTCATGCGGCTCTGCGGAGCTCGCGCGGATCGGTGCCGGCACGCAGAAGCTCGAGCGGGAGCTCGCGAAGCACGTGCCGGAGCTCGAGCGAATCCGGCTCGACGCCGACGCGGTCGAGAAACCCGAGCATCTACGTGAGGCACTCGAGCGGTTCTCGCGAGCGGAGCGCGCGGTGCTCGTCGGGACGCAGATGGTCGCGAAGGGTCACCACTTTCCGGGCGTCGCGCTCGCGGCAGTCGTCGACGCGGACACGGGGCTCTCGTTGCCGGACTTCCGTGCGGAGGAGCGGACGTTCCAGCTGATCACGCAGCTCGCCGGCCGGAGCGGCCGGGACGCGCCGGGGCGCGTGATCGTGCAGACGTTCCAGCCCGACGCGCGCGCGATCTCGTACGCCGCGCGGCATGACGTAGCCGGGTTCAACGCGAGCGAGCTCGAGCGGCGGCGCGCGCTCGGCTACCCGCCGTTCCGCCATCTCGTACGCATCGTTGTCTCCGGCCCGGAGGAGGCGGACGCGCTCCGCGCGCTCGAAGAGCTGAAGCGGGAGCTCGGCGACGCCGAGCTGCTCGGCCCCGCGCCGCTGCTCCGTCTGCGCAACCGCCATCGCGCCCAGCTCGTCGGCAAGACCTCGAGCCCACGTGCGCTTGCGACCCGTGCGGCGGCTTTGCTCGCGGCCGCCGCGCCGGCGATGCGCCGCGCCGGCCTCACGGTCGTCGTCGACGTCGACCCGCAGAGCCTGTAGCGCCCGAAAGACACGGAACGCTCGGCGGTCTGGTCTGACCGGCCTGACCGGCCTGACTGGTCTGGCTGGTCTGATCAACCTGCCTGGTCAGGCCGGTCTGACCAACAAAACTCCCTGCAAATCAGTCGGCGATGCGCTCGAACAGGACGTGGTCACGCCACTCGTCGCCGAGCAGGAGCAGCTTGCGCGCCAGCCCGAACCGGGCGAAGCCGTTCTTCTCGAGCACCCGCTGCGACGTGAGATTGTCCGGCAGCGTGCCCGCTTCGAGGCGATGTAGGCCGGCTTCACCGAACGCGAACTCGACGACTTCCGCGAGCGCCGCGCTCGCGAGCCCGCGCCCGTTTCGGCGCTGGTCGACGAAGTAGCCGACGTTCGCAAGCTGCAGCGGCCCGCGGATCACGTCGGTGAGGTTGATGCGCCCGGCGATCTCGCCTCCATCGAGGATCGCGAACCGCCAACCCCCGCCGTTCCCATCCTCGTCCTCGAGCCGCCAGCGCTGCCCCTTCGCGGTATAGAAGTCCTCCGGCCGCGTCGGCTCGTACGGTGCGAGGAAGTCGCGGTTCGCCCGATAGAGCTCGGCGAGCTCCTCCGCATCGGCGGGGACGAGTGGCCGGATCATGCGCCGCGCGCCCTGTCGATGTCAGGAGGGAACCGCGCCAGGATCCACTCGGCGTCGAGCAGCTCGCGGAGATATGGGCGTCCGTTGATGCGCACGAAGTCGCGGGTCTTCGGGTCCATCGGCAGCCGCGCCTCGGCCGGGAAGTTGCGGTTGTGCTGGTCGATCAACTGGTTGACGCGGTTGAAGCGCCAGGTCTCCGCCGTCTCCTCCCAACGGCGCGCGAACTCGTCGGCGTCGTCGACCTCCCTCGCGAGCGTGCGCCACGTGTCCTCCAGGAACACCTCGTGCCACTCGATCCGGTCTTCGATCTCGCGCAGCCGGCGCATCCACAGCGCGGGCCCACCGAGCGCGCGGATCGCCGCGTCCGCGTCCGGCCGGAAGTTGCGCAGACGGTGACGGAGCGGCTGGCCGCTGAGCGGGCTCGTCGCAAGATCGGCAGCGAGTATGCGCCGCTCCTCCCGGTCACGCGACGTCTCGGGCCGGATCGCGCCCTGGCTCATGATCTCCTTGACCTCTCGCGGATCCATCTCGTCGGTAGTCTGCCAATGGCATGGCGGACGTCGACGGACAGGTCAAGAACGAGGAATTGGACGCCGAGCGCGAGGCTCGGCGGCGGCTCGCTCTGGCCCAGATCCGGCAGTATCCGGACGCCGCCCTGCGGCTGGAGGCGCGGCCCGTGGAGCAGTTCGACGCGGAGCTGCGGAGCCTCGTGGAGCGCATGAAGCGCCTCATGAACGACGCCAGGGGGGTCGGACTCGCGGCGACGCAGGTCGGCGTGCTGCAGCGCCTCTTCGTCTTCCAACCGGCCGAGGACGCCGATGCCGTCGCCCTCGTCAATCCCGAGATCGTCGAGCGCAGCGACGAGACGGACGTCGAGGACGAAGGGTGCCTCTCGATTCAGGGCATTCTCGTGCCCGTCGAGCGGTCGCTCGCAGTGACGGTCGTGGGTCGCGACGAGAACGGCGAGGAAGTGCGCTACGAGCTCGAAGACATCCACGCTCGCGCCGCACAGCACGAGACGGACCATCTCGACGGCGTGCTGATGATCGACCGCACGACGCCCGAAGCGCGCCGCGAAGCGCTCGGCAAGCTGCGCCCGCGCATCGTTCTAGGTTAGGCATGGCACGGATCGCGGTCGCAGCGACCGCCCCCTTCGGCGCCGACATCCTCGAGCGCCTCGCCGCCGAGCACGAGATCGCGTTGCTGCTCACGCGTCCCGACAAGCCGCGCGGCCGCGGCCGCAAGCTCGCCGCGACGCCTGCCAAGGAGACGGCGGAGCGACTCGGGATTCCGGTCGCACAGCCCACGAAGCTCGACGAGAGCATCGAGATTCCGGCCGACACCATCGTCGTCGCGGCGTACGGGCTCCTGATCCCGGCTTCGTTGCTGGAGCAGGGCCTGTGGCTCAACGTCCATCCGTCTTTGCTGCCGCGCTGGCGCGGCGCGGCGCCGATCGAGCGCGCGCTCATGGCGGGCGACACGCGCACAGGCGTGACCATCCATCGCACGACGCCCGAGCTCGACGCGGGGCCGATCGCCGCGCAGGAGGCCTTTGCCGTCGAGCCCGACGACGACGCGGGAACGGTGTACGCGCGCTCGGCCGAGGTCGCCGCGCGCCTGATCGGCGACGTCCTTCCCGAGCCCGATTTCCAGCCGCAGGCGACCGACGGCGCGACGTATGCCGAGAAGATCACCGCAGCCGATCGCGATGTCGACCTGACGCGGCCCGCCTCGGAGCTCGTGAACCATGTCCGCGCTCTGTCACCGCACATCGGCGCGCGCGCAGTCGTCGACGGGCGTCCGCTCGTGATCTGGAAGGCGCGCGATCGCGACGGCTCGCTCGAGCTCGTCGAAGTCCAGCCCGAGGGCGGACGGCGCATGCCGTACGACGCCTATCTGCGCGGGGTGCGCTGATGGCGGTCTCGCCCGCACGTCGCGTCGCCTACGAGGTGCTGTTGCGCGTCTTCGAGCAGGACGCGTACGCCGACCGTGTCTTCCGCACCGCCGCCGACGGGCTCGACGAGCGCGAGCGCGCATTCGCACAGCGACTTGCCTACGGCGCCGTGCAGCGCCTGCGCACGCTCGACCACGCGATCGACACGCTCGGCAAGCGTCCGGTGCGCAAGCTCGACCCGCCGGTCCGCGCAGCGCTGCGTCTCGGTGCCTACCAGGTCGGTTACACCGACACGCCGCCGCACGCCGCTGCGAACGAGTCGGTCGAGCTCGTGCGTCGCGCGAAGCTCGAGCGTGCCGTCCCGTTCACGAACGCAGTCATGCGCCGACTCACCGAAGGCATGCCCAAGCTGCTCGCCTCGCTGCCCGACGGGCCGCTGAAGGAGTCGTACCCGGACTGGATCTTCGAGACCTGGGTGCGCGACCTCGGCCTCCAGGACGCGCTCGCGCTCATGCGCGCCGGCAACGAGCCGCTGGAGACCGTGATCCGGCTCGTACGCGGCGACCCGCCGGCCGGCGCCGAGGCAACAGACGTGCCGGGCGCGTATCGCGTCGAGCGTGTCGACGACCTCGCCGTCGCCGACGGCCGGATCTGGCCGCAGAGCCGCGCCTCGCAGCTCGCCGGGCTCGTGGTCGGCTCGCAGGAGGGCGAGCGCGTGCTCGACGTCTGCTCCGCCCCGGGCGGCAAGACGACTCAGCTGCGCGGCGAGGTGACCGCCGTCGAGCTCGACCCGAACCGCGCGAGCGAGTTGCGCGCCAACCTCGCCCTGCTCGGCGCCACGAACGTCACGGTCGTCGAGGCGGACGGGACGCAGCTGCCCGCCGATCTGCAGGGCTTCGATCGTGCGCTCGTCGACGCGCCTTGCTCCGGGCTCGGCGTCATGTCGCAGCGACCCGACCTGCGCTGGCGCGCGAAGCCGCTGCCCGAGCTGCAGCTCGCCCTCCTGCGCGCCGCCGCCGAGCGCGTCCGCCCGGGCGGGACGATCGTCTACTCGGTGTGCACCATCAACGCCGAGGAGAACGAGGCGATTGTCGACGCGAGCGGCCTGGAGATCCAGCCGCTGAACGAGGAATGGCCGCAGTACGCACACCCCCGCCGCCCCGAGTTCCTGCTCACGCAGCCGCACGTCCACGGGACGAGCGGCTTCTTCATCGCGCGCCTCTCCGTGCCGCCCGTCGCGAAGTCGTAGGATCGAGCCGCGCATGGCCTGGAGCGAGTGGATCCGGACGGTCGAGATCGAGCCGTCGCTCTATGCGGCTGACTTCGCCAGGCTCGGCGATCAGATCGACGTGCTGCTGCGCGCCGGTGCGCGCGTCTTCCACTTCGACGTCGGCGACGGGCACTTCGTCGAGCCGATCACGTTCGGTCCGATCGTCCTGGAGTCGATTGCGCCGCGTGTGCATCCGCTCGGGGGTGTCTTCGACTGCCACCTGATGGTCGACAACCCCACCCGGCACTTTCATCAGATCGCACAGGCAGGCGGTGACAGCGTCACATTCCACTACGAGGCTGTCGACGATGTTCCCGCCACGATCGCCGTCGCGCGGGAGCACGGGCTCCAGGTCGGTGTCGCGTTCAATCCCGAGACCGAGCCGGAGGATGTCGTGAAGGTAGCCGGCGACGCGGATCTCGTCCTCTGCATGAGCATCAAGCCCGGGTACTCAGGGCAGAAGTTCATGGATGGCGCGCTCGACCGCATCGCGCGCACGCGCGAGCTGCTTCCGGACACGATCCAGCTGCAAGTCGACGGCGGTATCGACATCGACAATGTCCGTTCGGTCTATGACGCAGGAGCAACGCTGATCGTCGCCGGCAGCGCGATCTTCCATCGCGAAGATCTCCCGCGCTCGTACCGCCGGCTCGTTCAAGCGCTCGCGTGACTCCCTTCGATCGAGCGCTCGAGCTCGCAGAGCGCGGTCGGGCGAAGGTCGAGGATCACCCGCTCGTCGGCGCTGTCGTCGTCGCGGGCGACCAAATCGTCGGTGAAGGCTGGTACGAGTACGCGGGCGTCGACCACGCGGAGGCGCGCGCGCTCGCGCAGGCGGGCGACCGTGCACGCGGCGCGACGTTGTACGTCACGCTCGAGCCGTGCGCGCATCAAGGGCGTACGCCGCCGTGCACCGACGCGGTGATCGAGGCGGGCGTCGCGCGTGTCGTCGTCGGCGCCCCCGACCCGAATCCCGTCGCCGCCGGCGGCATCGAGAAGCTGCGCGCCGCCGGCATCGACGTCGACCTGCTGGAGAGCGACGACGCGCGGCGTCAGAACGAGGCATGGCGTACGTGGAAGACACTCGGCCGGCCCTTCGTCACCTACAAGGCGGCGGTGACGCTCGACGGACGCGTCTCGGCCCCTGGAAAACGCTGGATCTCGGGCGACGAGTCCAGGCGTCTCGTGCACGAGCTGCGCGCCGCGTCGGACGCGGTCGCGGTCGGCATGGGAACCGTCATCGCGGACGCGCCGCGGCTCGATGCGCGCGACGTGGGCGCCGTCCGCCAGCCGCGCCGCCTCGCATTCGGCCGAGGACCGCTCCCGGAGGGGTCGGAGCTCGAGTTGCGCAGCCGACCGCTCGAGGACGAGTTGCGCGCGCTTGCCGCCGAAGGCGTTCAGTCATTGCTGCTCGAAGGCGGCCCCACGCTCGCCACGTCGTTCTTCGAGGCGGATCTCGTCGACAAGCTGTTGCTCTTCGTCGCGCCGATCCCGCACGGCGAGGGACCGCGCTTCCTCGGCGACGCGGTGCAGCTCGAGCTGTCGCACTACGCCATCCGTCACGTCGGAGAGGACGTTCTCCTCGAGGCGTACGTGCATCGGCTCTGATCAGGTCGGCTCTGCGCACTGATGGCCCCCGGGTAGCCTGATGGGATGTTTACGGGCATCGTGCGAGAGCGCGGCCGCGTCACCGCAATCGACGGCGGAGACGACGGCGTGCGGCTGCGCGTCGTGGCACCTGCCACCGCTGCGGCGGCGCCGGCGCTCGGCGACTCCATAGCGATTGGGGGCGTCTGCCTCACCGTCGTCGCAATCGACGGTGACGAGCTCGCGTTCGACGCCGTCCCGGAGACGCTCAGCCGGACGTCGCTCGGCCGCCTCGCAGCAGGCGACGAGGTGAACGTCGAGCCCGCGCTCAGGGCGGGTGAGCCGCTCGGCGGGCATGTCGTCCAGGGCCATGTGGACGGGGTCGGCAGCGTCCGCTCCGTCGAGCCGGAGGGCGACGGGAGGCGTATCTGGATCGACGCTCCGCAGGACATGCTCCGGTACTGCATCGAGAAAGGCTCGGTCGCGGTCGATGGCGTCTCGCTGACGGTTGCGGCGCTCGACGACGACGGTTTTGCGATCGCGCTCATCCCGCACACGCTCGCGGAGACGACGCTGGGAGCGCTCGGTGAGGGCGATTCCGTGAATCTCGAGGTCGACATTCTCGCGAAGTACGTCGAGCGGCTGCTCCCCTCTACCATGGGTCGATGAGCGTCGCTGCAAGCGCATTCGCCACCGTCGAGGAGGCGATCGAGGACATTCGCCACGGAAAGATGGTCGTCGTCGTCGACGCGGCCGACCGCGAGAACGAAGGCGATCTCACGATCGCTGCGCAGTTCGCGACTCCCGAGGCCGTCAACTTCATGGCCAAGGAAGGGCGCGGGTTGATCTGCCTCTGCCTCACCGGCGAGCGCTGCGACGAGCTCGGGCTGCGGATGATGACCGAGCACAACGAGACGCCGTTCGGCACGGCATTCACCGTCTCGATCGAGGCGCGTGAGGGGATCTCGACCGGGATCTCGGCGCACGACCGCGCGCGCACCATCCAGGTCGCGATCGATCCCACCAAGGGGCCGCAGGACATCGTGCAGCCCGGTCACGTCTTCCCGTTGCGCGCAAAGCCGGGCGGTGTGCTCCAGCGCGCCGGGCAGACCGAAGCTGCAATCGACCTCGCGCGGCTCGCCGGCCTCAACACCGCAGGCGTGATCTGCGAGGTGATGAAGGACGACGGCACCATGGCGCGCGTCCCCGACCTGATCGAGTTCTGCGCGCAGCACGGATTGAAGCTCGTCACGATCGCCGACCTGATCGAGTACCGCCGTCGGCACGAGAAGCTCGTCGTGCGCGAGATCTCGGTGCGCATGCCCACCGTGTACGGCGAGTTCGCAGCGACGCTCTTCCGCGAGACGTTGACCGGCAAGCAGCACGTCGCGCTCGTGAAGGGCGATGTCGACGGCGCGGAGGACGTGCTCGTGCGCGTGCACTCGGAGTGCCTCACCGGCGACGTCTTCCATTCGCTGCGCTGCGACTGCGGCGACCAGCTCGACTCGGCGCTACAGCTGATCGGCAGTGAGCCGCGCGGTGTGCTGCTCTACATGGCGCAGGAAGGCCGCGGCATCGGCCTGCTCAACAAGCTCCGGGCGTACGAGCTCCAGGAAGCGGGGCTCGACACGGTCGACGCCAATCTCGCGCTCGGCTTCGCCGCGGACGAGCGGGAGTGGGGGATCGGAAACCAGATCCTCGCCGAGCTCGGGCTGACGACGATCCGCCTGTTGACGAACAACCCGAAGAAGGTGTCCGGCCTCGCGGCGTACGGGCTGAAGGTGACGCAACAGGTACCGATCGAGGTGCCCCCGAACGACGAGAACCGCCGGTATCTGGCCGCCAAGCGGGATAAGCTCGGCCACCGGCTTCACCATCAGGGATTGAAGTTCGAATCGGAGGACGAGTGAGCGCACGCGAGAACTGGCCCGGAAAGAAAGCCCGCGACGACGACGAGCTCGTCGGCGGCTACGAAGACGTCACGGGCGAGGAGATCGAGCCCGACGACGACGACGAGGAGAACGAGGAGCCGGACGAGCTCGGCGACGATGAGGAGACCGACGAGGACCCCGACGAGGTCGACGACGACGCCGAGCTTCGCCTCGCCGGGCATGCGCCGGGCGATCTGAACGTTCCCGACGACGTCGACCTTCTCGAGGGTGAGCCGCGCGCGACCCGCCGTGGCGTCGGCATCGTCGCCGCCAAGTTCAACGGCGACGTGACGAACCGGCTGCTCGAGTCGGCGCTCGCCGAGCTCGACCGGGCCGGCGTCGGCCGCGACACCGTCACCGTCATGACCGTGCCTGGCGCCTTCGAGCTCCCGCTCGGCGCGATGGCCCTCGCGAAGACCCGCCGCTACTCGTGCATCGTCGCCCTCGGCTGCGTGATCCGCGGCGAGACCGCCCACTTCGACTACGTCGCCGGCGAGGCCGCGTCGGGCCTCCAGCTCGCCGCGCTCGAGACGGGCGTGCCGGTCGCCTTCGGCGTCCTCACCGTCGAGAACCTCCAGCAGGCCCTGGCCCGCGCCGAAAAGGGCGCCGAGGCCGTCCGCACCGCCCTCGAGATGGCCGACCTGTTCTCGCAGCTGCGCGCGACAGCGCAAGCCCGCTAGACAGCCGCTTCCGCTACCATCCCGCCGCGATGTCCAAGATCTGCTCAGTCTGTGGGAAGAAGCCGAGCTTCGGTCAGCACCGGAGCCACTCGATGGTCGCGACCAAGCGGCGCTTCAACCCGAACCTCCAGCGGATCCGGATCCTCGTGAACGGCACGGCCAAGCGCGCCTACGTCTGCACGCGCTGCCTCAAGGCCGGCAAGATCCAAAAAGCCGTTTAGGGCAGCCTGCAACCCGGTTGGCGTCTCGCCGGTCCAACATCACCGTGGAGGCAGAGCACAGGCTCGCGTCCGGCCTCGGGCGCATCACGATCTCGAGCGACGCGATCGCGCACATCGTGGGGGAGACCGCCCGCGAGTGCTACGGCGTGGTCGGGATGACCGCTCGCGGCCCCGTCGGCAAGCTGCTCGGGCGAAGGGAGCGCCTCACCCAGGGCATCCAGATAGCGCGCGACGCCGACGGTGACGGCGTGACGATCGACCTGCACGTCGTGGTCGAGTACGGTCTCAACCTGGCGGAGGTCGCATCGACCGTGCGCAACCGCGTGTCGTACGAGGTCGGACGATTGACCGGTCTGCCCATCCACACGGTCGAAGTGCACATCGACGATGTCCGGAGGACTGCGTGAGCCTGAACGGCGATCTCGCGGCCGTGCAGATGGTGGTGGGGTCGGCGCTCGCTTCGCTCGAGGCGAACCGTAACCGCATCGACGATCTCAACGTGTACCCGGTGCCCGACGGTGACACGGGCACCAATCTGACGATGACGGTGCGCTCGCTCGCCGAGGCCGTCGACAACACGTCGGCGGGGAGCAGGGAATCGTTGGCCCGCGACGTTTCGCGCGGCGCGCTGATGGGCGCGCGCGGCAACTCCGGCGTGATCCTTTCCCAGATCGTGCGCGGCGCGGCCGACGTGCTCGGCGAGGCGTCGTCGGCGACGATCGATGCCAGGGCTGCTGCGCAGGCGTTGCGCGGCGCGAGCGACGCGGCGTATCGAGCGGTGCGCCGGCCCGTCGAAGGAACGATGCTGTCGGTGATCCGCGAGCTTGCGGAGGAGGCCGAGGCGCGCGCGCCGGGACGGCCCCCGATCGGCGACCTGCTCGTCGATCTCGTTCGCCGCGGTGAGGCGGCCGTCGCCCGTACGCCCGATCAGCTCCAGGTGCTGCGCGACGCGGGCGTCGTCGACGCGGGCGGCGCCGGCCTGCTCGAGCTCGTCCGCGGTATCGCCGCGGCCGTCAGCGGCGAGGCGTTGCCCGAGCCGCCGCCTGCCGATGAGCGTCCCGCGATCGAGGCGATCCATCAGGAGCTGTCGCGCTACCGCTACTGCACCGTGTACGTGATCGAAGGGCGCGATCTCGAGCGCGAGGTCATGGAGGAGCAGCTCGAGAAGATCGGCGACTCGCTGCTCGTCGTCGGTGACCGCAACGCGATCAAGGTGCACGTGCACACCGACGATCCCGGCGCCGCGCTCTCGATCGGCAGCGCGGTCGGCACGATCGACCGCGTCGAGATCGCGAACATGCACGAGCAGACACAGCAGCGTGAGGAGCGTCTCCTTGCCGCCGTTCCCGATCCGCCGACGGAGCGTGCGACCACCGGCGTCGTCGCAGTCGTTGCGGGCGAGGGAAACCGGCGACTCTTCGAGAGCCTCGCACGGGACGTCGGCCCGGTGAGCATCGTCGAGGGCGGGCAGACGATGAACCCGTCGACCTCCGACCTCCTTGCCGCGGTGCAGGCGCTCGATTCCGACGAGGCCGTGATCCTGCCCAACAACTCCAACGTTCTGCTCGCCGCCGAACACGCCGCCGCGAATGCGGATCGTCCCGTCGAGGTCATTGCCGTCGGTTCGATTCCCGGCGGCCTCGCGGCGATGGTCGCATTCGACGGCCAGCGCACCGCCGCCGAAAACGCGGCGGAGATGCGCGATGCCGTCGCGGCGGTGGACACCGGCGAGGTGACGATCGCGTCCCGCGACGTCGAGATGAACGGCGTCTCGATCCGCAAGGGCGACTGGCTCGGCCTCTACGACGGCGATCCGGTTGCGGGCGGCGACAGCTTCGACGACGTCGCAGGCGCGGTCATCGAGCGCCTGCTCGAGCAGCCACGCGACCTGTTGACCCTGCTCGTGGGCCAAGACGAGCCGCCTCTCGGCGCCCTTCTCGACCGGATCTCCGCGGCCCACCCCGACGTGGACGTGGACGTCCAGCAGGGGGGACAGCCTCACTATCACCTCCTGCTTTCGGCCGAGTAGACTCGCTGCGGCCATGGCGCGGCCGATCCGGATCCTTCTCGTCGAGGACAACAAGGTGTTCCGCGAAGCGCTCGAGCTTCTGCTCGGCCTCCGCGCGGACGTCGAGATCGTGGCCGCCGTCGGCGACGGCGCCGCGGCGGTGGCGGCGGCGGAGCAGTACCGCCCCGACGTGGTGCTGATGGACTACCGCCTGCCCGGGCTCGACGGTGTTCAGGCGACCGCCGCCGTACGCGAGGCCCTGCCCGACGTCGCCGTCGTCTGCCTCACCGCCTCCGCGAACGCGCGCGAGATCGAGGCGCTGTACGAGGCCGGCGCAGCCGCCTGCCTGACGAAGGATCAGGAGCTCGACGACATCGTCGACGCGATCAAGCGCGCTGCCGGCCGCGACACCACGGACGACGCGTGAACCTCACCACTGCGAACACGGCGATCGTCCTCGATTCGACGGCCGACTTTCCCGATGCTGCGCAGCGCTTCGCGAACTGGCGTGTCGTCCCGCTGTACGTGAACTTCGGCACCGACAGCTTCCGCGACGGCGTCGACCTGACCGCCGACCGGTTCTACGAGCGGCTGCGCGCGTCCTCTCAGATGCCGACGACGTCGCAGCCGACGCCGGGCGACTTCGTTGCGTGTTACGCCGAGCTGGCCGGTTACGAGCGGATCTTGTCGCTGCACCTCGCGGCGAACCTGTCGGGCACCTTCCAGAGCGCCGGCACGGCGGCCGCAGAGCTCGGAGACGGACGAGTGCGCACGATCGACACCGAGACGGCCTCGGTCGGGATCACGCTGCTTGCGCTGGCGATCCAGCGTCTGCTCGAGCGCGGGACGACAGACGTCGAGGTGGACGAGCTCGTCGAGCGCTACAAGCGCGAGCACGGGCTCCTGTTCACCGTCGACACGCTCGAGTTCCTCGCCCGCGGCGGACGGATCGGACGCGCGAAGGCATTCGCGGGCGAGCTGCTGCACGTGAAGCCGATCCTGTCGATCCGCCAGGGCGAGGTGATTCCAGTGAAGCGGGTGCGCGGCGCACGCAAGGCGTTCCAGGAGTTCGTCGACGCGCTCGAGTCGGAGACGAAGGACGACACAGCGCTGCGCATCGGCATCGCGCACGCCGCCGCTCCCGAGAAGGCTCGCGAGCTGGAGAAGATGGTGCGTGACTTGCGTCCGCGCGCGCAGATCGACGTCCAGACGATGCTCGGCGCCGTGATCGGCGCACACGCCGGGCCGGGGACGGTCGGGTTCTTCTGGTTCACCGACAGCTGATCCGTCCGGACCGTCCGCAATACTCGATCGTGCTCTGGCGCCGAGCACGATGACACCGATCCGTCGACTGACGGAGTTCGCAAGTCTGGACCAGCCTCCGGTCTGGCCGGCGACCCGTGGGCGGCCGCAGCCTCGCCGCCTCGAGGCGCCGCTCGACACGCTGCCCGGCGTCGGCCCGACGGTGAAGCGGAAGCTTGCGAAGCTCGGGCTCGAGACCGTGCGCGACCTGCTCGAGCATCGGCCCCGGCGCTACGAGGCCGCCGCGCCCGAGGTGAGGATCGCCGCGCTCGGCGGTGAGGACGAGGTCGTGATCGCCGGCGAAGTGCTGAACGTCAACTCGCGCCGACGTGGCCGACTCACCATCCTCACCGTGAAGATCTCCGACGGCACCGCCTCGGTTTCCGCCACGTTCTTCAACCAGCCGTGGCTCGCACAGCAGCTCGCGCCCGGCGTGCGCATGCGTCTGCGCGGGAGGCCGGGCCGCTACGGCTTCGACGTGAAGGCATACGACCTCGGCGACGGCGATGCGACAGCGGACTTCGCACCGGTGTACCCGGCAGGCGAGGAGATCACACCGAAGAAGATCCGCGCGCTCGTCGGCGCTGCGTTGCCGCACGCACACGACTACTACGACCCGCTGCCCGCCGACGTGCGCGTGCGCGAGCAGCTGCCGCTGAAGTCGGACGCGCTCGCTGTCGTGCACCATCCCGCGTCGGGCGAAGAGGCAGAGGTGGGGCGGAAGCGCCTCGCCTTCGAGGAGCTGTTGCTCCTGCAGATCGGCATCGCGCGCCGTGCTGCAGAGCGTGAGCGCACGCTCGCACCGTCGCTCGGCGACCCGGGTGAGCTGATCGAGCGCTACCGCAAGGTGCTCCCGTTCGCACTCACGCCGTATCAGGAGCAGGCGATCCGCGAGATCGACACCGACCTCGTGCGCACCGCGCCGATGCAGCGCCTGCTGCAAGGCGACGTCGGCTCGGGCAAGACCGTCGTCGCGCTCTACGCTCTGCTGCGCGCGGTCGAGAACGGCCGCCAAGGTGCGCTGATGGCGCCGACAGAGACGCTTGCGGAACAGCATTTCCTGACGATCGCCGACCTGTGCCAGGAGCTCGGCGTCACGTGCGCGCTGCTCACGAGCGCGTCGCGCAAGCGCGAGCGCGAGCTGGCGCAGCAGGTCGACGTCGTTGTCGGCACGCACGCATTGATCCAGGCAGGCGTCGAGCTGCGTGATCTCGCCGTCGCCGTGGTGGACGAGCAACATCGCTTCGGCGTCGAGCAGCGCAAGGCGCTGATGCAGGGGCGCGC
>JAOPYX010000020.1 GCA_025964535.1 Actinomycetes bacterium | reverse complement strand
GAGCATCCTCGTGCCGCAAGCGCTCGAAGGCGTCGCCGCGGTCGGACTGCTCTATCTCACCGTCCGCCGACGCTTCGGCGCGGCCGCCGGCTTGCTCGCCGGCGCCGTGTTCGCCCTGACGCCTGTGGCCGTGTTGATGTTCCGGTTCAACAACCCGGACGCCCTGTTGACGCTGCTGCTCGTCGCAGCTGCGTACGCCTTGACGCGCTCGCTCGAGCGCGGGTCGACGCGCTGGTTGCTGCTCGCCGCATCGCTCGTCGGCTTCGGGTTCTTGGCGAAGATGCTCCAGACGCTGCTCGTCGTGCCGGGATTCGCGTTCGTGTATCTCCTCGCGGCGCCGACCCCGCTCCGGCGACGCCTCGTCCAGCTGCTCGGTGCCGGCGTTGCGGTCGTCGTATCTGCGGGATGGTGGGTCGCGATCGTGGCGCTATGGCCTGCCTCCAGCCGGCCGTATATCGGCGGCTCGCAGGACAACAGCATCCTCAACCTGATCTTCGGCTACAACGGCTTCGGCCGCCTCACGGGTAACGAGACCGGGAGCGTGATCGGTGGCGGCGTCGGCGGGGGCGCAGGCTCCTGGGGCCCCACCGGGATCACCAGGCTCTTCGGCGCGCAGATGGGAACGCAGGTCTCGTGGCTGCTCCCGGCTGCGCTCTTGTTCATCGTCGCCTTGCTCTGGTCGCGGAGGTACGCGGCGCGCACGGACGGTAAGCGCGCGGCCGTCCTCGTATGGGGAAGCTGGCTCGTGGTGACGGGGCTCGTCCTGAGCTACGCGCAAGGGATCATCCACCCGTACTACACCGTCGTCCTCGGACCGGCCATCGGCGCGCTCGTCGGGATCGGTGCGACGTGGTGCTGGCGGCATCGAGACGTCGTCGAAGCACGCCTCGTCGGTGCCGTTGCGCTCGCAGGCACTGCAATCTGGGCATTCGTCCTGCTGGGTCGGACACCGGCCTGGTTGCCTTGGCTTCGTCCGCTCGTGCTCGCCGCGGGGCTGGCGGTCGCTGTCGCCGTCGTCGTTCTGCCTCACGTTCTTCCGCGCGTCCCGGTGGTCAGGTTCGCCTTGCCGGTTGCGGCGCTCGTCGCGGCACTTGCGGTGCCTGCGGCGTACTCGCTCCAGACGGCGTCCAGCGCGCACACCGGCGCGATCCCGTCGGCCGGCCCGGCCGGGGCGTCGTTTGGGTTCGGCGGGCGTGGCGGGCGTGGCGGATTCGGCGGACGCGCCGGATTCGGAGGCGGCGGTTTCGGCAGAGGCGCCGCGCCCGGCGGCGCGCCTCCCGCCGGGTTCGGCGCCCCCAACGGCGGGACCCCACCACCCGGTGCCACCGGCGGCCCGCCGGCGACCCCGGGCGGCGCGCCTCCGACCGGTGGCTTCGGGCGCGGCGGCGGACTCGGTGGACTGCTGGAAGCGGCCACCCCGAGCAGCGCTCTCGTCAAGGCGCTGCAGGCCAACGCCGGCAACTACACGTGGATCGCCGCAGCCGTCGGAGCGAACAACGCCGCCGGCGTGCAGCTCGCGACCGGAGATCCGATCATGGCGATCGGGGGCTTCAACGGGACAGACCCGTCACCGACGCTCGCGGAGTTCAAGAGCTACGTCGCGGCGGGGAAGATCCACTACTTCATCTCCGGGGGCAACGGCGGTGGAGGCGGCGGACGCAGCGCAAGCGCAAGTGCGATCAACGCCTGGGTCACGCAGGCCTTCTCTGCGAAGACGATCGGCGGGATGACCGTCTACGACCTCACGGCGAAGAGCTGACGGAGTCCGGAGCTCTCGGCAAATGCCCTGGGCGCTCTCAGCTCCGACACAGCCGCGCGAGCAATCGTTGAGACAAAGGCCGGCAACCATTCGGCCCAGACGAAGGAGACTCGAAATGGACGCCTCTCTCCACCGGATCGACGACCTCGACCTGTACGACGACCTCCACGTGTGGGCGCTGCCCGTCACCCGCGGCACCGCAGTGCTCGTCGTCGACGACGACCCCGCCATGCGTGACCTCGTCGCACTCCGCTTCCACCTCCTCGGGTACCCGGTGGAGACGGCCTGCTCGGTGCCCGACGCGATCGCAGAGCTCGAGACCGGCAGGATCGGTGCCGTCGTCAGCGATCACGCCATGCCCCGGGCGACCGGGCTCGAGTTGCTTTCCTACGTACGGCGGCGGCGCCTCCTGATCCCCTTCGTCCTCATGACCGGGGTGCTGACCCCCGAGCTCGAAGAGGCGGCGCTCGAAGGCGGTGCGGCGACCGCGCTCGACAAGCGCGACCTGCTCCAGGCACTGCCTGACCTCTTCTTCCACGCTGCCCCGGGGCTCCGACGCGTCGAGGTTGTACCAGCCGTTTCACAGGAGATTCACAGGTAGCGCCCTCCCGTTCCCAGGAGACTCTCAGGGAGCGTCGCGACGCTGGGAACATGAACACACAGCTCACCGAAACCGGCGTGCCACCCGCCCGCATCCTGGTGGTGGACGACGAGCCGTCGATCGTCGATGCCGTGGCGACCGCGCTCCGCTACGAAGGGTTTGCCGTAGAAGAGGCGACGAACGGCCGGGACGCGATCGCGTCGGTCGCCAGCTTCGAGCCGGATCTCGTGGTCCTCGACTGGATGCTGCCCGACATCGACGGCATCGAGGTCGGCCGCCGCATCCGCGACCGTGGCTTCAAGACGGCGATCCTCTTCCTCACCGCCAAGGAAGCGGTCGAGAACAAGGTCGAAGCGCTGCGCGCGGGCGGCGACGACTACGTCACGAAGCCGTTCAGCCTCGCCGAGATCGTGGCTCGGGTGCAGGCGATTCTCCGGCGCACGACAGGAGATCTCCCCGGGGACGTGCTCCGCTTCCGCGACCTCGTTCTCGATGAAGGCCGCCACGAGGTCTCGCGGGCCGAGGTTCCGCTGGATCTGACGGCGACGGAGTTCAACCTCTTGCGGTTCTTCATGCTCAACCCGCGCCGCGTCCTGTCCAAGGGACAGATCCTCCAGCACGTCTGGCGCTATGACTTCGGCGGGAACACGAACGTCGTCGAGACCTACGTCAGCTACCTCCGCCGAAAGCTCGACGCCACAGGGCCGCCGCTGATCAGAACGGTCAGACAAGCTGGATACATGCTGGAGGGCGAACTGCAGTAGATGAGGAGGCGCCTCTCACTGCGCGCCCGCTTGATCCTCGGCGTGATCACGCTCGCGGCCGTCGGGCTCGTTGCCGCGGACTTCGCCACGTACTCGGAGCTCCGCTCCTTTCTCATGAACCGGACCGACCGGTCGCTGGCCACTGCGCACTTCGCAGTCAGGGGCGCACTGCTCCCGGGCTTTCACAGGCCGGCGGGATTCGGTGCGAACCCTCAAGGCGGCATAGCGCCTACCCAGCGCACACCTGATCTCCGTCCGCTCATCGCGGCCGCGCCGGGGGAGTACGTCCAGCTGCGTCTCCTCGACGGGCGCATCCTGCGCGCCGGCTCCGCCCCGCGTTTGGGCGGCCCGCGGTTACCCGCCCCCGCGCTCCCGACGCACATCACGCTCCCGGCGGGCAGCGGCGAGCGGTTCAGGTATTTCACCGTCGCTGCCACGAGCGGCGGCGGCCGCTACCGCGTGCGGGCTTCGATCGATCCGCAGGCGAAGAAATACATCCTCATCGTTGCGAGCCCCCTGAACGACGTGGACAGCACGCTGCAACGTCTGCTGCGCACCGCGTCGATCGTGACCGCGGTGGTGCTCCTCGGCATCGCCCTTCTCGGTCTCTGGGTGGTTCGACTCGGCCTGCGTCCGCTCGAGGCGATCGGCGCGACCGCCTCGAAGATCGCCGCGGGCGACCTGACGCAGCGCGTCGCGCGCGCCGAGGACCGCACCGAGGTCGGCCGTCTCGGGCTCGCGCTCAACGGGATGCTCGGCCAGATCGAGTCCGCGGCCAGGGCTCGTGAGGCCTCGCTGCGTGCGCTCGAAGCGTCGGAACGAAAGCTGCGCCGCTTCGTGGCCGACGCCTCGCACGAGCTGCGCACGCCGCTGGCCGCGGTGCGGGCCTACGCGGAGCTGTTCACGCGGGGTGCCGCCGACAGGCCGGCCGACCTGAAACGCTCGATGAGCGGGATCAGGCGCGAGTCCGAGCGAATGAGCGTCCTCGTCGACGATCTCCTGCTCCTTGCGCGTCTCGACGAAGGGCGGCCCCTCGCTCGCGACGCGGTTCCTCTGCACGAGGTCGTTGCCGAGGCGGTCGAGACCGCGCATGCAGTCGACCCGGCGCGGCCCGTCGACGCCGAGCTCGACGCCGCCGTGGTGCTCGGAGATCGCGACCGGCTGCGACAGGTCGTCGACAATCTCCTGGCGAACGTTCGAGCGCACACCCCGGAAGGCGCTCCGATGCGGATTCGCCTGCGCAAGCTCGACGGCGGCGCGGAGCTCGAGGTCACCGACTCGGGCCCCGGGATGGCGCCCGAGGAGGCCTCTCACGCGTTCGAACGTTTCTACCGTGCAGACCCGACACGTTCGCGCGCGAGCGGCGGCGCCGGGCTCGGACTGTCGATCGTCGCCGCCGTAACCGAAGCCCACGGCGGGACGGCATCCGTCTCGTCGACACCAGGCGAGGGCGCGACCTTCCGGATCGAGCTCCCGCTCGCTCCCGATGACGAGAGTCACCCGGACGAGATTCGTGGCCCGGTCACAGAGAGCTCCCGACTGCCCGATTACCGGTGATCGCCCGGGCGGGAACTACCGCCAGCCCTACCGCGAGACGCCAGACAGCCGCCTGGTGCACGCCGCCCGGAGCTGCGACCTTGAGTCCATGACCTATCGCGACACCTGCCTTGCATGTGGAGAGCCGCTGGGACCGGCGCTCGCCGTTGCCGCCTCTCTCCGCTGTCACGACTGCCGTGCCCGTCGAGCACCTCTCCGGGCAGAGCTCGTCGAGCAGGCGCGACTCTCGACCGGGCCGGGAGCTGACCTCCTCCAGTTCCCGACCGGTCATCGAGAGCCGTATCGACTCGCCGCCTGACGCGTCCAAACCATCGCGGCGGCCGCCGCGTACTCCCTCACCAGAGACCTACTCGAGATCAAAGGGGAGCCCATGCGAACGTCCACGCTCGTCACAGCCGCAGCAGCCATGGCCGCCGCAGCGCTCATTGCCGGATCCGCCTCGGGCGGAATCGCCGACGACGTCTTCACGGTCCACCCCCTCGTGTCGGACGTCGCGGGAACCGCGCCGGTGACGGATGCGGCGCTGGTCAACGGTTGGGGGCTCTCGGCTGGGCCGACCACACCCTGGTGGGTCTCGAACAACGGAACGAATACCTCGACGCTCTACAACGGCAGCGGTGCAAAGCAAGCGCTCACCGTCGCAGTGCCGGGCGGGCCGACAGGGACGGTGTTCAACGGCAGCGCGACAGACTTCCCCGTCACCCAGAACGGAAAATCGGGGGCGTCACGGTTCCTGTTCGCGACGGAGGGCGGGATGGTCCTCGGCTGGTCACCGACGGTGAATGCCACGACCGCGATCCCCGGCGTCGACCGCTCCGCGGCCGGGGCCGTCTACAAGGGCCTGACGACGATGTCGGATCGTCTGTACGCGACCGACTTCCACAATGGTCGGGTCGACGTATTCGACGCGACGTTCAACCCGGTCGCAAGCGCGACGTTCAATGACCCGAAATTGCCGCAGGGGTACGCGCCGTTCGGCATCCAGGCGCTCGCCGGCAGCATCTTCGTCACCTACGCAAAGCAGGACGCCGCCAAGAAGGACGACGTCCCCGGCAACGGCTTCGGCTATGTCGACCAGTTCACACCCGACGGGCAGTTCGTCGCGCGCGTTGCGTCCGGTGGCAGGAAGAACGCGCCGCCGAACGCTCCTTGGGGCCTCGCCCTCGCGCCGTCGAGCTTCGGCGTGTTCTCCGGCGACGTGCTCGTCGGAAACTTCGGCAACGGTCGCGTGAGCGCGTACAAGGACAACGGCGGCGGGAAGTGGGTGTACAAGGGCCAGCTCCGACAGGGCGATCAGAAGCTGATCACGATCGACGGCCTCTGGGCGATCGCGTTCGGGAACGGCACCGCGAGCGGCCCGACGACAGCGCTCTACTTCGCCGCCGGACCGGGCGGCGAGAAGCACGGTCTCTTCGGCTCGATCACGGCCGGCTGAGCGCGCACCGCGGCAGACACAGGGAACGGTTCGGGGCCGAGCCCCCGAACCGTTCCAGTCGATCCCGCGTCAGGGCCTCGCTTCGAGCACCATGTTGAATGGCGTTTCCGCCGCGCGGCGGAAACGCGTGAAGCCGCCGCCGGTCGTCACGACGTCGCGCAGACGCGCCTCGCCGGCCTGTGCGCCCAGCGCAAGCCCGACCTCCTGCGACAGCGACGCGGGCGTGCAGAGCAGCGTCGAGAATGCGTAGTAGGCGCGACCGACGGGATTGAGATTGTCCTCGACGCGGTCGGCCGCCGCGGGCTCGACGATCATCCACGTGCCGTCGTCGGCGAGCGTCTCGCGCACGTGCCGGGAGGCACCGACCGGGTCGCCCATGTCGTGCAGGCAATCGAACATCGTCACGAGGTCGTAGCCCTCGCCGCCGTAGCCTGCCGCGGGAGCAATCTCGAACCGGACCCGATCGCCGACACCGGCCTCGTCGGCGCGGGCGCGCGCGGTGGCGATCCCGTCCTCGTGGTAGTCCGACCCGACGAACGTCGAGTTCGGGAACGCCTTCGCCATCAGGATGGTGGACGATCCGTGACCGCAGCCGACATCCGCGACCATCGCGCCCTCCTCGAGCTTCTCGACGACGCCGTCCAGTGCCGGCAGCCACGAGCTGACGAGATTGGCGTTGTAACCCGGCCTGAAGAACCGCTCGCACCCCTCGTGCACGTCGTTCACGTGGTCGTGCCAGCCGACGCCTTCGCCGCTGCGAGCCGCTTCGGTGATGCGCGGCGAGTCGAGCACGGAGCCCACGGCGATCTGGAAGAAGCCCGGTAGGTACGCGGGGCTCTCCTCGTCCGTGAGCGCGTTCGCCTGCTCGGGCGGCAGCCGGTACTGCCCGGTCATCGAGTCGTACTCGACGAAACCGCCGGCGGCCTGCGCGTTCAGCCACTCGCGCGCATACCGCTCTGCGACACCCGCGCGCTGCGCGACCTCCGCGGGCTCGAGTGGGCCTGCGCCGGCCATTGCACGATAG
>JAOPYX010000017.1 GCA_025964535.1 Actinomycetes bacterium | reverse complement strand
AGATCTTCTTCGACTCGAGCCGCTCGCGCTCGAGCATGTTGAGGAAGTCCGAGTTGCCGCCGACGTTCAGCTGCATCGTCTTGTCGAGATGCACGCCGCGCTCACGGAAGAGCGAGGTGAGCACGCGGTGCGTGATCGTCGCGCCGACCTGCGACTTGATGTCGTCGCCGATGATCGGGAGGCCCTTCTCCTGGAAGCGCTTGTTCCAGTAGTCCTCGCGCGCGATGAACACGGGCATGCAGTTCACCATCGCGCAGCCGGCCTCGAGCACCTGCTCGGCGTACCACTTCGCGGCGGCTTCGGAGCCGACGGGGAGATAGCTGACGACGACGTCCGTCTTCGTCTCCTTGAGGATCCCGACGATGTCGTCCGTCTCGCCGGGCGCCTTCGTGACGACCTGCGAGAGGTACTTGCCGATGCCGTCGTGCGTCATGCCGCGCGAGACCTTGATGCCGGTCTTCGGCACGTCGGCGAACTTGATCGTGTCGTTCGGATGCGCCCACATGGCGTCGGCGAGGTCTTCGCCGACCTTGCCCTGGACGACGTCGAACGCAGCGGTGAACTCGATGTCGCGGATGTGGTACCCGCCGAGGTTCACGTGCATGAGGCCGGGGACGAACTTGTCGTCGTCCGCATCCTTGTAGTACTCGCAGCCTTGGAGCAGCGAGTTGGCGCAGTTGCCGACGCCGACGATCGCGACGCGGACCTTGCCGTCGTCGAGGCGTGCGCGCCCGTTCGAGTTGCCGTTGCTAGACATTCGTTCCTCCAGAAAGAAGTTGCTTGCGGACGTGCAGGACGCGCTGCAGGACGGTGAAGCATGAGGTCGCAGCCAGCAGGTAGATCGCCCAGGGGAGCAGTCCCCACGGTGCGAGCACGAGGCCGGCGGTGATCACGGCGACGCGCTCGGCGCGCGACCCGAGGCCGACGTCACCGCGAAGCCCGAGGGCCTCGGCCTTTGCGCGCACGTACGGCACGAGGAAGGAGCCGGCGACCCCGACGACCGTGAAAACGACCGCGGTGTCGTTGCCGTTCCGTGCGAAGACGAGCGCGATCGCAGCGAGCATCGCTCCCTCCCCGACACGGTCGGTCGTCGAGTCGAGGAAGGCTCCGAAAACCGTGGAGCGCCCCCCGGCGCGTGCGAGCGCCCCGTCGAGGATGTCGAGGATCGAGCCGAGCACGAAGATCCCGGCACCGAGCCAGTAGAAGAGCAGCTCGTCGCGGTTCTCGAACGGGACGAGGAGCGCGGCGACGAGGCACAAGCTCACGCCCGACACGGTCAGCGCGTTCGGCGTCACCCGCGTGCGGGCAAGCCCGGTGACCGAGCGGCTCGCGAGCGTGCGGGCACCGGTCGTGTACCCGTGCTTGACCCTGCTGAGGGCCGGAGCGTCTTCCTTCAGTGCGTGCATGGGGAGTCTCCGCGATCGAGTCGAAATCGCATTCCTGCTATGGGGCGACTATAGCAGGTTTGCGATGGCTGTCTCGGCGGGCGGACGCTGTCGACCCGCCAGCAGAGGCACCTTCGAGACGATCACGAGCGAGATCACCGCGACGAAGATGCCTGCGGCGACGTCGAGCCAGAAGTGGTTCGCCGTTGCGAGGACGCAGAACCAGACCCACACGGGCCAGAAGGCCCAGAGAGCCTTCGACCACCAGCGCTTGCTGGCGGCGAAGAGGCACACGCCGACGATCAGGGCGTCGGCGGCATGGAGGCTCGGCATCGCGGCGTACGGGTTCGCGAGGGCACCGAGCAGACCGTGCGAATGGTTGACGCCCGTGACGAATCCGAACCTCGGGAACATCCACGGCGGCGCTGTCGGCATCGCGGCGTAGCCGATAAGGCCGAGCGTGTTCGCGAGCAAGATCGTGTTCCGGAACCGCGCGAACTGCTCGTGCCGGCGCAGATAGATCCAGAGCAGCGTGAGCCCGATCACCGTGAACTCGGAGTTCCAGTAGGTCCATGCGGAAGCCGTCAGAAGCCACTGCGATGAATCGGCGATCCGCTGCGCGGTCTGCTCGAAGAGATGATGCGTGAGCCGCTCTTCGAGCGCGATCACTCGGAAGCCGTTGTCGAAGGCCTTGGCCGGGTTGCGGTCGGCGAGACTCCTGACCGCCTGGTAGGTGAAGTAGAAGCCCAGCCAGAGCAGCACCTGGAAGCCGAAATGGGTCCACCCCTTCGGGAGGACCCGGCGTCCGGCTGCAGCGACGGCGGTCACGGTGCGATTCTAGACGTCGTCGCTGGCAACACGGATCACCCTCCGATATACGACATCTCGACCTTCGGCAAAGCCGCGGTATCGGCCGTGCGAAGGTCGGAATAGCGGTCGGAGCGCTTGTGCCAGACCCCACGAATCGACTCTGCGAGCTCGCCGTCGGACGCGCCGGAGCGGAGCGGCTCGCGGAGGTCGTGACCTTTGGCGGCGAAGAGGCAGGTATAGAGCTTCCCTTCCGCCGAGAGGCGCGCCCGCGAGCAACCGCCGCAGAACGGCTTGGTGACGGAGGCGATTACGCCGACCTCGCCTGCACCGTCGCGGTAGCGCCAGCGGCGGGAGGTGTCGTCGGGCCGGACGAGCGGAAGCGGCTCGAGCGGCCAGACCGCGTCGATGCATTCGACGATCTCCTCGGCCGGCACGACGTCGTCCAGCCGCCACCCGTTCGAGCTGCCGACGTCCATGTACTCGATGAAGCGAAGTGTGTGTGGCGTGTTGCGGAAGCGCTCGGCCAGCGCGACGATGCCGTCGTCGTTGGCGCCTCGCTTGACGACCGCGTTCACCTTCACGCGCAGCCCGGCGGCCTCGGCGGCGTCGATGCCCGCGAGGACGCGGTCGACCGGGAAGTCGACGTCGTTCAGCGCCTTGAAGGTCGCGTCGTCGACGGAGTCGAGGCTGACCGTGACGCGATCGAGCCCGGCCTGTGCGAGCGCGGCGGCTTTCTGCGGCAGCAGCGCGCCGTTCGTCGTGAGCGCAAGCTCGAGGCCCGGAATCGCGCCGAGCAGCTCGACGAGGTGCTCGACGTTGCGACGCACGAGCGGCTCGCCGCCCGTGATGCGCACGGTGCGCACGCCGAGCTGCGCAAACACCCGGACGACGCGCTCGATCTCCTCGAGGCTCAGCAGCTCCTGCCGCTCGAGGAACGCGTAGTCGCGCCCGAAGACCTCTTTCGGCATGCAATAGACGCAGCGAAAGTTGCAGCGGTCGGTGATCGACACGCGCAAGGTCTCCAGCGGCCGGCCGAACGTGTCGAGCAGCGGCTCCATCCCGACAGGCTACCCGGGAGGAAAAAGGCTACGCGTCGGCCCAGACCCTTGTGAGCTCGACGATCGTCGCCGCGGCGAGGCCCATGTCCTCGACGCAGATCCACTCGCGCTCGCTGTGGGCGTCGTGGCCGCCCGTGAAGATGTTCGGCGTCGGCAGCCCCATCTGGGTGAGCGCGGAGCCGTCCGTGCCGCCCCGGATCGACGTCTGCTTCGGCTCGAGGCCGACGCGCCGGACTGCCTCCTCCAGGTTCGCGACGATCTCGGGATGGCCGCGGAGCGTGTCGCGCATGTTCCGGTACTGGATCTTCGACTCCAGCTCGATCGAGCAGCGCTCGTCCGTGGCGGCGACGTCCGCGGCAATCCCGCGCAGGAACTCCACGTGCTGGTCGAGCTGATCGTTCTCGAAGTCACGGACGATCAGGCGGATCTCGACCTCCGAGGAGTCGCCGGAGATCACGATCGGGTGCACGAACCCCTCGCGCTCGCTCGTCGTCTCGGGCGAGAGCCGGTCCTTCGGTAGCCGGTCGATCACCTCGGCCGCGAGCTTGACCGCGTTCACGAGCTCGTCCTTCGCCCAGCCGGGGTGGATCGCCCGGCCGCGGATCTTCATCCGCACCTGCGCGCCCGAGAACGTCTCCTGCTGCACCTCGCCCGCCGTGGAGCCGTCGACCGTGTACGCGGCGACCGCGCCGAACGTGTCGACCGGGAAGTGGATGACGCCGCGCCCGATCTCCTCGTCCGGGTTGAACGCCACCTTCACGGGCCCGTGCGGCACCTCCGGGTGCGCAACGAGATATGCGGCCGCGGCCATGATCTCGGCGATTCCCGACTTGTCGTCTGCGCCGAGCAGCGTGGTGCCGTCGGTCGTGATGATCTCGTGCCCGATGTGGTGCTGCAGCTGCGGCGACTCCGCCGGGCGGATCACCTGCCCGGAGTCGCCGAGCACGACGTCGCCGCCGTGGTAGCGGATGCGCTGCGGCTTGACGTTCGCGCCGCTGCACTCGCGCGCCGTGTCGACGTGCGCGAAGAACGCGATTGTCGGCACGTCGCGATCGACCGTCGCGGGCAGCGTCGCCGTCACGTAGCCGTGCTCGTCGATCGCGGCGTCGGCGAGCCCGAGCTCCTGCAGCTCGCCGAGCAAGAGCCGGAGCAGGTCGAGCTGCTTCGCCGTGCTGGGATAGCTGTCGGAGTCCTCGTCGGACTGCGTGTCGATGCGGACGTAGCGGAGGAAGCGCTCTGCGGCGTCCTCGGCAAGCTGGGCGGCGAGCGCCTCGTGCGTGTCGGTGGCCATGCGCCGGAGTGTACGCACGGCTCCAGTAGCGTCCCGCTGATGCCACAGCTCGACGAGACCTTTCTTGTGCACGACGTGCAGCGTTGACGGCGCTCGCGCTCGCGTGCCTGTCGGCGCTGCTCTTCGGCGGTATGAGCGTTGGCCTGCGCATGGGCCTCAGCCGCCACTCCGACGCCGATCTCGCGACGCTCTGCACCGTCGCGGGTGCGCTCGTCGTGGGTCTCGTCGCCGCCGCGGCCGAGGCGCCGGCGCGCGGTGTGCACGCGGGTGCCGCGTGGCCGTTCCTGCTCGCGGGGCTCATCTCCCCGGGCGCCGCCCAGATTCTCGTCACGCTCGCGATTCGCGAGGCGGGCGCGTCGCGGTCGTCGGTCGTGCTCGGCGCGGCGCCGCTCATCTCCGTGACGATCGCCCTGATCTTCCTCGGCGAGCCGGTGAGCGTCGCGCTGATCGTCGGTGCCGTCCTGATCGTCGCCGGCGGGCTCGAGCTCGCGTGGGAACGGGGGAGGCCCGAGCACGTCCGTCGCATCGGTCTCCTGTTCGCGTTCGTCGCAACGATTCTCTTCTCGGCGCGCGACAACCTGTTGCGCTGGCTCTCACGCGACACGCCGGTTCCGCCGGGCGTCGCGGCCGCCGCGGCGCTCGTCGGCGGCGCGATCCTGCTCGCGGTGCTGCTCGTACCGCGGCTGCGCCGGCGGCCCACGTTGCACCAGGCCCTGCCCTTCCTCGGCGTCGGGGTCCTCTTCGGGCTCTCGTACGTCTCCCTCTTCGAGGCGTACTACCGCGGTCGAGTCACGGTGGTCTCGCCGCTCGTCGCCACGGAGTCGCTCTGGGGTGTCTTCCTCTCGATCGTCTTCATCCGGCACGTCGAGCTCGTCGGGCGCCGCTTGATGCTCGGCGCGCTGCTCGTCGTCACCGGCGGCGTGCTGATCGGCGTCTTCCGCTAGTGCCCAGTCTGTCCGGCCTCACCCAATATCTGCTATCATGAGGCTTAGATTTCCTGACAGGAGGCATAAACAACATGGCAAAGACACTCGGTATCGACCTCGGAACGACGAACTCGTGCATGGCGGTGCTCGAGGGTGGCGAGCCCACGGTCATCCCCAACGCCGAAGGCGGGCGCACCACGCCCTCCGTCGTCGGCTTCACGAAGGACGGCCAGCGGCTCGTCGGCGCTCCCGCACGACGCCAGCAGGTCACGAATCCCGAGAACACCGTGTTCTCGATCAAGCGCTTCATGGGGCGCAAGTACTCCGAGGTCTCGGAAGAGATGACCATGATCCCGTACGAGGTCGTCCAGGGCCCGAACGGGGACGTGCGCGTGAAGGCTGCGGGCAAGGACTACGCCCCGCCTGAGATCAGCGCGATGATCCTCCAGAAGCTGAAGGCCGACGCCGAGGCGTATCTCGGCGAGTCGGTGACCGACGCCGTGATCACCGTGCCGGCGTATTTCAACAACGCGCAGCGCGAGGCGACGAAGGACGCCGGCAAGATCGCCGGCCTCAACGTCCTGCGCATCATCAACGAGCCGACCGCGGCCTCCCTCGCATATGGGCTCGACAAGGAAGGCGACCAGACGATCCTGGTCTTCGACCTCGGTGGCGGCACATTCGACGTGTCGGTGCTCGAGCTCGGCGAGGGTGTCTTCGAGGTCAAGTCGACGGCGGGTGACAACCACCTCGGCGGCGACAACTTCGACAAGACGATCGTCGACTGGATGGTCGCGGAGTTCAAGCGCGACCAGGGCATCGACCTCTCGGCCGACAAGATGGCGCTCCAGCGCCTGTACGAGGCTGCCGAGAAGGCGAAGATCGAGCTGTCGTCGACGATGACGACGCAGATCAACCTGCCGTTCATCACGGCGACGCAGGACGGGCCGAAGCACCTCGACCTGCAGCTCACGCGGGCGAAGCTCGAGGAGATCACGGCCGACCTGCTCGAGCGCACCGTCGGCCCGACGAAGCAGTCGCTCAAGGACGCGGGTCTCGACGCGTCGAAGATCGACCACGTCGTGCTCGTCGGCGGCATGACCCGCATGCCTGCCGTGCAGGACAAGGTCAAGCAGATCGTCGGCAAGGACCCGCACAAGGGCGTCAACCCGGACGAGGTCGTCGCCGTCGGCGCCGCGCTTCAGGCGGGCGTGCTCAAGGGCGAGGTCAAGGACATCCTCC
>JAOPYX010000011.1 GCA_025964535.1 Actinomycetes bacterium | reverse complement strand
CGTTCAAGCCCGCACTCGAAAGTCACTGACCCGGGCGCCTGCTCCTCAGCGGCCGAGGCGCGTCTTGCGACGGATACCGAGCCGCGACTGCGTGGCTTTGTCTTCCTCTCCGTCCTTGAACGCCGCCCACACGAAGAAGCCGATGACTACAACGGCGGTGAGCACGCCGGAGACGACGAGGATGATCTGGACAGCGACGCTCATGGGTACGGGAATTCCCCGCGAGACGGGACGCGAATCGTGGCGGTCGTTTCGACCGCCAGCCGGGTGGCATGTAGGAGGGATGGCCTCCGACCTCGATCGTGCGATCTACGAGCTCTTCGCCGACAAAGAGGAGCTGCTACCGCTGTGGCTACGCCTGCGTCCGGCGATCGAAGGGCTCGGCGACGACGTTCGACTCGAAGTGCGGGAGCGCTACGTCCAGTTCGACCGAGGCGGGCGCGAGTTCGCGATCGCGGAGCCGACCGCGCACCACAGAATGGAGCTCGGGTTGCACAACCCGGGCCTTCCCTTCGACGAGCGCTTTCGTGAAGCGGTCGCGTTCGGCTCGCGGCGGATAACGCATCGTGTCTCGCTGCCCGAGGATGCGGAGATCGACGACGAGTTGCACGCGCGCCTGCACGACGCGTATGTGCTCGCGCGCGAGGGCGAGCCGCGCTAGTCGCCCTCGCCGCGCGGTAACGGCCGCGTGCCCTGGTCTGCGCGGCGCGTGCCGCGACGGTGCCACGATGGCCCCGTGGCGACGGTGACGATCCGGTCGACGCGGCTTCCCTCGGGCGAGCTGATCCCCGTGCTCGGTCAGGGCACGTGGGGGATGGGCGAGAACGCGGCCGAGCGGGCGGAGGAGCTGCGCACGCTGCGGCTCGGGCTCGACCTCGGCATGACCCTGGTCGACACGGCAGAGATGTACGGCGACGGCGCAGCGGAGGAGCTCGTGGCCGAGGCGATCGCGGGACGCCGCGACGAGGTGTTCCTCGTCAGCAAGGTGCTGCCGGCGAATGCGACACGGAACGGGACGATCGAGGCCTGCGAGCGAACCCTCGAGCGCCTGCAGACGGACCGGCTCGACATGTACCTGCTGCACTGGCGCGGCAGGCTGCCGCTGGAAGGGACGATCCGCGCCTTCGGCGAGCTGCTCGAGGCGGGAAAGATCCGGCACTGGGGCGTCAGCAACTTCGACGCGGTCGACCTGGCCGAGGTCGTCACGATCGTGGGCGGCGAGGCCGTCCAGACCGACCAGGTTCTCTACAACCTCGCGCACCGTGGGGTCGAGCTCGAGCTGCTGCCCTGGTGTCGCGATTGGGGCATCCCGGTGATGGCCTACTCGCCCATCAACCGCGGCAGGCTCGTCGGCAACGACGTCGTCGTCGAGATCGCGGAGAAGCACGACGCCACGCCCGCCCAGATCGCTCTCGCATGGGTGCTGCGCCACGACGACATCTGCGCGATCCCGAAGGCCTCGATCCACGAGCACGTGCGCGAGAACCGCCGCGCCCTCGACCTTCAGCTCGACAACGAGGACTTGAAGCTGCTCGACGAGGAGTTCCCGCCGCCCGCGGAGCCGCCGCCGCTCGAGATGATCTGAGGCGGCCTCCGCGGCGCGTCGAACCGGGCTCGCGCTGACCCGCGGATATCCTCGGCAAGGCGTGTCAGCGACTCCGCCATCGGTCCCGGCCCCGCGCCACCCGCTCACGGCGCGCGTGGTCTTCTGGGCTGCGGTGCTGCTCATCGCAGCCGCCGCCGGGATCGGCCTCTTGCTCGTCGGCGGCTCGCCGCGCACGAGCAGCACCTCGCCGCCGGCCGCCGAGGCTCCATCCGCCACGTGGGCCGCCGGCAAGCTCCGCGCGCCCGACATCTCGCTCGTCGACCAGAACGGCGCACCGCTCTCGCTCGCGTCGTACCGGGGTCGGCCGGTCGTGATCACGTTCATCGATCCGCTGTGCCGCGACTACTGCCCGCTCGAGGCGAAGCACCTGAACCAGGTCGTGCGCAGCTTCCCCGCCGGCTCGCGTCCAGCGGTCGTTGCCGTCAGCGTCAACGTCCGCGGCAACGCGCGCGAGCACCTGCTTCAGGACGCCGCGAAGTGGAAGCTCGTCCCGCAATGGCGCTGGGGCGTCGGCGGCGAGGCGCAGCTCGCACGCGTGTGGAAGCGCTATCACGTCGGCGTGCTCGTGACGCAGAAGAAGATCGCCGGCGTCACCGTGCACTCGGTCGCGCATACCGAAGCGGCGTACGTCGTCGATGCGGCGGGCTACCAGCGTGCGATCTTCCTCTGGCCCTACAGCGCCGCGGCGGTCACGCACACCATTCAACAGCTAGCGCCGGCGTCGTAGCGCGAGACGCAGCAGCACCGCGACCGCGAGTGCCGCCGTCGCACCGAGCACGATCACGAGTCGGTCATGGTTCTGCGAGGACGGCTTCACGCTCGCGGTCCCGGTCAGCTTGACGCCCGACGCCTTCGCGAGCGCCTGCACTGCGGCAATCGACGAGTCGACGAAGCCGGTCGGCCCCGGCGCGACGTGGATCCTCGAGAGAGCCGTGTACTCAGACGTCGTGGGGTGCCCTGGCCAGTTGAACCCGAAGCCGCTCGGCATCACGACGAGCAGCCGGCTCTTGTAGAGGAACTTCAACTCCTCGCCGAGGAAGCGCGCGTAGAGCTGCGGCTTCCCCCACAACGAGGTGATCGAGCCCAGGTCGTAGCTGCTCCAGACGAGCGCGACGCGGAGCGTGAACCCGGCGCGGTTCGCCTCGTCGACGAGCGCGACGAGCTGCCGCTGCTTCGCCGGCGCGACCTTCAGGTCGTACGGGAAGAAGACCTTCTGCGAGATGAGGTAGTCGCTTGCAGGGTCGCCGTCCGCGCGGGCGGCCGGCGCGACCACGCAGCCGAGCGCTGCGGCAACGAGCAGGAGCACGACGCCCGTCCTCATCCGTTCGCCCTGTCGAGGAGGAGCACCGCGAACGGCTTCCCGCCGCGCGGCTGCACCTGGAACGAGAGGCCCCATCGTCCGACCATCACGAGCGCCGGCGCCGCGTGCTCGTAAAGGCCGGGTGCCGATTCGGCGAGGCGATACGACTGCGCGGGCATCTCCATGTCGAGCATCGTGACCGTTGCGACCACGTCTGCGCCGCGAACAGGTGCACCGCCTCGCTCGATTCGCACCGCGAAGGTGTTCTGGGCTGCGGCGCGATTCGGCGCTACGCGAAGCTCGAGCCGGTACCCGTCGCGGGTCACGACGGTCGACACCGGCCCGGGCCCGGTCTCCGCGCTCGGCGTGCCGAGAGCCGCAAGTGCCTTCGGCGGCGGCGGGAGGCTCGAAAGCAACGCCGCCGCCAGCACCGCGCCGGCGACCAGCACCACTTCGCCGCCGACGAGCCGCCGCAGCAGCACAGCTGCGCCGGGGCCGGCCTCCGGTCGCTCGGCCGACGCCAGCAGTCGCGGCTTCGTGCGCAAGAGGTTCACCGCAGCAAGGAGCATCGCCGCGAGCAGCACGCCGACCTTGACGAGGATCGTCTGGCCGTACGACGTCTGCCAGACCGACGCAAGCGTGGGGAGGTGGAGCAGGGAGGCCGCGATGCCCGACGAGAGGAGCGTCATCACCGATACGAACGCGACGTTGGAGAAGCGCGGGACCGACACCAGCAGCCCGGCGACGCGCTGCGCGACCGGAAGGCTTCGCCACAGCACGAGCAACCCGATCAGGCCGCCGACCCAGATGGCCACCGCCCCGATGTGCAGCGCGTCGAGTGTGAGCGCGAGGGCTCGCGGCGGCGTTTGAAGCGCGTGTCCCGCGATGCCGGGGATCAGGACCGCCGAACCTGCTGCCAGCAGCGCGCCCCAGAGCGCGAGCAGGGACGCGATGGAGCGCCTCGCCTGCTGCGGACGGTCGAGCCACAGCGCAGCTGCCGCCGCAAGCGCGAACAGCCCGAGGATGAGCTCCAGGTCGAGATAGCCGCGGCCGAACGCCGACACGCGCAGCAGCGGCACGAGCTCCCCGAACGACCAGAACGAGCGCAGCGCGAACTGTGCGGTCGCGAGCAACACGTAGACGGGGATCGCGATGAGCGCGA
>JAOPYX010000009.1 GCA_025964535.1 Actinomycetes bacterium | reverse complement strand
GGTGCGCGGCGAGATCGGCTCGCTCGTGGAGGTCGGCAACCGGGTCCGCGTGCGCATCGGGCCGGTCACCGCCGAGATCACCGCGTCGTCCGCGACGAGGCTCGAGCACGAGCGCGGCGGCATCGCCAACGCGACGATCAAGGCGACGGGCACCCGGCTCGTTTCGCTCTAGGTGGTCCGCCGCTCCGGAAAGCGAGGCAGGCCGTCGTCCGCAATCGTCTCCCACGGCGCCGCGTACGCCACGTACTGCCGGTACGACGGCCGCACGCCGGGGTCGGAGTCGAACGTCCCCATCCGCACGCCGATCCGGTCGGGATCGTCGGGATGGCGGCTCCAGAGCGCACCGCCGCACGCCGCGCAGAACACCTTGAGGAACCCCTCGGCCGGGCGGTAGTCCGTGACGAGCTCCTCGCCGGAGAGGATCCGCAGCGAGCCTGGGACGATGTTGGCCGACACGGATGAGGCCGTCCCGGTCCGCCGCTGGCAGCGCGTGCAGTGGCAGTAGCCGGCGGAGAGCGGCGGTTCCGTCAGCTCGAAGCGCACCGCGCCGCAGAGGCAAGCGCCTGTAAGCAAGGGGTCGGCCACGCTGTGAGGATAATGCGGGCGTGCGCACCACTGCAAAAGCCGACTACGCCGTGCGGGCGGCCGTCGAGCTCGCCTCCGTCGGCACGGGCGAGCCGGTCAAGGCGGAAGACATCGCCGAAGCGCAGTCGATCCCCCTCAACTTCCTGGAGAACATCCTGGCAGAGCTGCGGCGCGCGGGAATCGTCGAGAGCCGCCGCGGCGCTGCGGGCGGCTATCTGCTTGCGCGCGCGCCCGAGGAGGTGTCGATCGCCGATGTCATCCGCGCCGTCGAAGGGCCGCTCGCAAACGTCCGCGGCATGTCACCGGACGCACTCGAGTACGAGGGCTCGGCCGCGCGCCTGCGCGACGTCTGGGTCGCCCTGCGCGCAAACGTGCGCGCAGTGCTCGAGCAGGTGACCCTCGCGGACGTCGCGAAGGGCGAGCTCCCGCCGCACGTCGCCGAGCTCACACAGGCGGCCGACGCCTGGCTCCGTCGCTAGACCTCAATCCCTTGTAACAAACTGTTACAAGGTGATCGGCTTCACGGCCGAGCAGCATTTCCCGGCCTTGCAACAGAGTGTTACAAGGCTTTGGGCGTGGGCTGCGCTCGAGGTGAGGCGCTGCGCAGGCTCAGGCGGTGAACGTCCGCTCGTGGCGCGTGCGGAGATAGACGATGTCGCCCGCGTCGAGCTCGAGCTGGTCGGCCTCGTCGCGCGTCAGCTGCACGTGCAGCCGCTCGCCGTCGTCGCGGACGAGATCGACCCGCGTCTCGAAGCCGAGCCGCACGACGCGCTCGATCTGCGCCTCGCGGGTCGAGCCGTTGGGCTCGTGGCGTAGCTCGATGTCGTGCGGGCGCACCCACGCGTCTCCCAGCTTGTTCACCGGACCGACGAAGCTCATCACGAACTCGTTAGCGGGCTCGTCGTAGAGCTGCCGCGGGGGGGCGATCTGCTCGACGCGACCCTTGTTCATGACGACGATGCTGTCAGCGAGCTCGAGCGCTTCCTCCTGGTCGTGCGTGACGAAGATCGTCGTGACGTGCATCTCGTCGTGCAGGCGCAGCAGCCACTCGCGCAGCTCCACGCGGACGCGCGCGTCGAGCGCGCCGAACGGCTCGTCGAGGAGCAGCACCTCGGGCTCGGGCGCGAGTGCGCGGGCGAGCGCCATGCGCTGGCGCTGGCCGCCCGAGAGCTGCGACGGATAGCGCTTGCCCAGGCCCTTGAGCTGCACGAGCTCGAGCAGCTCGTCGACGCGCTTCGCGATCTCGGCCTTCGGCCGCTTGCGGCTCGACAGCCCGAACGCGACGTTCTCCCACACCGTCATGTGCTTGAACGGCGCGTAGTGCTGGAAGACGAAGCCGACGCCCCGCTTCTGCGGCGCGAGCGCCGTCGCCTCCTTGCCGGAGATGAAGACGTCCCCGGCGTCGGCGCGCTCGAGCCCCGCGATCACACGCAGGAGCGTCGACTTGCCGCTGCCGCTCGGACCGAGGAGCGCGGTCAGCGATCCACTCTCCACCTCGATCGAGACGTCGTCGAGCGCAACGAAGTCCCCGAACCTCTTCGTGACGTTACGCGCCTCGATTGCCATGGACTTCCTCTCTCGGTCTCAGCTTCGTCATCAACAGAAGCGTCAGGATCGCCAGCCCCGCGAGCAGCACTGCCGCTGCGTAGGCGCTGGTCTGGCTGTAGTTGTCGTACGACGCCTGCACGTACTGCGTCAACGTCTGCGTGCGCCCGGCTATGCCCCCCGAGACGATCGCCACCGCGCCGAACTCGCCGAGCGACCGCGCCGTCGTCAGCACGACGCCGTATGCGACGGCCCAGCGGATGGCCGGGAGCGTGATGCGCCGGAACGTGGTGAACGCGCGCGCTCCGAGCGTCGCCGCCGCCTCCTCCTGCTCGGTGCCGATCTCCCGCAGCACCGGCACGACCTCCCGGACGACGAACGGCAACGAGACGAACGTCGTCGCGAGCAGGATGCCCGGGTATGCGAACAGCACGCGCACGCCGTGGTCGGTGAGCCACGGGCCGAACCACCCCTGCCGTCCATAGAGCAGATAGAGCGAGAGGCCGACCACGACCGGCGAGAGCGCCATCGGCAGGTCGACGAGCGCGTTCACGAGCCCCATGCCCGGCATGCGGTGACGCACGATCGCGAGGCCGCAGAGCACGCCGAAGACCGTGTTGAGCGGCACGGCGACCAGCGTGACCTCGAGCGTCAGCTTCAACGCATGGACCGCATCCGGGTTCGAGATCGCGACCCAGAAGGGATGCCAGCCGTGCTCGAACGCGCGCCAGAAGATCAGCCCGACCGGCGCGACGAGGATCAGCGCGAGGTAGCCGAGCGAGCCGAAGCGGATCAGGCGCCTAGCGGTCATGACGCACCGCCCAGCGACGGACGCCGCCGATCCCGAGGAGCACGCCGAGCGAGATCACGAGCAGCAACACGGCGAGCGCAGCCGCGCCTTGCTCGTCGCCGCTGTTCAGCCGCTGGAAGACGTAGAGCGACGCGACCTCCGTCTTGAACGGCAGGTTGCCGGAGATGAGGATCACCGCGCCGAACTCGCCGATCGCACGCGCGAACGCAAGCGCCACCCCCGACAGCAACGCCGGCAGCAGGTGCGGGAACACGATGCGCCGGAAGATGGTGAGCTTGTTGGCGCCGAGCGATGCGGCAGCCTCCTCCATCTCCCTGTCGAGCTCGATGAGCACGGGCTGCACCGTGCGCACGACGAACGGCAGGGTCACGAAAAGCAGCGCGAGCAGCACGCCCCAGCGCGTGTACGCAACGTTCACCCCGACTCCACCGGTCGGCCCGTAGAGCGCGAGCAGCGTCAGCCCGGCGACGATCGTCGGCAGCGCGAACGGCAGGTCGATGAGCGTGTTGACGATGCCTTTGCCCGGAAAGTCGTCGCGAACGAGCGTCCAGGCGAGCGCCGTCCCGGTGATGGCGTTGATCGCGACGACGGCAAGCGAAAGGCCGAGCGTCAGCTCGAGCGCGGCCTTCGACTCCGGGTTCCACGCGACCTGCCAGAAGTGGTGCCAACCGCCCTGCGCGCCCTTGACGCTGAGCGCCGCGAGCGGGACCAGGACGATGACGCTGAGATACCCCAGCGCCAGTCCACTACTGAGAGCCGGCCTGCCGAGGGCGCGTCCCCGCGCCCTCGGCAGCCGTGCGGCGTCAACCGCCAGTTGTGACACCGAGCCCTTGCTCGATCTTGGCGATGATCCCGTTCGTCGGATCGAAGAACTGGGTATTCACCTTGTCCCAGCCGCCGACGTACCCGATCTTGAACAGCTGCGGCCGCGGCGGGAACTGCTTCGCGTACTTCCGCGCGACGCTGAGCACCGTCGGCCGGAATCCGTTGTCGGCCCAGATCGTCTGCGCCGGCGTCGTGTAGAGCCAGCTCGCGAACTTCTGCGCCTCCGCCTTGTTCGAGCCGTTGACCTCGGCGAGCGGCGTCTCGATCTGCAGCGTCGCCTTCGGGATCAGGTAGTAGACCGGCTTGCCCTGCGACTGCGCGAGCTTCGCGTCGCTCTCGTAGTCGAGCAGTACGTCACCCTTACCCGAGAGGAAGGTGTTGAGCGCGTTGCGGCCGCTCGTGTCCTGCGAGACGTTGTGCTGGAACAGCTGCTTGAGGTAGGCCTGCGCCTGCTTCGGTGTCTTGCCCGCGCGGAGCTGCGCACCGTACGCCGCCATGACGTCCCAACGTGCGCCACCCGAGCTGAACGGATTCGGGAAGACGACGTCGACACCCGGCTTCACGAGATCGTCCCACGTGCGGATGTGCTTCGGGTTGCCGTTGCGGAGCACGAAGACGACGACCGACTTCGAGACGATGCCGTTGTAGCGCCCCTTGTCCCACGTCTTGTCGACGAGCCCCGCCGAGACGAGACGGTCGACGTCGGTGGAGATCGAGAAGTTGACGACGTCGGTCGGCAGGCCGGCGGCGACTGCCTTGCTCTGCACCTCCGACGCGGCGAACGACGAGGTGAACTTGACCCCGTTGCCGGCCGGCGTCGCCTGATAGGCGACGGTGAGCTTCGGGAAGACCGAGGTCGGGATCGAGTAGCCGACGATGGAGAGCGTGGTGTCGCTCGAGCGGCCCGTCGCCGCGGTAGCGGCCGACGAGGCGGCGAGAGCTGTCAGAGCAGCGAAGAGGGCGAGCGAGCGGCGCAAAGCGGGTCCAACCTTTCTCAATCGAGTTAGTGGAGTTTGCAGAGGCTAATGCCAGGCATAAGCACTTGTCAAACTCAAACCGCACAGCAGCACGAATGAGGCCCCGTCTCCGGGGCCTCGGGTCGTGCTGTATGGCTGTTCGGCTGTGTCGCTGTTACCAGCGAGAGCGGCGTCCGCGGCGGCTCGTGTACAGGAGCTTGGGCCGGGCCGTCTGCATGCCGGTGCTCTCGAACTGCTCCTTGTGCCCCGCGAGCATGGCGACGCGGCTGACGTCGGCCTGCTGATCGGGGAGCACGAGAGTGCTGCCGCGACCCGCGCGGCCGGCACGGCCGGTGCGGCCGACGCGGTGCGTGTAGCCCTTGTCGTCCTCCGGCGGGTCGAAGTTGATCACATGCTCGATCGCCTCGAGATCGAGACCGCGGGCGGCGACGTCGGTGGCGATGAGCGTCGTCACCTTGCCGGTGCGGAACTTCTCGAGCGCCCGTTCGCGCGCGGACTGCGCCATGTCGCCATGGAGCGCGGCGGCGTTGATGTTCCGCCGGTTGAGCTTCTGCGCGAGGCGGTCCGCCCCACGCTTCGTGCGGACGAAGACGAGCGTGAGACCGTCCTCGGCCTCGAGCATCTCGACGAGCGTGTCGACCTTGCCGTCCGGCGTGACCGCGACGAAGCCGTGCTCGATGATGCCGTCCTCGTCGTTCGAATGCCGCTGGGCCTCGAAGCGCGAGGCGTCCTGCGTGTACTCGCGAGCGAGGTCGCCCACTTCGCCGTCGAGCGTGGCCGAGAAGAGCATCGTCTGGCGCTCGCGCGGCATGCGCCGGAGAATCCGCTCGACCTGCGGCTTGAAGCCCATGTCGAGCATCCGGTCGGCCTCGTCGAGCACGAGAACGTGGACGTTGTCGAGCGAGATCATCTTCCGCTCGACGAGGTCATGGAGGCGGCCCGGCGTGGCGACGACGATGTGCGCGCCCTTGAGCTTCTTCGCCTGGGCGGGGACAGGAGCGCCGCCGTAGGCGAGGCCGACCTTGACGCCCTTCGCCGTGGCGAACGACTCGATCTCATCGGCGACCTGGAGCGCGAGCTCGCGGGTCGGCACGAGGACGAGAGACGTCGGCGTCTTGCCGTCGATCGGCGTCCGCTCGACGAGCGGGATGCCGAAGCCGAGCGTCTTGCCCGAGCCGGTCGGCGCCTTGGCGAGGATGTCGCGACCCTCGAGCGCGTCCGGCAGGACGAGGGTTTGAATGCGGAACGGCTCGGTGATGCCGCGGGCAGCGAGCGCTTGCTCGACCGGCTCGCTCACGCCGAGCGCGCGAAACGTTTCAGACATATGAAGTTCGACTCCTTGAGTTCGGATTCGAGAATCACCCGCTCGAATCCGCTCGTAAGGAGGAACGAGAAGCTGATCTCACAGGACGACCCGTTGCCGTCCGTATTGCCAGAATAGCATCAACCGTCGGACGTCGGGCAAAAACGCCTGCAAAATCAGTCAGTTCGTCGGGACCTTCTCCCCTGCGCGGACGGGGATCGCCAGGCGGTTCGCCGGCGGAGTGAGCGGGCACGCCCAGCGCGGGTCGTACGAGCACGACGGGTTGTAGGCGAAGTTGAAGTCGAGCACGAGCTGCCCACCGTCGCCGCCGAGGTCCGACCCCTTCACCGTGTCGAGCAGATAGCGGCCGCCGCCGTAGGTCTCCTGCCCACTCGTCGTGTCGCCGAAGGGCAGGAACAGGCCACCGCCGTAGCCCTCGAGCCAGTAGAGCTCGAGCGCCTGCGGCGACCCGTCGAGCTCGAAGCGCGCACGGCCGAAGCGCCGAAAGAGCGTCGACGAGCCGGCACTGCCCGCGATCTCGCGCGCCTCGTCCTCGGCCGGCTCGACGTCCGCGAGCACGCGCAGCGCGGCGTCGTACGCGAAGTAGTCGAGGCCGGAGAAGCCCTCGTGCGCCTCGACGTCCAGCGGCGACTGCGGGTGCGTACGAAAGAGGTTGTCCCGCACCGTTCGCCAGTCCTGCCACGCTTCTTCGGGATCGGGCGTCGCGCGCACGTCGGCATACAGCTCGAAGACGCGCCGCTTCCAGTCGAGCAGGTCGAGCTCGTTCACGAGCTCACGGCGCGAGCGCGGTCTCCTCGGACGTCGCGCCGGCGAGCGCTTCTCCCTGCGTCGCACGCGACGTCGTACGGAGCGGCACGTCCTTGAGCAGCCACGTCAGGAAGAACGCGATCGCGGCGATGACGGCGGCCGTGAGGAATACCGGGTGCAGCGACTCTGCTATCGCGCGGGCGTATGCGTCGTGCAAGCGTGGCGGGAGTGTTCGCACAACAGCCGGGTTGACCGTCTTCGGCACCTTCGCGCCCGTCGGGAGGTTCGCGGCGAGCTTCGAGTGCAGGCTGTTCGAGAAGATCGCGCCGAACACTGCGAGGCCGATCGAGCCGCCGATCTGGCGGAAGAGGATCGCGCCCGAGGTCGCGACACCCATGATGCGAAAGTCGACCGCGTTCTGCACCGCCAGCACGAGCACCTGCATCACGAGACCGAGGCCAAGCCCGAGCACGAGCGTGTCGAGCGCCGCCGTCAGCGTTCCCGAGCTCACGCTGAGACGCGCGAGCAGCCCCATGCCGACGGCCGCCACCGCGGTGCCGACGATCGGAAACGGCCGGTAGCGGCCGAAGCGACTGATCAAACGGCCGGAGAGGATCGAGGTGATCAGGAGGCCGCCCATCATCGGCGTCAGCTGCAAGCCGGACTTCGTGGGGCTCATGCCCTTGACGACCTGGAGGAAAAGCGGCAGGTACGTGATCGAGCCGAAGAGCGCGAGCCCGATGATGAAACCGATGGCGCTCGTCACGACGAACGTGCGGTTGCGGAAGAGCTCGAGCGGAAGGATCGGCTCCTCCGCACGCCGCTCGACGAACAGGAAGGCCACGAGCAGGGCGACTCCCACGACGATGAGCGCGATGCTCTGCACCGAGCCCCACGGCTCCGTGGTACCGCCGAGGCTCGTGAAGAGGACGATGCACGAGAGCCCGCCCGCGAGCGTCACCGCACCGAGATAGTCGATCGCGTGCCGAACGTGCTCGGAGCGCGAGTGGAACACGACGCCGATCACGAAGAGAGCGAGTGCCCCGATCGGCAGGTTGACGTAGAAGATCCAGCGCCACGAGAGATGGTCGACGAAGAAGCCTCCCAGCAGCGGCCCAATCACTGTCGAGACGCCGAACACGGCGCCGAAGAGCCCCTGATACTTGCCGCGGTCGCGCGGGGGGATGATGTCGCCGACGACGGCGATCGTCGTGACGAGCAGACCGCCGGCGCCGAGCCCCTGGATCGCGCGGAAGGCGATCAGCTCCGTCATGCCCTGCGCGATCCCGCACAGCGCCGAGCCGACCAGGAAGATCACAATTGCCGTTTGCAGCACGATCTTGCGTCCGTAGAGGTCGCCGAGCTTCCCGTAGATGGGGCCCGTGACGGTCGAGGCGAGCAGGTACGCGGTCACAACCCACGAGATGTGCTGGAGACCGCCGAGATCTCCGACGATTGTCGGCAAGGCCGTCGCAACGATCGTCTGGTCGAGCGACGCGAGGAGGATGACGAGCAGCAGCGCCCCGAAGATCACGCGAATACGGCGCTCGGGCGTGCTCGGCGCATCTGACGACATGCCCCGGACAGTACCGTCGCTCCGGTTCGCGACGACGCGCCTGACGCTGCGCCGGCCCCCTCCCGCCTGCTACAAGCAGGGTATGGCGAAGATCGAGAAGACCGAGGCAGAGTGGCGTGCGGAGCTCGACCCCGATCGGTACCGCGTGCTGCGTCAAAAGGGGACCGAGGCGCCGTTCACCGGCGAGTACGACCACGTCTTCGAACCGGGCACGTACACGTGCGCCGGGTGCGGCGCGGCGCTCTTCGAGTCGGACGCGAAGTACGACTCGGGTTGCGGCTGGCCGGCCTTCTCTGCGCCGAAGGGCGAAGACGCGGTGGAGGAAGAGACGGACGTCTCGCACGGGATGATGCGCACCGAGGTTCTCTGCGCCGGCTGCGGTGGTCACCTCGGGCATGTGTTCCCCGATGGCCCCGCGCCGACCGGCCAGCGCTACTGCATCAACTCGGCCGCGCTCAAGCTCGAAGAGAAGTAAAGGCGTAACGCAGGAACAGGTGGCTCTCGTGCCGCCGGATCGAGACGAG
>JAOPYX010000346.1 GCA_025964535.1 Actinomycetes bacterium | reverse complement strand
CGCCAGGCTTCCCTCGAGGAAGCGTTCATGGAGCTCACCCGCGACGAGCTCGAGTTCCAGGCAACCACACCCACCACTGACGCACTCGAAGGAGCACTCGCAGCATGAGCGCCATCACCGCACTCCCAACTCCACTCGTTCGCACTCGAACTCACACGGGGCGCGTCACCCAGATGCGCGTCGCGCTCTCCGAATGGACGAAGCTTCGCACCCTTCGGTCGACGCGCTACGCCCTACTCGCGGGTGTTGCGATGACGATTGGATTCGCCGTCATCCCCGCCTTCGTCAACGCGACCCGCTGGGCGCACATGAGCACCATCGACAAGGCCGGGTTCAATCCGCTGCAGACGAGCCTGATCGGCGTCACGATCGCCCAGCTCGCATTCGGCGTGCTCGGCGTCCTCGTCATCAGCGGCGAATACTCGACCGGCATGATCCGCTCGACGTTCGCCGCTGTCCCGAAACGGCTCCCGGTGCTCTGGGGCAAGGCAGGCGTGTTCGGCCTCGTAACGCTCGTCCTCGCTCTCCCGTCGACGTTGATCGCGTTCTTCGCCGCGCAGGCGATCCTCAAGGGGCACAGCTTCAACGGGCACGACATCGCGCTGTCGTTCTCCAACCCCGGCGTCGGCCGCGCCGTCATCGGCGGAGCGTTCTACCTCACACTCGTCGGACTCTTCGGTCTCGGCCTCGGAGCGATCCTCCGCAACACCGCCGCGGGCATCTCCGCCCTCGCCGCGATCTTGTTCGTCATCCCGCCGCTCATGGGCGTCCTTCCCGCGAGCTGGAACAACGCCATCTCGCCGTATCTCCCGAGCAACGCCGGCACCGCGATCATGCAGACCGGCAACCCCGCCCACACCCTCGCACCATGGACGGGACTCGGACTCTTCGCGGCCTACGTCGTCGCGACAATCGCGGTCGCGGCAATCCAGCTACGACGGCGCGACGTCTAACGACATCGACTGCGATCCGGCGCCCCCGCACCTAGGGGCGCTGGATCGCACCGCGTCGCGCACATCCATCATCGCGCTCGCGGCCACCACCCTCTGTCGTCGTGCACGCGTGAATCACGAGGATCAAGTCAGCCCACCACTCGCACGGGATCGGCACGCCGGATCGAAGACTCGATCCGGCGACGCAGGGTCTTTGATCAGTGCAGCAGGAGGTCGAATCGGGCGAGGGACGAAGCGCCCGCCGCAATTCGGGCACACCCCTTGCAACAGCTCGTCCGCGCACGGCACACAGAACGTGCACTCGTAGGAGCAGATCCGCGCGTCGGCATCCGGCGGCAGATCGACGTCGCAGCATTCACAATTCGGTCTCAGGAGCAGCATCGAAGTCCCCCTTCTCTCGAAGCCCGCCTGCCGGCGGCTATGTCCTCAACAAAGCTCGATTATCGAGCGATCGCGATCGCTGATCGCGCGGCCGTCGTTCAGCTCGCGAGGCGTTCGAGACGCCGCTGCTGGTACGACGCAGTTGCGACATCGACGACCGCCGAACGTTGCTTGCCGAAATCGTATCGAGCGGTGAAACTGCCGGTTCACGTCCACCCGGCGACGAGACGAGGAGAGAGAATTGAGCATCGCGAAGGTCAACCTCGAGGACGCGCTCGCATCCATCGGCGAGCACTGGAGGCCGCACATCGTCGGCGAGGTCAACGGCTCCAAGCTCCAGGTCGTGAAGTTCAAAGGTGAGTTCGTCTGGCACCGTCACGACGACTCGGAAGACGTCTTCCTGGTACTCGAAGGACGGCTGTACATCGATCTGCCCGACAAGACGATCGAGCTCGAACCCGGTGAGCTCCTTGTCGTACCGCGCGGCGTGGAGCACCGTCCGCGAGCCGACGAGGAGGTTCACGTCCTCAACGTCGAGCTGATGGGCACCGTGAACACAGGCGATGCGGACGACGCCGGCGTCTTGACAGCTCCGGAGCAGTACCTCTCGCGATGACCCGCGACGCGGACGCCGGAGTCGAAGCGCTCGTCGATCGTTGCTGCGAGCTTGCGCAGCTGTCCGCGAAAGATCTCGACGCACTCGGTGCCGAGGTGCTGAACGACGTCATCTTGAATCAAGTTCTGTTCCGGTTTGCCGACGACGCGCTCACCGAGAGCGTCCTCGCGAGCGTGCAGCAGAGCGGCGAGGCGTGGCTGGGCGGCACCGTCTGGCAAGGCCGGCCGGCGATCCGCCTGCCCGTGTCGAACTGGCAGACGACAGCGGACGACGTGAATAGGACGGTCGAGTCGCTCCGCACGGCACTCGAGTCGAAGCACGCCCTCCCGTAGGGCGGCCGCCGACCGGGGACGCCGAATCGATCCAGCAGGTTTGGAGAAGACCGCGTGCGCCTCGTGGCGGTAGTTTCGCCACTCGACGTCGACGTCAGCGATGAGTTTCGTCGTCTGTCGCCGTCTAGCCATCTGAGCGCACCGACGAAGACCGGAGGAGCAAGGACGTGGACAACGTGACACGCGTGATCGAGGAGGGGCGACCCGAGCCCGAACGGATCGGCACGACCCCAGCGGTGCAGGCCGAGGCTTTGGTGAAGCACTACCGCAGCCGCTCGGGCGTCATCGAGGCGGTTCGAGGGGTCGACCTGAGGGTCGAGGCCGGTGAGGTGTTCGGGTTCCTGGGGCCGAACGGGGCCGGCAAGTCGACGACGGTGCGCATGTTGACGACGCTGCTGTCGATCACCTCGGGCACCGCCCACGTGGCCGGCGTGGACGTGGCTCGCGAGCCAGATGCGGCGCGCCGTCGGATCGGTGTGGCGCTGCAGGAGGCCGGGCTCGACCCCCGCCAGACGGGACGCGAGCTGCTGGTCCTCCAAGGGCGGCTGTTCGCCATGTCCCCGAGAGAGGCATCGGCACGCGCGGAGGAGCTGCTCTCGCTCGTCGAGCTCGAGGAGGCGGCCGACCGCCGCATCAAGGGCTACTCCGGCGGGATGAAGCGCCGGCTCGATCTCGCCTCCGCGCTCGTACACGAGCCGGAAGTGCTGTTTCTCGATGAGCCGACGACTGGGCTCGACCCCGCGAGCCGACTCACCGTGTGGGAAGAGATGCGGCGGATCAATGCGCGCGGGACGACCGTGTTCCTGACGACGCAGTACCTCGAGGAGGCCGATCAGCTGTGCGACCGGATCGCGATCATCGACGACGGCCGCATCGTCCGCGAGGGATCGCCCGCCCAGCTCAAGGCCGAGTTGCGGGAGCGTCAAGCTCTTGCGAGCGACCCGACGCTCGACGACGTGTTCCTCGACGCGACGGGACGCACCCGCGGCCGCGTCGCCGGCGATGTGCAGGAGGTATCGGCATGACACAGGCATGGGTTCTCGGACAGCGTGCGCTCCGCGAGGCGAGGCGGACGCCCGAAGCACTGCTGCCCACGTTGTTCATCCCGTTGTTCTTCCTCGTCGTCAACGTCGGCCAGGCCGCGAGGATCTTCCCGTCCAAGTCCACCTCGTTCCTGCACGGCCAGGGCTACGGCGCGTTCCAGCTACCGAGCTCGCTGTTGCTGGCCGCCTCCTTCGGAACGGCTGCCCTGTTCCTGGTCGAGGACATCGAGGGCGGTTACTTCGACAAGTTGCGCGCGACCCCCATCCCCCGCACAGCCATCGTGCTGGGCCGTCTCATCGCCGAGTCGGTGAAGGGCGTGCTCATCACCACCGTGCTCATCCTGCTCGCGCTGATCTTCGGCATCTCGATCGCGAGCGGCCCCCTCGGCTTCGTGCTGCTCGTCGCTCTCACTGCCCTGTGGTCCGTCGTCTACGTCGGCTTCATGCAGCTGATCGCGCTCAAGACGCGCAGCGCGGCGGCGACGAACTCCGGCGGCCTGGTCTTCTTCCC
>JAOPYX010000322.1 GCA_025964535.1 Actinomycetes bacterium | reverse complement strand
CGAACATGACCGGTGAGGCGACCGCGGCGTATCTCGCCGACCGGCTGCGAGGACGTGTACGCGTGACCCGGCTCGCAAGCGGATTGCCCGTCGGCGGCGACCTCGAGTACGCCGACGAGGTGACGCTCGGCCGCGCGCTCTCCGGGCGCCGCGAGATGGCGTAGCGATAAAACGGACAGCGGATCCCGCTCACGCGGGGCACCTGCTTACACTCAGGACGTGACGACCACGCACTACGAGGCCGTTCCCGAGGTCGCATCGGACGCGCAAGCGCGCGGCCGCGATCTCGTGGTGATGAAGTTCGGCGGCAGCTCGGTCGGTGACACGCAGAAGATCAAGGACGTCGCGCACCGCCTCGTTGCTGCGCGCGAGGCCGGCTATCGCGTCGTTGGCGTGCTCTCGGCAATGGGCCATACGACGGACGAGCTGATCCGGCTTGCACGCGAGGTCTCGGCCCGGCCGAACCCGCGCGAGTACGACATGCTCGTGTCCACGGGCGAGCGGATCTCGAATGCGCTGTGCGCAATGGCGATCTACGACCTCGGCCACGAGGCGGTCTCGCTCACCGGCTCGCAGGCGGGGATCGTCACCGACACGGTGCACGGGAAGGCGAAGATCGCGGAGGTGCGAGGGCAGCGCATCAACGACGCGCTCGACGACGAGAAGATCGTGCTCGTAGCCGGCTTCCAGGGAGTCTCGTCGGCCAACGAGGTGACGACGCTCGGGCGCGGCGGCTCCGACATGACTGCAGCGGCGCTCGCCGCGGCGCTCGGGGCGACGGTTTGCGAGATCTACACGGACGTCGAAGGCGTCTTCACCGCCGACCCGCGCATCGTCCCCAACGCGCGGAAGCTGAAGGCGTTGACCTACGAGGAGATGCTCGAGCTCGCGGCCAGCGGTGCAAAGGTGTTGCAGCTACGCTCGGTCGAGTTCGCGCGCAACCACGACGTGCGGCTGCACGTTCGCTCCACCTTCTCCCAGGCGGAGGGAACGTGGATCGTCGACGAGGAGGACCCGGTGCTCGAGAAGGCAATCATCTCCGGTGTGGCGCACACCGACTGCGAGCCGCTGTTTCGCGCGCGCGAGATCGACGCTGCGAAGCTCTTCGCGCAGCTCGCCGGTGTGAGCGTCAACGTCGACACCATCCTTCAGGTCTCATCCGACGAGATCGTGTTCAGCGCGCCGCTCGAGGATCGCGAGACCTGCGAGCAGCTGCTCGGCTCACTCGGCATCGAGTGGTCGATGCGCGACGATCTCGGCAAGGTCAGCCTGATCGGCGCCGGCATGAAGAGTCACCCCGGCATCGCCGCGAAGACCTTTGCCACCCTCGAGGGCATCGGCGTCGAGTCGAAGGTGATCTCCACGTCTCCGATCAAGATCGCATGTCACGTTGCGACCGCCGACGTATCGCGCTCGGTGGCGGCGCTGCACGACGCATTCGAGTTGGAGACCGCGTGAGCGGCGAGCCTCGCATCGGCATCGTCGGCGCGACGGGCGCCGTCGGCACGGTCACGCTCGGGTTGCTTGCGCAACGCGGCTACACCGACGTGCGCGCATTCGCGTCGTCGCGCTCCGCCGGCGGGACGGTTCCGTTCGGCGACCGCGACCTCGCCATCGAGGAGGCAACGCCGGAAGCGCTCGCCGCCGGCGACCTCGACCTCGTCCTCTTCTCCGTCGGCACCTCGGCGTCTCGCGAGCTCGTTCCGCACGCCGTGCGCGGCGGCGCGGTCGCCGTCGACAAGTCGTCGGCGTACAGGCTCGAGCCGGGCATCCCGCTCGTCGTGCCGGAGGTGAACGGCGCTCGTGCGCTCGAGAACGACGGCATCGTCGCGAATCCGAACTGCTGCACGATCCCGCTCACCTGCGTGCTGAAGCCGTTGCACGAGGCGGCCGGCCTTGCGCGGGTGCGCGTCTCGACCTATCAGTCGGTCTCCGGCGCCGGCGCCCGCCGCATGGACGCCCTGCGTGCGGAAGATCCCGCGGAGCACAATCTTGCGATGGACTGGACATGGGAAGGCGACGAGACCGAAGAGGAGTCGAAGCTCCGGGCGGAGACGCGCAAGATCATGGAGCTGCCCGACCTGCCGCTGAGCGCGACGACGGTGCGTGTGCCGGTGCTCGTCGGTCACGCAGAGGCCGTGTGGATCGAGTTCGAGCGGCCGCTCAGCGCGGACGAAGCGACGGCGCTCTTGCGCGACGCCCCGTCGGTCAGCGTCGTGGACGTGCCGACGCCGAAGGACGCAGCGCAGACGGATCAGGTACTCGTCGGTCGCATCCGCCCGGACCGTGCGTCGGAGCACGGCCTCGCGCTCTTCCTCGCGTGCGACAACCTGAACAAGGGCGCCGCGCTGAACGCGATCCAGATCGCCGAGCTCATCCTCGCGCAGCAACGCGTCGCCGCGTAGCTCGCCGGCCCTTCCCGGACATGTTCCCGCTGGAGAGCGCGGGACTCCAGCCGCCAGATCTGGGACCTGGTTCGGACCTCGTCCCAGCTCTGGCGGGCGAGCCATGGCCGGCGACGGACGAGGTGCGCAACCAAGCGCAACTGCCAGATCTGGGACCTGGTTCGAACCAGGTCCCAGCTTTGAGGAAGGGGCCTGTCTGCTCGGCTGAGAGGCGCCGGTTAGGGACGCTGAGGAGCAGGCGCCGGGACGAACGCTTCGCGGACGACGCGCAGGACTTTCTCGCGCGTGCCCTCGGCGACCGGGACGAGGCCGCCGAGCTCGAGGCGCACGAGCTCCACGCGGCCGTGCATGCGCATCGTCTGGAACCCGAAGTCCGAGAGGAAGTCCCGCGGGAAGATCGTCTTGTGCACGTGGAAGCGGTCGAAGACCGGTGCGCCGTCCGGGTAGCGGTACGCGAACGCCTCGAGCGCGCGGGCGCCGCGGTCGCGCGCCTCACCGATCGCAGTGAGGAACAGCGACTGCATCACCCACGGCTTCGTCGGATCCGTGAGGTACGCGCAGGTGACGAGCACCGCGTCGTCGCTCGGCGGCCCTGCCGGCAGCTCGGCCGCCCGCGGAAAGAGTCCCGCCGGTCCGTACTGCATCGAGCCGAGCACACGACCGTCGTCGTCGTAGTACACGGTGCCCCATGCACCCCACTCTTCCTCCGTTTCCTGAATCCACTTTCGCTTGTCGACCCGGCGACCCGTGCGCGACTGCCACCAGATGCACTCGTGACACACAGCGGGCGCGGTCGGCAGCGTCGCGCCGGTGAGCCCGGCGATGCGCGTCACGGCCGCGACCCGATCTCGTCGATGGTCACATCGACCGTCCCCGGATGGACGTCCGCCATGCGCAGCAAGTACTCGCGGACGCGCACCTGCACGTCACGGCCCAGCTCGGGGATCGGCGCGCCCCAGTCGACCGCAAGATGCAGCTCGACGCGCACCGCACCGTCGTCCGTTACGACACGCACGCCGCGCCTGCCGGGAAGCGGGCTCTCCGACACGCCGCGCACGCCCGCGACCTCCCGGGCCGCGTCGGCGGCGTAGCGCGCGAGGATGTCGGCCGAGATCGAGGCTTGCCGCTCCACTACATGCTTGAACGTAGCACCAGCTCCGTCGCTTCTGGCCTGGCCGCGAAGCGAAACGGAACGAAGGTCGTGCCGAGCCCGGGCGACACGTGGAGCACACCGGCCGGGCTTCGATAGACGCCACGCTGATAGTGCGCGCCCGGATGCGCGAGCCGGAGCTTTCCACCCGGATATGGAACGGTGATCTGCCCGTCGTGCATGTGCCCGGCGAGCACGAGATCGAAGTTCCCGGGCTCGAGGCGGTCGAACACCCGCGGGTAGTGGCAAAGCAGGATCCGCAGGTCGGCGTCGCGGGCAAGCGTGTTCGGATCGAGCTTCGTCTCGCCCCGGACGATCAGGCGTGGGTGCGTGCCCGCGATCCAGACGCGCTTGCCGCGCAGCTCGAGCAGCACGCCGTCGTCACGCAGCAAGGTCGCAGGCTCGAGCTCGCGCAGATCCGACGCTCGCGCCTGCGGGTCGCGCGAGATCGCGACGTCGTGATTGCCCAGCACCGCGAACGCCGGCGCCGGCAGCCGGCCGACGAGCTCGCGCAGGCGCCGCTCGCCGCGCGGGTGCGTCAGCAGGTCGCCGGTGATCGCTACGAGATCCGGTCGCCGCCCGGCCGTCCAGTCGACGGCGCGCTCCACCGCGTGTGTCCCGCGCGACGGCACGCCGAGATGGAAGTCGGAGAGATGGGCGATCCGCAGCCCGTCGAGCTCCGGCGGAAGCCCGGGCAGCTCCAGCTCGAGCTCCCGCAAGCGCACCCAGCCCGCCTCGAACCAGCCCCAGCCGAGCGCCGCGGCCGTAGCGCCCCCGAGCACAGATCCGGCGCGGCGCGCCCGGTGGATGTGCCAGGCGGGCGCCGCGCCGGAATCCGCCCCACCTCTTTGTAGATGCCGCAGCGGCGGCAAACCTGCGCCGTCGCTCAGACGTCGAGCTTCTGGAGCGCCGGCCGCGGGTCGACGATGTGCCGCTTGAACTTCAGCTCGGAGTCCTCGAGCCCGGCGGCGACGCCCACGAGCTGGGAGAGATGGAGGATCGGCATGCCGAACTTGCGGCCGGTGGAAGCTTCGAGCTTCTGCTGCCACGCGTCGAGCGAAAGATGGCAGAGCGGGCACGGCGTCACCATCACGTCGGCTCCCGCCTCCATCGCCTGCTCGACCGGCTGGATCAACTCACCCAGCGCGGTCTCCTCGCGAGCCTGGATGATCGGGAAGCCGCAGCACTTGATCTTGGCCGGATAGTCGATCGCCTCGCCGCCGCACGCCTCGATGATCCGCTCGAGCGACCACGGCCGGTCGGGATCCTCGAAGCCCATGATCTTCGACGGCCGCAGGATCTGGCAGCCGTAGAACGGCGCCACCTTGAGGCCCTTCAAGCCCTTGTGCGCCGCGACCTTCAGCTTCTCGTAGCCGGGGCCCTCGGCGATCTCCCAGAGAAGATGGCGCACGTCGACCTCACCGCTGTAGGGCGGCACGCCGACCGACTCGAGGTTCTTGTTGATGCGCGCCCGCAGCTTGTCGTCGCCCTTCAGCATGAAGTTCGCCTGGCGCAGATTGAGCGTGCACACGTTGCAGACCGTCAGCAGCGTGTCGCACTCGGCCGCCTCGGCGTACGCGAGGATGCGCGCGTTCAGGTGGAGGTAGTAATCCGGCTCTGCTTCGTGGATGTCGCCGGCACCGCAGCACGTGACCGAGTCGAGCTCGATCAGCTCGAGGCCGACACGCGGCGCGAGCGCCTGCGTCGACGTGTCGAGCTCTTTCGCCGACATGGACGCGAGACACCCCTTGTAGTACGCAACGCGCTTCATTCCCTCGACCGTGCTCACGCTCCACCCTCCGGCTTTCTCGTGGGCTCCGCGCCCGGCGTGACATCCGCCTGGGTCAGGCTCCCCATTCCCTGGTCGCCCCCGACGGGCGGCACGCTCAACGGTGCTTCACCGACGATAACCCCGGGCGCTTCCTCTCCGGGGAGATACGGCTTCGGGAACGAACCCGGCCCGTACGGATCGCGTCCGTGCTGGTAGCCGTGCGCGAGCTTCGCGAGCGCCTTCTCGCCCTGCACGTGGCCGAGGAATCCCTGCCGGTCCTGCTCGTGCACGAGCTTGTGCAGGCCACGCGCCTCGTCCACGTTCGCCGCGACGTGCGGCGGGAACGAGAGCCCGGCCTTGTTGTGCGTGATCAGCTTCATGGCGAACTTCATCTGCTTCACGCTCGAGACGATGCCCTGCGTCTTCGGAACGAGCTCCGTCTCGCGCAGCCAGCCCGTCGTCTCGGTCGAGCGGATGAACCACTTCGCGTGCTTCGCGCCCATGTCGCGATCGACGCCTTCCTTGATCGCCTCGGCGCCGAGCTTCGCGATCGCCTCGCGCGGATCGACGCCCTTGGGGCAGCGCTCCGTGCAGAAGTAGCAGCGCGTGCACTCCCAGATGCCGTGTTGCTCGCTGTATTCCTCGAGCCGCTCAACTGTTGCGCCGTCGCGCGGATCTCCGACGAAGCGCATTCCCTTCGCGAGCGCCTGCGGCCCGAGAAAGTCCGGATCCGACTCCATCGCGTTGCACTCGGAGACGCAGCAGCCGCAGTTGATGCAGAGCGCCTCCTTGTGCACGGCGTTCATGCGCTCCTGTGGGACGCGATACTCCTTGCCGTCCTCGGGGCGCTCGTAGCCGGGCTGCAGATACGGCTTCATCGCCTTGAACTTCGCCCAGAACGGATCCATGTCGACGACGAGGTCCTTGACGATCGGCAGGTTGCCCATCGCCGAGATCGTCGGAATCTCCCCGGCCTGCGCGATGTCGTACATGCGCACCTTGCACGCGAGCACGGCCGCGCCGTTCATGCGCATGCCGCACGAGCCGCAGATCATCATCCGGCAGCTCTTGCGGTATGCGAGCGTGCCGTCGACCTTGTCCTTGACGATGTCGAGGCAGT
>JAOPYX010000313.1 GCA_025964535.1 Actinomycetes bacterium | reverse complement strand
GCGTCGATCTCCACGGACTGATTCGCGGCACCGGTCGAGATCGTGCCGCTGAGCGTCATGGGTGTGCCGTAGTCCACGATCGGCGCGGAAAGCGCGAGCGTCAATGACGGCGGCGGGCCCTTTACGCTGATCTTGCCGGTGTGCCTGGCCGCGTACGAGTCGTGGTAGCGGAACGTTCCAGCGCGACCGAACGTCGCCGTGTACGACTGACCGGCGTGCAGGATCGGCGACGCGAACGAGCCGTCGTCGGCAACCACTTGATGGTCGACCCTGTCGGTGTTCTTCCACGTGACCTGGTCGCCGTGGTCGATCGAGATGCTGCTCGGCGAGAAGCCCGTGCTCTTGATCTGGACGCTGATCGTGGCTGCGCCGGCCGTCGCCGCCAGTGCAAGCGCGGCCGCCACGGTCGCCAGCATGGCTGCGACAGTTCTCATCTTCGGACCTCCTCTGACCCAATGGGTGTTCACACGCACCAGATCCCCGCGCGCGAGGAGCGCCAAGCGCCGGCCACGTAAAGCTTGTGTCAAACGGCTGCTATGACTTGAGAATCCGAAATGGCGTGTGATGCGTAAAGACGGGGACGACATGGAGCTCACGTTCGACACCCCCGCACGCCTGCGCCCGGTCCCTCAGCAGGCCTCTACGCCGGCGACACAGACGACGCCGGCCGACACGGAGAGCGACACCGCTCTGCTCGTCCGCGTCGCCGACCGCGACCGGGAGGCGTTCGAGCTCCTCTATCAGCGCTACGTGCGCCCGGTCTTCGGGCTCGCGCTGCGGCGGCTGCGCGACCGGCAGCGCGCGGAAGACGCGGTGCAGGAGACGTTCGCGGCGGTCTGGCGCTCCGCGCAGAGCTACCGGCCCGAGCGGGGGCCCGCCGCCCCCTGGCTGTACACCGTCGCGCGAAATGCGATCGTCGACCGCCAGCGGGCGAAGGTCGAGCAGCCGGCCGAGGTGCCGGACCGTGCATCGGGCGAGCCCGGGCCGGCGGACCGCGCAGAGACGGCGTTCGTTGCGTGGCGCGTCCACCGCGCGCTCGGCGAGCTGCCCGAGCGGGAGCGCGAGGTGCTCGAGCTCGCGTACTGGAGCGAGCTCTCGCAGAGCGAGGTCGCCGAGTACCTGCACATCCCGCTCGGTACGGTGAAGACCCGTACGAGGAGCGCGCTCGCGCGCCTCGCCGACCTGCTGGAGGGGGAGCTCTCGTGATGCGCACGCCGGACTTCGACGAGCTGATCGGCTCCGACGTCGACCAGGCGGAGCGCGAGCGACTGCGCGCCGTGCACGAGCTCCTGCTTCAGGCCGGGCCTCCTGCCGAGCTCTCGCCGGAGATCGAGGCCGGGCCGACGCTCGCGATGACGCTGGGGCGAACCTGGCGGCGCCCGAGGCGGACGGTCATGCTCCTCGCCGCCGCACTGGCCGTGTGCGCCCTGGCGTTCCTCGCCGGCTATATCAGCGGCAACGGCAAGGGCAACGAGCTCTCGGCCGGGCGCACGATGTCGCTCACGGGCACGAAGGCGGCGCCCGGCGCCCTCGCCTCGCTGCGCATCCAGCCTGCCGATCCCTCCGGCAACTGGCCGATGAAGATCTCCGTCACCGGACTGCCCAAGCTGCCGGCGCACGGCTACTACACGGTGTACCTCATGCGCGACGGCAAGCCCTACGCGCCCTGCGGGACGTTCGTGGTCTCTGGACGCGGCGCCGTATCTGTCTGGCTCAACGCTCCATACGGCGTGAACGCGGGCGACACGTGGGTCGTGACGAAGCAGCTGCCGGGCCACCACGAGCCCGGGCCGATCGTGCTTCGTCCCTCCGTCTAGCTAGCTCTTCGTCTCGTTCCGCATCTCCGAGAGCAACCGCTCCAGGCGCTCCTCCGTCGAATCGTCGACGAAGCTCATCGCGGCAGCGACGTTCGGATGAACCTCCGCGATCGCGCGACGCATCTCGTGTGCGACAGCCCGGTACGACGGGTGGCCTTCGCGGCCCGAGCGCAGCTCGATCAGGTGCAGCGCCGCGCGCGCGTCGAGCTCGAGGACGTAGCGGATCCGGAAGGCGAGGCAGAGCGCGTACGGCGCTTCCTCCACGAATCCGTGGTCGCGTAGCCGCGCGTACTCGACGCGAGAGACCTCGAGCGCGCGGCCGTACTCGCCGCCCAGGCCGGCAGCGACCACCTCGTGCGGGACATCCGCGCCGAGATCGGGCGTCAGCCGCTGCCACTGGCACGTGAGCAGGCGATGCCTCTGCAGATCGCGGAACGCCCCGTAGTCCGACACGATCTCGAAGCGATATGTGAGCGTCTCGAAGCCGCGCCCGGGCCGGTGCCTGCGGTTTTCACGGTCGCCGATCAGCTCGCGCAGCAGCTCTGCACGCTGATCCGGCGAGAGACGCGCGACCGCGCGCAGCGCCTCGTCTTCCCCGGTTGCCGTCGACTCGTAGAGCAGCGCGGCGAGTAGCTCCTCCTCCGTGCCGTGCGCACGGAGCAGACGGACCGACGGCATCGCTGCCGCGGTCTCCTCGCCGAGACCGAGCCTCGCGGCCGCCGCATCTGCGGCGCCGCGCCGCTCGCGCAGGAACTCGATCCACCTGCCGCCGCGATCCTCGCGCGGCACGCGGGCGACGAAGCTCGGAATGATCTTCTGCAGCTCCTCGAGCAACATCGCGCCGTACGCACGCGCCTCGGCGAGCGGATGCGCGAGCAGATGCAGGACGAGCTGCTCGTACGTCTGCCCGCTGGCGTACATGCCCATGTGCGAGAGCGACGCCGCAGGCAGCAGGCCACGCACGAGATCGAGCGCCTTCGCACGCACCGCACGCGTGTGCGCGGCGGCGGACTCGTCGGCGCTGCGCGG
>JAOPYX010000310.1 GCA_025964535.1 Actinomycetes bacterium | reverse complement strand
GCGCACACCGACTGCCCGTTCCACATCTATCTCGTCGACAACGCGTCCACCGACGGCACAGGCGAGTGGGCCGCCGGCCTCGACGAGCGCATCACGGTGATCCGCTCGGACGAGAATGCCGGCGTCTCGGGAGGCCGCAACCTCGGCATCGACGCAATCGCCGGCGACCCCGACTATGTCGTGTTCCTCGACAACGACGTGGAGCTCATGCACGACTGGTGGCGCCCATTCGTCGCGTCGCTCGAGGCTGACCCCACCGCCGGCATCGCCGGAGAGCTCGGCGTCCGCCTCGAGCTCCACGCGCACGACCGGACGGCGACGACCCTCACCGGGACAGGCCCCGAGCCTGCCGACATGGTCACGGGCTTCTGCATGGTGATGCGCGCCGAGACGGTCCGCGAGACGGGCCGCTTCGACGAGGGTCTTGGTCTCTTCTGGCACGACGACGACGACTACTGCCTGCGCGCCGGCCGGCTCGGCTGGGGCGTCCTCCATGTCGGCAGCGGCCGCGTCGCGCACTACGAACACCGCTCCTCTGTGCTCGTCGACGGGATCTGGCACGCGCCGGATACCCCGAGCGCCATGTCGCAGCGCAACCGCCGCTACCTCGCCTCGAAGTGGGCGCGACTGGCGAACCCGGACGGGAGCCTCGACGGAGCGCGCGGCGTCGCGATCGTCGTCTTCGCCGACGAGCTGCTCGAGGATCCCACCCTCTTCGCCGCCTACACCGCGGCATTCGGCCCCGACGACGACGCGACCCTCGTCGTCTACGCACCCGGTGCCGCGCCGGGCCCGCTCGCGGAGCAACTGCAGCAGGCCTTCGACCTCGACGATGCGCCGGACCTGCTCCTGCTCGCTGTCCCCGAGTCGGAGGACACCGACCAGCTGGTCGCGCTCGGCGCCGATGCCCTGCTCACGAGCCGGGATCCACGGGACGCATTTCACGCTGCCGCCCGCTTCGACGCCGGTGAGATCGACGCACTCCGGCGCCTCGCCGAGCGGCGCTGGACACGTTTGGCAGTCGCGAGCTAAATGACGGCGCAGGTCCGCCGACTACCCGGGTCGATGTCGCCCCTCCCTCTCGTTTGGTACGGACCGCTGCAGGATCCTTCGGGCTACGCCGACGAGGGGCGCACGTTCCTCCTCGCACTCGAACGCGAGGGCTACGCGGTCGCCGCACGGCCACAGCGCTGGAACAACTTCAGCGCCGGGCTCGCCGGCGAGCAGCTCCGCGCACTCGAGCGAGCCTGCGCGCGCCGACCACCCGACGGCGACCACGTGTCGGTGTTCCATCTCCAGCCGATCCCGCTGCGCCGGAGCGAACGCGGCCCCATGGTCTCACGCACGATGTTCGAGACCGATCGTCTCCCGGTGCACTGGCTGCATCTGCTGATGGAGATGGACGAGATCTGGGTACCGAGCCTGTTCAACGTCGAGACGTTCATGCGCGCCGGCGTGCCGGAGTCGCATCTGCACGTCCTACCCGAGACGATCGACTTCGACCTCTTCGCCCCCGAGAACGTCGAGGCGTGGCCGCTCGCCGACGAGAGCCGCTTCACCTTCCTCACGAACTTCGACTTCACCGAGCGCAAGGGGTGGGACGTCCTACTCGATGCATGGGCCAAGGCGTTCACACCCGACGACGACGTTCAACTCGTATTGAAGTGTGTCTCGCTGCACGGGTCGAACGATGACATCCAGGCGCGCATCGACGCGCATCTCGCCGGGCGCGCGACGGCGCCGATCGTCCTCAACACCGACGTGCTTCCCGCGGCCGCCATGCCGCGCCTCTACGCAGCGGCCGACGCCTACGTCCTTCCGAGTCGGGGAGAGGGCTGGGGCCGACCGTTCATGGAGGCGATGGCGATGGGCCTACCCACGATTGCGAGCCGCTGGAGCGGCAGCCTGGCCTTCATGAACGACGGGAACTCGTGGCTGGTCGACGGCGAGGTCGTGCCCGTGAAGAGCTGGCACCCTCTGCCTCCTGCTCTGTGGCAGGGGCACAAATGGTTCGAGCCGGACGTCGACGCTCTCGCGGTCGCACTGCGTCAGGTTCATGCCGGCGGCGCAACCGTGCGCGAACGGGCCGGGGGCGCACGCGCCGAGCTGATCGAGAAGTTCGGTGCGGCGCCGACAGCCGCACGCATCGCCGAGCTCGTCGACGGAGCGCTCGAGCGCCACACCGCACGCAGCGCGCGTCCGGTGACCTGCACCTGGCGTGGCGACTTCGGCTCTTGTCATTCACTCGCCATCGTCAACGACGGTCACGTGCAGGCGCTCGACCGCGCCGGGCTCGGCGTCGAGCTGCGGGCTCCCGGCTCGCTCTCGTCACCCCTTTCCACCGTCGGCGTTGCCGGCCAGTGGCCGCCGCTCTTCGCGGCACCGAGCGCCGGGCCGTTCGTCCTCTACCAGCCGTGGGAGTTCGGCCGCGTGCCGCAACACTGGGTCGACGCGATCCGTAACACGGTCGACGAGGTGTGGACTCCTTCGGAGTTCGTGCGTACCGCGTACGTCGACTCGGGTATTGCGCCCGACCTCGTCCACGTCGTCCCGAACGGCGTCGACCTCGACCGTTTCACACCGAACGGGCCCGCGCGCACCTTCCCGACCGACAAGAGCACGGTCTTCCTCTTCGTCGGCGGAACGACGCACCGCAAGGGAATCGACATCCTCCTCAGTGCCTATCGCGATGCCTTCACCGGTGACGACGACGTTTGCCTCGTCATCAAGGGCTTCGGTACCGACGGCGTGTATCGCGGCCAGACGGCCGACGCGGCGATCGCCGCGCTGAAGGACGATCCGCACGCACCCGAGCTGCACTATCTCGACGAGGACGTGCCGTTCGACGAGCTGCCCTCGCTGTACCGCGCCGCCGACGTGCTCGTGCAGCCGTACCGTGCCGAAGGCTTCTGCCTGCCGGCGCTCGAGGCGCTGGCCTGTGGGGTGCCGCTGATCGTGACCGCCGGCGGCCCGACGGACGACTTCGCCTCAGACGCCTGCGCGTGGCGCATCCCTGCGCCGCAGATGCCGCTGCCCGCCGATGCATTTGCCGCCGACGGCTTGGCCCTCGCAGGGCGAGGCTTCATGCTGGAGCCGGACGCCAAGGCGCTCGTTCGCGCGCTGCGGGAAGCGGCTGACCCGGCAGCACGCACTGCGCGCGCCGCCGCGGCACGGGCACACGCCGAGCGATTTGGCTGGGACGCCGCCGCCGCGCACGCGCGCAGGCGGCTCGAAGCGCTCCAGGGCCGCACCCCAATTCGTGAGATCTCCTCGGCCCTGGTCCCCGGTCGCCGCGGGTTCCTGTTCCTCGTCCCTGCCGAGTGGGACCGCCGCGAGACGTGGGCGCCGGCGCTACGCGCCTACATCGACGCGTTCTCCGACGCCGACGACGTGACGCTCGTCCTGCCGGGGACCGACGACGGCGTCGCGCTCTCGCTGCTCGACGCCGAGCTCGGGTCGATCGCCTTCGACGCAGAATCGGCGCCGGACATCGCGCTCGCCGACCCCGGCCCCCTCGGCGTCCGGTCCCTCGAGCTCGCCGCGGACGCAATCATCGCGGCCACCGGCGACGCGACGCGAGCACGACTCGTTCTTCCACCCGACCCGGCGACGCTCCGCGCCGCCACCCCCATCGTTCAGGAGGCCGCCTGATGGCAGTCCGCACCGTCACGCTGTCGGCGGAGCCCCGCCGCTTGACGCTTTCCCAGCCCGAGTGGCGCCGGCGTGTCGAGCGGACCGTGGCACAGGCAAACGCCGCGATCGGCTCCGGCCGCCTGGACGAGCTGATCGGCATCTTTGCGGAGCTGGATACCTGGCACCCGCAGCGTGCGTATCAGGTGCGTCGAGAGTTGACCGAGCTCGTGATGTCCACGTCGTCGGCGCTCCCCGAGGCGGCCTGGGTCAACCTCTATCTCCTCATGGCCGATGCGCTCCTCGATTCGCTCGCGGCAAACCCTGCCGAGCCTGCGTTGCTCAACTACACCGGCGTGCTGCTCTACGAGGTCGGCGAGCTCGGAGGTGCGGAGGCATTGTTCCGCGCCACCCGCCGCCTCGACCCCGAGCTCGAGGACGTCGACCACAACCTCCGCGAGGTGCAACGGCGCAAGCGAGAGTCCCCTCGGGTGCTCAAGGGCGGGCTCGGCGCTCGGGCCAAGGCGCTCGGCGTGCGCGCGCGCCGTGTCGCAGCGGCGGCGCGGCCAACGCCGGGGCTCACCCTCTCTCTCGTGATGATCGTGAAGGACGAGGAAGAGATGCTTCCGGGCTGCCTCGCCGCCGTCCGTGACGCCGTCGACGAGATGATCGTCGTCGACACGGGATCCACCGACCGCACGGTCGAGATTGCGGAGTCATTCGGCGCAACAGTGGTGGATTTCCCCTGGAACGGGTCCTTCGCGGACGCGCGCAACGTCTCACTCGAGCGCGCGACGAGCGACTGGGTGCTCTACCTCGACGCCGACGAGCACATGATTCCGGAGGACGCAGCACAGCTGCGCACCCTGCTCGGGCGCACGTGGCGCGAGGCGTTCTACCTCGTCGAGACGAACTACACCGGCGGCGAAGACTCCGGCTCGTCAGTCGCGCATCTCGCGCTGCGGCTCTTCCGCAACCGGCCCGAGTACCGCTTCGAGGGCCGCGTGCACGAGCAGAAGACGCAGACGATGCCGACGTACCTGCCGGACCGGTTCGAGACGACGACGATCCGCATGCGTCACTACGGCTATCTCAAGAGCCGGATCGGCGCGCGTGAGAAGTCGCGACGCAACATCGAGTTGCTGCAGCAGGAGGCACGGGACACGCCCGGGCCGTTCGTCGACTTCAATCTCGGCTCCGAGTACATCGCGCTCGGCGATCTCGGCCGCGCGCGGGCGTACCTCGACCGCGGGTGGGACGCTCTCCGCGAAGAGCCGGCGTGGACCCTGAAGGGCTACTCGCCGATGCTGGCCGCCCGTGTCGTGCAGGTGCGTCGCGAGTCCGGCGATCCGGCTGCCGCACGCGCGACGATTGCCGAGGCGCTCGAGGTGTACCCCGAGCACACTGAGCTCGTGCTCCAGGAGGCGCTCTGCGCGCGCGACGAGGGCGACCTCGACGAGGCCGCGACGCTTGCCGAGCGATGCCTCGAGCTCGGAGACGCTCCCGCAAAGTACGGCGCGACCGTCGGGACGGGTACCTATCTCGCGCGCTGCATGCTCGCCGAGGTGCGCACCTCACAGGGTCGCCCGGCTGAAGCCGAGGAGCAGTACCGCCGCTCGCTCGAGGAGTACCCCGACTACATCGCACCCCTTCTTCCCCTCGCAACGCTGATGCTCGCACGGGACGCAACTCCGGATCCCATCTGCATGAAGCTCGCGGCAGAGCGTCCGAGCGCTGCGCTGCTGCTCGGGAGTGCGCTGTACGAGTCAGGCCGGAGTGAAGAGGCGGCGGCGCAGTTCCGCTCGGTGCTCGAACGACGGCCCGGCAACGGGGCTGCCCGAGTCGGTCTGGTCGAGACGCTCCTCGCCCGCCGTCTATACGCCGAGGCCGCAGCCGAGGCTGCCCTCGAGGAGGCCGACTCGCCCGTCGCCGCAGTCGCCGCGACGGCGGAGTTGTTCGCGCGCGCCGCCGACGGCGACGCCGCCGGCCTCGCCGCGGCGTTCGAGCGCGCGCGTGAACGAGGTGTGGCGGCGCACGACGTCGAGCTCTACCAGGCGTGGCACGCACTACTCGTCGGTGAGCCGCTGCCGGCACGCCTGCCCACGGCTGCGGCAAGCGGAGCGCTGATCGCCCTGGAAGCCCTGCTGCGGGTGCTCGATTTCGACGCCTTCACGATCCTGCACTCGCTCGTCGAACGGCTCGACATCGATCCGCGCGAGCGGCGGGAGGCGATCGCCCGGATCTACCTGCAGCGCGGCTTCCTCGACTCGGCGGCGGAGGAATGGCTTGCCGCCGCGGAGAGTGGGCCGGATTCGCGGGCCTACGTGGGGCTCGCCCAGGTCGCCCTGGCCCGGGGGTTCCGCGACGACGCCCGTGCGCTCGGCCTGGAGGCGCTCAGCGTCGATCCGGCCAATTCAGAGGCATCGAGGCTCTGCGAGGCGCTTGCGCAGGCGGCCTAAAGATCGAGATGCTCCCGCCGATGACCGGAGCACTCAAGCTCCCGCTTGACGGATCCATGGAGGGATCGCACTGATGGTTCATGGCCTGCCGCCCATCGAGGGCAACCCGTCGGGATTCGAGACGCGCAGCGTCCGCGCGAGCGGACCTCCCAAGCTGTTCGTGGTCGGCTCGCCCGCCTCCGACCAGCTTCCCGACCTGCCTCCGGCAGAGGTGCTCGACGCGCTCGACTCAGCGGCGCGCGTGCTGGACGAGCTGGACCGCAAGAACGTCCACGTGAGGCTCGACCACGACACGGGCACGAACACGATTCATGTCCACGTCGACGGCGGCAACGGCGAGCACGAGATCCCTGCGCAGCGCCTCCTGAACATTCTCGCCGGCGACACCTCGAGCCTCGCCGTCGACATCCGCGGCTGACGCAATGACGACGATCCCGACGACCACGACCACGACGACCGCCAACAGCGCCCTTTCGGGGCTCAACATCAGCGGCCTCGCTTCCGGCCTCGACACCAACTCGATCGTCACGCAGCTGATGGCGATCGAAAAGATTCCGCAGGATCGAGTCGTCCAGAAGCAGACGCTCGAGACGACGCGCCAAAACGACCTCAAGGCGATCCAGAGCCAGCTCACGCTGCTCTCGAGCGCTCTCACCACCCTTACGAGCCCGAGCACCTGGACGACGTCGCAGGCGGTGACGTCGAGCGATCCGACGCACGTCGCCGCCACCGGCGTGGGCGTGCCGATCGGCGGCTTCCAGGTCTCCGTGTCGCAGCTCGCGCGCTCAGCCCAGCTCACGCAGTCCACCGCGCTCCAGACCGCCGCCGGAAACGACCAGCTGACCGTCCAGGTCGGCCCCGACCCGACGAAGGCCTTCACGGTGAACGTGACAGCCGGCGACTCGCTCGACAAGATCGCGCGCGCGATCAACCTCGCAGGCACAGCGCAGGTCTACGCCTCGGTCGTCAACTCGAAGCTCGTCGTCTCCAGCCAGGTGCCGGGCGCAGCGAACACGATTGCGCTCACGAGCAGCGGCGGCGGCACGCTGGCCGCAGATCTCGGCTTCACCCAGACGGTCGCTCCCCGCGATGCCATCTACGCGGTCGATGGCGGCGCGAATCAGACGAGCGCAAGCAACGTGATCACGAACATCGCATCCGGTCTCACCGTCACGCTCCTCGGCGTCACGGCATCGCCGGCTTCGATCACGGTGAGCCCGGCCGCATCGAACACCGATGCGGTGAAGAGCGCGATCTCGAACTACATCTCCACGTACAACGACACCGTCGACATGATCAGCGCGAAGGTGAAGGAACCGAAGGTCGTCAACCCGCAGACGGACGCCGACCGCGCAAAGGGCGACCTGCGAGGCGACCCGTCGCTCGTGTCATTGCTTTCGCGGTTGCGCTCCTCGGCCGCCGACCTCGTGACGGGCCGGCCCGCCAACATGAACTCGATCGCGCTCGCAGGGGTCTCGACCGGGGCCGCCGTCAGCTCCGGCACGCTCAACGCCTCGTCGATCCAGGGCGACCTCACGCTCGACGCAACCAAGCTCACCAACGCGCTCGCCTCGAACTTCGACGACGTGAAGGCGCTGTTCACGAACGTCACCGGAAGCTACGACTCCGAGGGGCTCGTCCAGCGGCAGAACCGTGTGCTCAACACGTTCATCGGCACGGGCGGCGTCCTCAGCTCGGCGATCGCGAGCCAGACGACCCGGATCAACCAGCTCGCAACGCAGAAGGCAAGTTGGGACACGCGCCTCGCCCAACGCGAGGCAACGCTCCGCCAGCAGTACACCGCGATGGAGACCGCGCTCTCGAGCGCGCAGTCGCAGGGCACCTGGCTGACCGGCCAGATCAACAGCCTCCCGAAGTTCTAGCCCAGTGATCTGACCGGTGGCGTTGCACCTGCGAACGTTGCCGGTTAGACCACACGTCTCAATTAGGACGCGTCGCTGCCGACTACTCGGCCGTCCCGTCCCGTCCACACGCACCGAACCGAGGTCCGCGTGAATCAGTTCGCAGCTGCCAAGCTCGCCTACACCGAAGCGAGCGTCACCACGGCGTCGCCGGAACGACTCGTCGTCATGCTCTATGACGGAGCGATTCGCTTCCTGACGCAGGCCGCGGCCGCGGTCCGCGCCGGCCGTCGCGACGTGGCGCGCGACAAGCTCCGTCGTGCGCAGGCGATCATCGACGAGCTCACCCGAGTCCTCGACATGCAGCGGGGCGGCGACGTCGCCATCAACCTGCGCATGCTCTACAACTTCTGCTCTCGGCACATCATCGACTCGACATTGCACGCCGACCCCGAGGGCTACGAGAAGGTCGCGGAGCTGCTCAGCGGGCTGCGCGAATCCTGGGACGCGATCGCGTCCCGCCAGGCCGAGCGCATCTCCGCATGACGGAGCGCTATCAGCGCCTGCTGGAGCTGACGCGGACGCAGCGTACGTTGATCGACGCCGGCGACTGGTCCGGCGCCGTTTCGCTCGGCGCCGAGTGGCAGGAGCTCGTCGACGGCCTCCCCGATCGCGCTCCGGACGCCGTGCGTCCCTTGCTCGAGGAAGCCGCATCGATCGCCTGGTCGAACACGGCCGCGATCGAGGCGCTTGCCGCCGAGGTCTCGCGCGAGCTCGCACATCTCGGCCGCGGCCGGCGCGCACTCGCTTCGTACGCGAGCGCCTGAGTCGCTCAAGTCGCCGGCCGCACCGACGATTACGGGAACGCCTCATGGACGAGGTGCTGGGACCCACGGACGGGCGCTTTTCTAAGACGGAGGCCGAGCTCGTGGGATTGTTCGATGTCACCCAGATCGCATTGGAGCGCGCGCTCTCCGGCGCCGCGCAGCGACAGCAGCTCCTCGCGAACAACCTCGCGAACGCCGACACCCCCGGCTTCAAGCGCACCGACCTCGATTTTCACAGCCAGCTCGCAAGCGCGCTCGCGGCGGGCCGGCCGGACACGGCCTTCACGCCGCAGACCGACACCACGAGCTCGATGCAGGCCGACGGCAACAACGTCGACATCGACACCGAGATGGCGAAGCTGAGCCAGAACGCCCTCGACTACCAGTCGCTCGTCGCTGTCGCGAGCTCCCGTCTCAAGATGCTCCAGACCGCGATCGGATTCGGGCAGTGAGCGGCGGGCTCTTCGGCTCGCTCGGCATCTCCGCCTCCGGCATGGCGGCTGCCCGCCTGCGCATGGACGTCACCGCCGAGAACCTCGCGAACGCCGAGACCACACGCGGAGCGAACGGCCAGCCGTACCAGCGCAAGGAAGTCGTCCTCCAGGAGTCCAGCGGCACGTCCGGCTTCGCGAGCGCCCTTGCAGGCGCGCAGGGAGCCGGTGTCCAGGGGCAGGTCGGCGGAGGCGTCGAGGTGACCGGCATCGTCGGCGACCCGAGCGCACCGCGCAAGGTCTACGACCCGGGTCATCCGGACGCGGACGCGCAGGGCTACGTGACCCTCCCGAACGTCAATCCCGTCACCGAGATGGTCGACTTGATCACCGCGAGTCGCGGCTACGAGGCGAACGTCCAGGCGATGAGCGCCGCGAAGCAGATGTTCACCAAGACACTCGACCTCCTCCGCTAGCCATGATCCCGCCGCTTCCACCCATCGGCGCCGCCGCGCCGCCCGCCCCTCCCGCGCCCGTCTCGCCGTCCGGCGGCTCCGGGGGCGGCTCCGGCTTCGGCGGCATGCTCTCCGACCAGCTCGGGAAGCTCGACAACCTGCAGCAGCAGGCGTCAACCGCAGCCGACCAGCTCGCGGCCGGAAAGGCGACCGACGTCTCGTCGGTGGCAATGGAGGTCGAGCGCGCGAGCCTCGCGCTGCAGCTCGCAGCCCAGGTACGCAACAAGGCGGTCGCGGTGTACGAAGAGCTCTTCCGGATGCAGGTCTAGGTCATGGCCCTCCAGCGCATCAAAGACTTGTGGCGCAGCCTCGAGCCCAGGGGGCAGCTGTCGATCGTCGGCTGCGGCCTGCTCGTCCTCGTCACGTTCTACTTCCTCTACAGCTACGCCGGGCAGCCGAACTACTCGACGCTCGCAACCGGTGTCGACCCGGCGCAAACGGGTCAGATGACGAAGGCGCTCGACGCCGCGGGCATCTCGTACCGGGTCGCAAACGGCGGCACCCAGATCGAAGTGCGGGACTCGCAGTCGGCACAGGCGCGCATCGCGCTCGCCGAGAAGGGCCTTACGGGCGGCGGGCAGGTCGGCTTCGAGATCTTCAACAAGGTCAGCATGGGCGCGACCGCGTTCCAGCAGAAGATCGACTACCAGCGTGCGCTCGAAGGCGAGATCGACCGGGCCATCCAGCAGATCCAAGGCATCTCGAGCGCGAACGTGCAGCTCGTGCTGCCCGAGGACACGCTCTTCGTCGACCAGGGATCGACGGCAAGCGCCGGCGTGCTGCTCACGTCGACATCGCCTCTCGATGCCACCACCGTCTCGGGCATCGCGCATCTCGTCGCCGCGAGCGTCAAAGGCCTCGATGTCGCGAAGGTGACGATCACGGATCAGCAGGGTGCGCTGCTCTGGCCGAACGCCAACGCGGCCGGCGGCGTCAACGCGTCCACGAAGCTCGCCGCCGACCAGCTCTATTCGGCTGAGCTCGCCAGCTCGATCAACGCGATGCTCATCTCCACGCTCGGCCCCGGCAAGGCACAAGCGCGCGTCCACGCCGATCTCAACGTCGATCAGACGACGATCGACAAGACGACGTACTCGAAGAAGGGCACGCCGCTGCAGACGCAGCTCACGCAGGAGAAGCTGAAGAGCAGCGGCGGCGCACCGGTCGTGCCGGCCGGCACGGCGACGAACACGTCGCCCACCTATCCCGCCGGCGGCTCGGCGACGTCCACCTCCAACTACACGAACCAGTCCGGGAACACGGTCTTCGGCGTCGACAAGACGGTGCAGAAGACCACCGTCGCCCCGGGAACCGTCAATCGGCTCGACGTCGCGCTGCTCGTCGACTCGTCCGTGCCTGCAGCAACCGTTGCAGGCCTGAAGAAGTCGGTCGCGAGCATGGCGGGCGTCATCCCGAAGCGCGGAGACACGCTGGCGGTGTCGACGATGGCCTTCGCGAAGCAGCCGACGTCGACGACTGCCGCGGGATCGCCGATCGCGGGCATCATGGCGAACCCTCTCGGCCTGGCCAAGTACGTGCTGCTCGGCCTCGCCACGCTCATCTTCCTCTTCATGATGCGCCGCGGCCTCAAGCGACGCGAGAACGAAGGCGTCGCGCCCGAGCCGACATGGCTGCGCGAGATCGAGCGCTCCGTCGCCGTCGCCGAGCTCGAAGCCGCGCCGGTCCGGCTCCACACCCTCGATCCGGCCAGCGCGCGCCGCGCCGCACTGAAGGCCGAGGCCGAGGAGATCGCCGAGAAGCAGCCCGAGCAGATCGCCGTCCAGGTCAGCGCATGGCTGAAGGAGTAGAGCTCCAGGTACGAGGGCGGAACCTTCCGGCGCTTACCGGCCGCCGAAAGGCCGCGATGCTCTGCGTCGCGCTGGGCCCGAAGGGTGCCGCACAGATCTTTCAGCACCTGCCACAGGAGCTGATCGAGCAGCTGACGGTCGAGATGGCGCGCACGACGTCGGTCGACGAAGCGGCCTCGGAGATCGTGCTGGAAGAGGTCGTCGAGACCGCCTACGCCCGCGGCTACGTGGCCGAGGGCGGCGTGGCATACGCGCGCGAGGTGCTCGAGCGCGCGGTGGGCTCAGCGCGCGCCTCCGAGATCCTCTCGCGCCTCGCGACGGTCATCGAGCAGACGCCGTTCGAGTTCTTGCGTGGCACGCCCGCCGATCAGATCTACACGTTCCTGCGCACCGAGCATCCTCAGATGATCGCGCTCGTGATCGCCAACATGCCGACGACGGAGCTCGCAGCGCAGGTCATGCAGTTGCTGCCGCCCGTCGAGCAGGCAGACGTCGCAACCAGGATCGCGCTCATGGGTCAGACCGCGCCGGATGTCGTGAAGGAGATCGCGCACGTCATGCGCCAAAAGCTCGACAGCGTGCTCCAGCATGAGTACGCGGCGGCCGGCGGCGTGCCCGCGCTCGCGCAGATCCTCAACTCGTCGGACCGCGGGACCGAGCGGAACATCCTGGAGCATCTCGCGGAACGGAACGCAGAGCTCGCCGAAGAGGTTCGGGCGTTGCTGTTCGTGTTCGAGGACATCCTCAAGCTCGACGACCGCTCCGTGCAGCTCGTGCTCAAGGAGATCGACGCCAAGGACATCGCTCTTGCCCTGCGCGGCTCGAGCGACGAGGTCAAGGAGCGGATCATGGCGAACATGTCGCAGCGCGGCGCGGAGATGCTCACGGAAGAGATGGAGTTCATGCCGCCGCAGCGACGCAAGGTCGTCGAAGAAGCGCAGTCGAAGGTCGTCGGCGTCGTCCGCAGGCTCGAGGAGTCGGGCGCAATCTTCGTCGCACGCGGCGGCACAGGCGCCGACGACCAAGTCCTCTGATGGACGACGCGTTCGCGTTCCCTGTTCTCGAAGGCACTACCGTGCAGTCGACGGTCCCTCGCGAGGACCTCGTTGCAGCTGCGCGCGCGGAGGCCGACGCGATCACCGAGGCCGCGCGTGTACGCGGCCACGAGGAGGGCTACGCCGCAGGGATGGCCGAGGCGCAGGTGCGGCTCGATCCTGTCCGCGACGCGCTGATCGAGGCACGCGCCGGAATCGAGCGCATGGCCGATGAAATCGTCCCGCTCGTCGAGCACCGCGCAGTCGAGCTCGCGCTCGTGCTCGCCGAGAAGATCCTTGCAACGTCGCTCGCCCTCGACCCGTCGCTCGTCGGCTCGATCGCCACCGGCGCGCTGCGCCGCATCGTCGCGCGAGACCGCATCGAGCTCGACGTGAACCCCGAGGACGTCGAGCTCGTGACTGCAGCGCTGGCGAGTGACGCGAACGAGCTCTCCAGCTCGAGGCGCATCGACGTGATCGCCGAGCGCCGCGTGCGCCGTGGCGGGTGCGTCGTCCGGACGGTCGACGGCGAGATCGACGCCCGCATCGAGAAGCAGCTCGAGCGCGCAGCAGCGATCCTGCGCGAATCGATCGCGGCCGCCGCGTGAACGCCGAGGCGCTGCTCGCGGAGAGCTTCAATGCCGTCCACGACGCCGACTTGTGTACTGCCCGCGGGCGCGTCACGAATCTGATCGGTCTCGTGATCGAGGCCTCGGGCCTGCGCGCCGAGATCGGTGAGGTCTGCACGATCGAAGCGGGACGACAGCGGACGCCGATTCCGGCAGAGGTCGTCGGCTTCCGCGAAGGGCGCACGCTGCTCATGCCCCTGGGCGAGATGCACGGCATCGGGCCCGGCAACGCCGTGATCGCGACGGAGCGCCCATTTCGCATCGCGGTAGGCGACATGCTGCTCGGGCGGGTGCTCGACGGTCTCGGGAATCCGATCGACGGCGGCGACGCGCTCGACGAAGGAACGTTGCGCTCGACCGCAGGCAATCCGCCCGATCCGCTGACGAGGTCGCGCATCGTCGACCGCCTGTCGCTCGGCGTGCGCTCCCTCGACGCGCTCGTGCCGTGCGGTCGCGGACAGCGCCTCGGCATCTTCGCCGGCTCGGGTGTCGGCAAGTCGTCGCTGCTCGGGATGATCGCGCGCTCGACCCAGGCGGACGTCAACGTGATCTGCCTCGTCGGTGAGCGCGGCCGCGAGGTGAGGGACTTCATCGAGGCGGATCTGGGTGACGCGCTCGCGCGCTCCGTCGTCGTCGTCGCGACCTCCGATGAGCCCGCCCTCGTTCGCATCAAGGCCGCCTTCACCGCCACGGCGATCGCCGAGGCCTTCCGCGACTCGGGCAATCACGTCCTCCTGATGATGGACTCGGTCACCCGCTTCGCGACCGCGCAGCGCGAGGTCGGGCTTGCGATCGGCGAGCCCCCCACCACGCGCGGCTACACGCCGTCGGTCTTCGCGCAGCTTCCGCGCCTGCTCGAGCGCGCGGGTACGTCCGAGCGGGGATCGATCACCGGCCTCTACACCGTGCTCGTCGAAGGCGACGACATGAACGAGCCTGTCGCCGACGCCGCGCGCTCCATCCTCGACGGGCACTGCGTCCTCAGCCGCGACCTGGCACACCTCGGCCACTACCCCGCCGTCGACGTGCTCGAGTCGGTGTCGCGGCTTGCGAACGAGATCACGAGCGACGAGGTGCGCGCCGCCGCCACCGCGCTGCGCGAGACACTTGCCGTCTACCGCGCCAAGGAGGACCTGATCTCGATCGGCGCGTACGCGCCCGGCACGGATCCCCGGCTCGACTACGCGATCGCAAAGCAACCTGCGCTCGCGGCGTTCCTGCGGCAGGGCGTCAGCGAGGGCTACGACGCCGAGACGACGGACGCGCAGCTGCTCGAGCTGATGGCCGACCGCTAGGCGTAGACGTCGACGAAGCGACCCGTGGCCTGCGGGGGCTCCGCGAAGCGCGCCGTCGGCACGACAGCCGGGCGATCGAGCACGCCGAGCCGGCCGAGCCGGCGATACGCCCCGACGATCGAGCTCAGCTCGCCACCGGGCCGCGCAGCGGGATTCGCGTCAGGATGGAGCTGCCGGACGAGCGACCGAAACGCCTTGCGCACGTCGGCCGCGGAAGCTGTCGGCGGCACGCCGAGCACGCGGTAGGGCTCGACGGCGTCTATACGGGAGACGATCGGGCTTGTCATCCCCCAAAGCATAGAGGCAAACACCCGGAAATTGGGTCGATCGTCCCTCAGGTTGGTGGGAGCGCTGCCGATTACGGGGCCTGCCAAACATTGACCACGGAGGGTCCCATGGCCACCGCTTCCCCCGAGATTGCACAGCAGCTCGTCGTTTTCTCGCTCGGCGACGAGGAATACGCCCTACCCATCACGCAGGTGCAGGAGATCATTCGCTACACCGAGCCTCGGGCAGTCGCGTCCGACGAAGCCTGGATCAAGGGCGTCATCAGCCTCCGGGGCAAGATCGTCCCCGTCTGCGACCTCGGCTCGCGCCTCGGCCTCAGCACGGAGCTCGCCGCGCACGCGAAGATCGTGATCGTCGAGACCGGCGGCGGTACCGCCGGCGTGATCGTCGACGAGGTCGAAGAGGTGCTCACGGTCGACAGCGACGAGCTCGACACGGTCCCGGCGGCCGGCACCGACTTCATCGACGCGATCGCCAAGATCGGCGACCGCCTCGTCATCCTGCTCAACCCCGAGGGCATCTTCTCGGGCGTCGAGCTCGCGGCGTAGCCGGTACACGATGGCATCTCCGACGTCTCTACGGATCGTCGTCGCCGACGATTCCGCCTTCATGCGCCGCCTGCTGACGGACGCGCTCCAGCGGAGCGGGTTCGAGGTCGTTGCCGCCGTCGAGGACGGCGACCACGCCCTGAAGGCGTGCCGTGAGCTCAAGCCGGACGTGCTGACGCTCGATCTCGCAATGCCGGGCCTCGACGGTCTCGGCGTGCTGCGAGGTCTCCGTGAAGAGGCGAGCCCGATCGCCGTCGTGGTCGTGTCGGCGTTCTCGCCCGCGCACGGCGCACGCGCGGTGGACGCACTGTCGGAGGGAGCGGTCGACCTCGTGGCCAAGCCCGCCGCCGGCGAAGCGCTGCACAGCTTCCTCGCCGAGCTCTCGGAGAAGGTCATGCTGGCAGCCTCGTCGCGACGGACCCGGCCGGCGAGCTCCACCCTCGAGGCGCCGCGGCGCGCCTCCGCCAGGCCGTCGCGCCCGCGCACGGTCGTGATCGCCTGCTCGACCGGCGGCCCGCGCGCGTTGGCCGACTTGTTGCCGAAGCTGCCCTCACCGCTCGGCGCCGGCAGCCTGATCGTCCAGCACATGCCTCCCGGCTTCACGAGCTCGCTCGCCGACCGGCTCGACCGCGCGTCTGCACTGACGGTTCGCGAAGCCGCGTCCGGCGATCGCCTCGAGCCGCACACCGTCCTCGTCGCGCCGGGCGGCCAGCACCTGCGCATCCATTCCGACCGGACGACGGCCCTCGACGAGGAGCCGGCGATTGGCGGCCTCCGTCCCCGCGCGGACTTGACGATCGGGGACGCGGCGAGAATCTTCGGCAAGGACCTGCTCCTCGTCGTCCTCACCGGCATGGGCAAGGACGGGCTCGAGGGCGCGCACGAGGTGCGCCGGCAGGGCGGCCGCATCCTGGCCGAGGCCGAGTCGAGCTGCACCGTCTACGGCATGCCACGAGCGATCGTCGAGGCCGACCTCGCCGACGGCGTGCACGACCTCTCCAACCTTCCCGAGGCGATCGCCGCGGAGGCAGGGGCATGAGCGCGGCACTCGCCTACGACTCGTTCGACGACTACGTCGCCTTCTGTGACGGAATCCGCACGCTCGCGAAGATCGATCTCTCGCAGTACAAGCGCGGCCAGATGGAACGCCGTCTGCGCACGTTCGCGGAACGCCGTGGCATCAAGTCGCTCAGCGAGTACCTGGCGGTTCTGAAGCAGGACGCCGACGAGCTCGAGCAGTTCCTCGACCGGCTGACGATCAACGTCTCGCAGCTCTGGCGCAATCCGGAGCAGTGGGCGGCGATCGGACGCACGGTCGTCCCCGAGCTCGCCTCCGCCGGCCGTATCCGCATCTGGAGCGCGGGCTGCTCGTACGGCGCCGAGTGCTACACGATCGCGGCCGTCTGCCTCGAGCAGGCACCCAACGTTCGCCTCGAGGTCAAAGGCACCGACATCGACCCGCGCATGCTCGAGCGGGCGCGTATCGGCCACTTCACCACGGAGGACGCACGCAGCGTTCCCGCCGCATCGCTCGCGCGCTGGTTCGACAAGACGGACCTCGGCTGGCAGGCGAAGCCAGAGCTGCGAAAGCTCATGTCATTCGACCGCGGCGACCTGCTCTCGATGCGCTTCACCCCGAGCGCATACGACCTCGTGCTGTGCCGCAACACCGTCATCTACTTCAACGAGCCCGTGCGCGATCTGCTGCACGAGCGGCTCGTCACCACGCTCCGCCCCGGCGGCTTCCTCGTCGTCGGGTCAACCGAGCGGGTCGGCGTCGCTGGAAGCCTCGGCCTCACGTTGGCCCAGCCCTTCACCTATCGGAAGGCGTGATGGACCTCACGGAATACCTACCGATGTTCCTCGCCGAGAGTCGAGAGCACCTCCAAGAGCTGAACCTTGCGGTCGTTCGCGTCGAGGAGGTCCCGGACGACAGCGAGACCGTCGGCGACATCTTCCGCATCGCCCATTCACTGAAGGGCATGAGCGCGACGATGGGCTTCGAGCGCATCGCGGCGCTGACCCATGCAATGGAGGACGTGTTCGAGCTGCTGCGCCAGCGTCGTGGAGGCCTCGAGCTCGAAGCCGTCAACGTGCTGCTCGAGTGCCTCGATGCACTGAGTGACGCGTTCGAGGCGATCGACACCGAGGGCGTCGAGCGTCTCGACGAGGCCCCGCTCGTCGTGCGCTTGAAGGCGCTCATCCGCGATCACGCGAGCTCAGACGCAGCCGAGGACGCCGTGCCTGTGCTCGACGTCTTGCAGGCGCGGGCCGACGGCAGACAGGTGCTCCACTGCGTCGTCACCCTGGACGACGCCGTGCTGATGCCAGCCGTTCGCGCATACATGGCGATCGCCGCGCTCTCCGATCACGGCGAGATCCTCGCATCGGTTCCGACCGAGGACGGCGTCGAGCAGTTCAGTGGCAGAACGATCGAGGTGTGGATCGCAAGCGACCACGAGAGCGACGTGCTCTCTGCGTGCGCGGCCGCCGTACCCGACGTGGCCGGGGTGACGGTCACCGACGCTACGGGCGCGCCCGATGCAGAAGACGCATGCACTCCCGATGTGGAGGACGCATCCGTGGCCTTCGTCGAGCCCGATGCAGCGGCTGCCGCCGACGCGCCTGCGCAGCGGAAGACCGCCGCGACGAGCACCGTGCGGGTCGACGCGGAGCGCCTCGACCAGCTGATGCACCTGATGGGCGAGCTCGTGATCCACCGGACGCACGCGGAATCGCTGGCGTTGCACGCCGCGGTGCCCGGTCTCCACCAGGCGATGCAGGACCTCACGCGTAGCTCGCAGGCCCTTCAGACGATGGTGATGCAGATCCGCATGATCCCGGTCGAAGCGGTGTTCCTGCGCTTCCCTCGTCTCGTCCGCGACCTGTCGGCCAAGCTCGGAAAGAAGGTCGACCTCCAGCTGTCCGGCTCCGATACCGAGCTCGACCGCACCGTCGTCGACGCACTCGGCGACCCGCTCGTGCACCTCGTCCGCAACTCCCTCGACCACGGGCTCGAGTCCGCGGAAGACCGCGAGGCCGCCGGCAAGCCGGCGACGGGGACGCTCGAGATCTCGGCCCGTCATGCGGGCGGCAGCGTCCTCATCTCCGTGCGCGACGACGGACGCGGCATCGACCCTGCGCATGTCGCCCGTAAGGCTGCCGAGCGCGGGCTGATCTCCGAGGATGCAATTCCGGGCGTCGACATGCAGCGTGCAGTCGAGCTGTTGTTCACCGCAGGCTTCTCGACGGCGGAAGTGATGAGCGACGTCTCCGGACGTGGTGTCGGCATGGACGCCGTCAGGACGACGATCCGCGAGCTCGGCGGCGAAGTGTTGATGCAATCCGAGCCCGGCAAGGGCACCACCGCACAGATCCGCCTGCCGCTCACACTCGCGATCATGTCCGCGCTGCTCGTCGAGTCGTGCGGGCTTCCGTTCGCGGTGCAGCTCGACCGCGTCGAGCGAACTCTGCGGTTGCAGGACTATCCCGTGCGCTCGGTCGCCGGCAAGCGCATGCTCGTCCTGCGTGACGGCGTGCTGCCGATCCTCGACCTTGCGGAATCGCTGGGCCACGGAAAGGCGGCCGATGCAACGCATGCGGTCGTCGTCCGCGGCGCGGACCACCGACTCGCCCTCGCAGTCGAGCACCTCGTCGGTCAGCGCGAGCTGGTAACACGACCGCTCCCTCCGGAGGTAAGCGGCGGAAGCGCACTGTCAGGTGGTGCTGTCCTCTCCAACGGACAGATCGCCCTCATCGTCGATTGCGACGCCGTTACCCAGGCGGCGAACGAGAACGCGGCACCGGCTTTGGCCGCCGCATAAGGAGGATTCATGAAGACGTCTTACTCGGAGCTGCAGCTCGACGCCCTGCGTGAGCTTGCGAACATCGGGTCCGGAACCGCAGCGACTGCCCTCTCGAGCATGCTCGGCATCCCGATCGACGTGTCCGTCCCATCGGCACTTGCGTTGCCGCTCGCAGACGCGGTCGATGCGGCGGGACCGGCGGATTCCTACGTCACCGCGGTGCTACTCCCGATCTTCGGCGACATCGATGCGCTCGTGCTCCTGCTGTTCCCGCCCGAGGACGCGGCGATCCTGTGCAGCTTGCTCGGCGTCGAGGCCGACACCGAGGTCGGGCTCTCCGCGCTCGGCGAGATCGGCAACATCCTCGGCTCCGCCTACGTCGGCGCGCTCGGCACGATGACCGGTCTCGAGCTCGAGCCCCGCCCGCCGGAGACGGTGACCGACATGGTGGGCGCAATCGTGTCGACGGTGCTGGCGACCGGCGCAGAGGCAACGGACGTCGCGCTCATGCTCGACTCGGATCTGATCGTCGAAGGCACCGAATGCTCGCTCTCGTTCATGCTCGTGCCGAGCCGCGACGGCGTCGGCGAGCTCCTCTCCCGTCTCGGTCTCGCCGGGTGACCGATCGCGCTGCAGAGACGATGGTTCGTATGGGCGAGCTTGCTGTGTCCGGAACGAGCGGACACCTGCTCGCGTCGATTGGCCTGGGCTCGTGCATCGGCCTGGCGCTGCTCGACGGAACGCGCCCACTGGTCGGACTCGCGCACATCATGTTGCCCAACTCCAACGGAGACGCCGACGCCCCGGCCGGCAAGTTCGCCGACCGCGCCGTTCCGACGCTGCTCGAGGAGATGGTGGCCATGGGGGCCATCCGCTCACGGCTGCACGCCGTACTCGTCGGCGGCGCGCAGATGTTCTCGTTCGGGGGGACTTCGGGCCTCGACATCGGCCGCCGAAACGAGGAAGCCACGCGCGAAGCGCTGGCGCTCGCCGGCGTTCCCGTACGCGCGGCGGCGACAGGCGGCAACAAGGGCCGCACGGTCCGCGTCCACGTCGAGACCGGCCTCGTCACGGTGAAGGAGCCCGCCGCGCCGGAGTTCGATCTCTACGCGACCGCGGCCAAAGCGGGACGGACCCGATGAGCGACGTCCTCAGCCCGGAACAGATCGCGGAGCTCGTGGCAGCGGCGAAGGAAGGCGGCGGCGTCGACAAGCCCGTGGAGCGCACGCGTCGCCCGCGTCGCGTCCGCGAGCTCGACTTCACACGCCCCGTAAAGCTCGCGCCCGACCAGGCGCGCCGGCTCGAACGCGCGCACGAGACCTTTTGCAGGACGGCATCGACACGGCTGTCGGCGGAGCTTCGCTCGCCGATCGAGTTCGAGATCATCAATGTCGACCAGCTGACGTGGTCGGCGGCGCTCGCAGACGTCCCACAGCCCTCGATCTTCGGGGTGCTGGCGACGAAGCCGGCCGAGACCGCCGTGCTCGTCGGTGTCGAGCTGCCTCTCGTCTTCCGCCTCATCGAGCGTCTCATCGGCGGAGGCGAGACCGAGACGACGATCGAGCGCAATCTCACCGACATCGAGATCGCGCTGACGCGGCGTACGTTTGTCGCCTTGATCGAGCTGCTCTCCGGCGTCTGGGACGAGCTCTTCGGACTGAGGTTCGAGTTGCTCGATCTCGAGTCGCAAGTCGCCAATGTCGAGATCGCACCGACGAGCGAGCCGACCGTCGTCATCACGATCGAAGTGCGCGGCGAGCGCGCGTCCTCGACGATCTCGCTGCTCATCCCGTACCGCTCGATCGCGTCGGTCAGCGACCGGCTCAGCGGTCAGTTCGACATGGGTGAGCCCGTCGACGCGGACGAGACGATCGGCGATGCCGTTCGCACATCGGTGGGGGCCATCGACATCGAGGTGCGCGCCGAGGTCGGTGCCGTGGAGCTGACGATCGGAGAAGTGCTCGCGCTCACCCCAGGTGATGTGCTGAAGCTTGGATCTCCGGCAAGCGGCGGTGTGTTCTTGTGCGCGGGCGACGTCCGGCTCCATCGTGCGCGCCCGGGACGGAGCGGCACGCGCCGCGCCGTCGAGATCGTGGAGCAGCTGGAGTCTCTGGCATGACGACCGAAGAAGCGCTCCTCGAGCTGGGCGGCTCGACCGCCGACGCCGTTCTCCGCGTCCTCTTGTCGATCGCGCCGGATGCGGCCGAGAAGGGCACCGTCTCCGTCGTTCCCAGCAGCGGAACGCCGATGCAGGCGCTGGCCTTCCCCGCGGTCGCGGCGAGCGTGTCGTACGTCGACGGCGTCACGGGCGGCAACGTCTTCGTGATCACGCGGCTGGGCGCACGCAAGCTCGCCGCCACGATGATGATGATGGAGCCCCCGACAGAGGATCACGACGGCGAGCTCGACGAGATCGAGCTGTCGGCGGTTGGTGAGGCGATGAATCAGATGATGGCCGCTGCAGCCGGCGCGACGGGCAAGGTGCTCGGCCAGGAGGTCGAGATCTCCGTCCCGACGACACGCATGTTCGAGAAGGCGGCGGCCGCCGAGGGCGCCTATCCGAAGACGCCCCATGCGACGATCGCGGCGTTCACGGTTCTCGGGGAGCCGTGCCGCCTGATCCAGCTCGTTCCCAACGCGTTCGTCGTGCGGATGACTCGTGCGCTTGCCGACCGCAACGCCGAGCAACGCGCCGGGGATGCGAGTGACGGCGAGCCGATTTTGTCCGCGGAGTCGATTCGAGACATCCGCGTGCGCGTCGGCGTGGAGCTCGGCCGGACGACCCTGCCGGTCGCGAAGGCCGTCGGCCTTGGCACAGGCGCCGTGGTCGAGCTCGACCGCGCGCCGAACGACCCAATCGATCTTTACGTCAACGGCCGTCGCTTCGCGACCGGTCGTCTCTTGCTCATCGACCAGACGGAATGGGCTGTCCACATCGAGCACGTGCTCGACCCGGAGGCGGCTTACGCAACGTCACATGAAGGAGGTTTCTGACCATGGCTCGTGTTCTCGTAGTCGACGATGCCGCATTCATGCGGAAGGTACTGAGCGACGCGCTCGCCAAGGGCGGGCACGACGTCGTCGGAGAGGCCGCGAACGGCCTCGAGGCGGTGTCTCAGTACCAGGCTCTGCACCCTGACGTCACCACGCTCGACATCACCATGCCCGAGAAGGACGGACTGGAGGCACTACGTGAGATCCTCGCCTCCGACCCGGGCGCCCGCGTGATCATGTGCTCCGCGCTCGGCCAGGAAAGCAAGGTGCTCGAATCGATCAAGTCCGGCGCGAAGGACTTCGTCGTGAAGCCGTTCCAGCCGGATCGCGTGCTCGAGGCGATCGGAAAGGCGCTCGCGTAGCCGACGCACATGCTCGTGGGCTCGAAGGAGATCAGGTGATCAGGCCGGCGCGCAGCGCTGCTGCGACCGCCTGCGTTCTCGTCCGGACCCCGAGCTTGCGCTGGGCTTTCGCGACGTGCGTCCGCACGGTCTCCGGAGAGATGAACAGTTGTTGGCCGACCTCCTCGTACGAGCACCCGTCGGCGAGGAGGCGCAGCACCTGCCGCTCCCGGTCGGTCAGCTCGGGCGCGCCGGTCTCGCGCAGCAGGAGCCCGCTCACCACCGGGTCGACATACGTTCCTCCGGCGGCGACGGTCTCGAGCGCGCGATTCAACCCTTCGAGCGGCGCCTCCTTGACGACGAATGCGCGAACACCTGCGTCGAGCGCTTCGCGCACGGTCGCCGGATCGTTCGCGCCCGAGTAGATGACGACCGACGTGTTCGGTGACACGCGCGGAATGCTCCGCGCGATCTCGAGCCCCGACTTCCCCGGCAGGTGCAGGTCGAGCAGGGCGATCGACGGCTTCAGCTGCTCGATCTTCTGCAGCGCGTCAGTGCCGTTCTCGGCGCTCGCGACGATCGTCCAGTCCCAGTTCCGGAGAAGCTCCGTGAGCGTTCTGAGCACCGACGGGTGGTCGTCGGCAACGAGACAGGTGCGATCCGTGATGACGTTCTCCACTGCGTACGCCTCCAACCTCGTCAAGCGCCCCGGCTGTACCGACCGCTCCGATCTTACGGGCTCGACAGGATCTCTACACCGGAGCCGAGCGACGCCGATGACCAAAGCCGGGGGATCACAGGCGTGAGCGACAGAACAGAAGACACGCTGGACGACCATCGGCGCGCGAAGAAGCTCGAGGAAGTCGGTCGTATGGCGACGAGCGTCGCGCACGACTTCAACAACCTCCTGCTCGTGATCGCCGGCAATGCAGAGTTGGCGCTCGTGACCGAAGGGCCCGCGGTCCGCCACGAGCTCGCCGAGATCCTGCGCGCCACCGACCACGCGCGCGAGCTCGTCAGACAACTACTGGCGCTCACGCGCGCCGAGCCGGCATTGCTCGAGCTCAACGAGGTCGTGCGCGGTGTCCGCCCGATGCTCGAACGCTTGCTCGACGACACGATCGACATCCAGCTGGAGTTGACGAACGCCGACACGACCGTCTTCGCGGACGCCGTGCAGCTGGAGCGCGTGCTGCTCAATCTGGGCGTCAACGCGCGGGACGCGATGCGGTCGGGCGGTCGTCTGACGATCGCCACCGAGCGGCGGCACGACGTTGTCGTGCTGCGCGCGGTGGACACGGGCGCCGGCATGACCGATCACACGCGCGGTCGCGTCTTCGATCCCTTCTTCACGACGAAAGCCGAGGGCGAAGGCACAGGCCTGGGGCTGACCAGCGTCTACGGCATCGTCGCGAGCGCCGGCGGCGACGTCACCGTCGACTCGGAGCCGGGGCGGGGCACGACCTTCACGATCAGCCTCCCGCATCGCGGCGATCGTCTGCTCGAAGACGCTGCGTAACTAGGGCGTGCCGGCGAGCGCCTTCGCGACGCGCGCGGTGAGCGCCGCCGGCGTGAACGGCTTCTCGAGTACCTCGAAGGAGCCGTCGGTCGGCCGCACCGAGGCGAGGACCTGGTCCGCGTATCCCGAGATGTAGAGGACCGGCACCTCCGGGTGGCGTTCGCGCACCCGCTCCGCGAGCTCGAGCCCATTCATCCCCGGCATCGCGAGATCCGTGATCAGGAGATCGATCGGCTGCTCGGCTTCGAGGAGGTCGAGCGCCTCCTGGCCGCTGCCGGCCAGGACGAGCTCGTGGCCGGCGCGGGTGAGCGCGCGCCCCGCCACCATCCGAACGCCCGCCTCGTCGTCGACGAGCAGCACACGACCCACGCGGGCGGGCGCGGGCGGCGCCTGCGGCGACGGCACCAGCTCGACCTCCGTCGTCTCCGCCGCCGCGGGAAGAGAGACGGTGAACGTCGATCCCTCGCCCAGCGCCGAGTCCACGCGGATCTGGCCGCCGGACTGCCGGACGATGCCGTAGACCGTCGAAAGGCCGAGGCCGGTTCCCTCGCCCGCGTCCTTCGTCGTGAAGAAGGGCTCGAAGATGCGGTCACGCGTTGCGGTGTCCATGCCGGTGCCCGTGTCGGCCACCCGGACGACGATCGAGCTTCCATCGACGGCGGTCGAAAGCGTGAGGTGGCCGCCTTCCGGCATCGCATCGCGCGCGTTGACGGCGAGATTGATGATCACCTGCTCGAGCTGGCCCGCATCGGCGATCACGTCGGGAAGATCGTGCTGCAGGTCGAGCTCGATCTCCACCTCCGCGCCGAGCAACCGGCGGAGCAGCTGCAGGACGTTCTCCAGCACGACATTGAGATCGACCGCATCGAGCTTCAGCTCCTGCTTGCGCGAGAACGTGAGCAGCTGCCGCGTCATCGCGCCCGCTCGCTCTGCCGCCCCTGCAATCTCCGCGGCGTACTCACGTGCCTCCGGTGACAGCTCGCCTGACGTGATGAGCATGACGTTGCCGCCGATCACGGTGAGGAGGTTGTTGAAGTCGTGCGCGATACCGCCGGCGAGCTGTCCCACCGCTTCCATCTTCTGCGCCTGGCGAATCTGGTCCTCGAGCCGCCGTTGCTCCGCGATCGACTCGAGCACGTTGACCGTGTACAGCGGGTCGCCCAGCTCGTCGTGGACGAGGGCAACGCTGACCCGCGTGGGAATGCGAACGCCATCGCTGTCCACGAGTCGCCCCTCGAAGATGAACGGCCCCGGCTCGCCTCGGAGGATGGCGTCGAGGACTTCGCCGTCGCCCGGCTCGGGCGGTCCCTGGAACTTCGAGAAGTGCTGGCCGATGACCTCGTCGCGCGGCACGCCGACGAGGGAGCAGAACACCTCGTTCGCCTCGAGGTAGGTGCCATCGATGCTCGCGACCGTCACGGCGACGGCGGCCGAATCGAACAAGGCCCGGTAACGCGCCTCGGCGGCAGCGTGCTCCGCTTCGGCGTCGCGCTGCTCCGTCACGTCGTGGATCGCCGTGAGACGGGCGAACTTCCCCTGGTACATCACGGTCTGCGCCACGAGGCGGACGATCCGCCCGCGCTTTGCTCCGGCGGAGACTATGAGCTCGACGGGCCCGACGTTGCCGGTCGTGAGATTGGGTTGCGCGCTCTTTGCCGACTCCGGCGACGAGACCGCGAACACTCCCTCCAGCGGGCTACCGAGAAGCTCGCTCCGCCGCAATCCCGTCAGATGCTCGAAGCCGTGGTTGACGTCGACGATCCTTCCGCCGACGCTGAGCACGACGGCCTCGAAGGCCGCCTCGAGCAGGCTGCGGTACCGGTCCTCGCTCTCGACCGCCTCTCGCCGAGACTCGCGCTCGCGCGCGAATGCAGCCGACAGCGCGGTGACGGCGAGACCCGCGACGACGAACACGAGCAGGGTCGATCCGACCGTGAGCTTCTCCGCGGGCTTGAGGCCGATGGCGATCGCGACGGCCAGCGACTCGCCGAGCGCTACAAGCCCCACCACCGGGCCTGCGAAGTAGGCGGCGCCCAGCCCGACGGCGACCAAGATGACGCCTGGCAAGGCGCGCGCCTCGGGGATGTCGGCGATCGCGAGCCCGATCAGCGGCGAGACGACGAGGATTCCGAGCACCACCGACCACGGCGCGCGCCTCAACCCGAGCCGAGTTCGAAGATCGGCGCTCAAGCGTCCGATCATAGGACGCGATACGGCTGCGGAGATTAAGAGTTAGTAGCCGCCGCCCTTGCCGCCGCAGGCGCTCAGCACGGCGACGAGGGAAAGGCCGACCACGAGCAGCACGATCAGGGTCGAGTAACGCATCGACCCTGTCCTACGGCCGCGGTGGCCGATCGGATCTCTACTCGTTCGCGTGGTCTCGCTCGCAGAAGTCCGGGCACGTGCACTCGGCGCGCTCGGCGGTGCAGGCGAGCGGCTCTGGGCCGGCGGGTCCGGGGTCTTCGGGAGCGAACGCGGGTGTGAAGTCTTCATCCATTTTCGGATCCTAGATGCCCGTTCTATGTC
>JAOPYX010000299.1 GCA_025964535.1 Actinomycetes bacterium | reverse complement strand
AAGGGGTATAACTCCTCTTGCCGTCAGTCCCCGAGTCTTAGGAGAACCTCCAATGCAGCGCCTCATCTCGCTTGTCGCCAACGCGACTCTCGTTGGAACCGTCAAGGGCTGGTAACGAGGTCACACTCTGCGTTGTCCCCAGGCATAGGTCATCCCTCTTGAGGGGGATATCCACAGCCGGTGGATAATGCGCTAGGCCTTTAACCATGAGGCGCCGGGTGGGTAAGCACCCGGCGCGCAATGGTTGCTCGCCGCAGGGTTCTCGACAGGTTGTGTTGAAAAGACGCCGGCGCTGCCGGCGTTTTTCGTGCGCCTGTCGCGCGACGAACCGCGACTAACCGATGATGCCGCGCCGAAAGCCTACGGCAACGGCATGGGCGCGCGAGCGCGCCTGGAGCTTCGCCAGGATGTGGCGAACGTGCGACTTCACGGTCTCCTCCGAGAGGAAGAGCCGCTGGCCGATCTCGCGGTTCACGAGCCCGTCGCAGATCAGCTGGAGCACTTCGACCTCGCGCATGGTCGGCTCTTGCTCGAGTTCACGGAGCGGCCCTTGGAACGGGATCACCTCGGCGCCGGCGCCGTTGCGCCGCCGCTGCGCGACCTCCTCGAAGCGGGCCGAATGGTTCGCGTACCGGTTCAGGATCTCTTTGCGCTCCGCCGCATCCATGCCCCGAGTATCGGCGTGGACCTATCACCCCTTTAGGGTCGGCCTACCTCTATTCAGGGATTCGGACGGCTCCGTTACGCCAGATCGTGCGCGCGGCCCGGATCCCCGGCCTCGCCGGAGACGGGATGCGAGCTGCCCGAGGTGTCGCGCGGCAGGGCGCTCTCGTCGGCCGCGCGCGGCGTGCTCGGGGCCACCTGGGCCCGCTGGAGCGCCGCGGCGTCGACGTTGAGCGGGTGGTGGCAGGCCGCCAGGTGGCCGTTCCCGTACTCGACGAGCGGCGGCTCCACCTCCTGGCACACCTGCGTCGCGTAGCGGCAGCGGGGATGGAAGCGGCAGCCGCTCGGCGGGTTGATCGGGCTCGGGACGTCGCCGACGAGCACGATCCGCTCCCGGGCCGCCGCGAGGTCGGGATCGGGGATCGGCACCGCCGAGAGCAGCGCCTCCGTGTACGGCATGATCGGCCGCGTGTAGAGCTCCTCCGCCGGCGAGAGCTCCACGATCTTGCCGAGGTACATGACGGCGATCCGGTCGCTCACGTGCCGTACGACGCCGAGGTCGTGGGCGATGAAGATGTACGTCAGGTTGAACTCGCGCTGGAGGTCGACCAGCAGGTTCAGCATCTGCGCCTGGATCGAGACGTCGAGCGCCGACACCGGCTCGTCGGCCACGATCAGCTTCGGCCGCAGGGCAAGCGCGCGGGCGATACCGATGCGCTGGCGCTGCCCGCCCGAGAACTCGTGCGGGAACCGGTTGTAGTGCTCCGGCGAGAGACCCACGGTCTCGAGCAGCTGCTCGACCTGCGCCTTCCGCTCGCCCGCGTCGCCGAGCTTGTGGATCTTCAGCGGGTCGCCGATGATCGTGCCGACACGCTTGCGGGGGTTCAGGCTCGCGTAGGGATCCTGGAAGACCATCTGCATCTGCCGGCGAAGCGGCCGCAGCTGCCGGGCGCTCAGCTCCTCGATCCGCTGCCCCTCGAAGGAGATCTCGCCGGCCGTCGGCTCGAGCAGGCGCACGATCGTGCGGCCGAGCGTCGACTTGCCGCAGCCCGACTCGCCGACCAGTCCGAGCGTCTCTCCCGGCTGCACCGAGATGCTGACGTCGTCGACGGCGTGGACGCGCGCGACCTCGCGCTGCAGCACACCCTGCCTGATCGGGAAGTACTTCTTGACGTGCTTGACCTCGACGAGAGGCTGGCCGTTCGTGCTCATGCAGCCTCCTGGGTGTCGCCGCTGATCGTGGCGTCGCGGTGGGACCGCTTGTACTCGACGTCGAGCCAGCAGCGATCCAGATGCCCGGGCTTCTCGACACGGTTCTCCAAGCGCGGCTCCTCGCCGCACTTCGCGAATGCGTGCGGGCAGCGCGGCCGGAACTTGCAGCCCTCCGGTGCGTTGATCACCGACGGCGGCGCGCCTTCGATCGAGTGCAGCCGCTTCGTCTTCGGCCGGTCGAGCCGCGGGATCGACCCGAGCAGGCCCCACGTGTACGGCATCTGCGGGTCGTAGAAGAGATCGCGCTTCTCCGCCTGCTCGACGGCGCGGCCGGCGTACATCACGAGGATCTCGTCGGCGATGTCGGCCACCACGCCGAGGTCGTGCGTGATCATGATCACGGCGGAGTTGAAGTCGTCCTTGAGCCGGCTGATCAACTCGATGATCTGCGCCTGGATCGTCACGTCGAGCGCCGTCGTCGGCTCGTCGGCGATCAGCACGTCGGGGTTGCACGAGAGTGCCATCGCGATCATCGCGCGCTGGCGCATGCCGCCCGAGAACTGATGCGGGAAATCGTCGACGCGCGACTCCGGGTTCGGAATTCCGACCTGCTTCAGCAGCTCGACCGCGCGCCGCTTCGCCTGGCGCTTGTCGACGTTGTCGTGCGCCCGGATCGCCTCGACGATCTGCTCGCCGATCCGGTACACCGGGTTCAGCGACGTCATCGGGTCCTGGAAGATCATCCCGATCTCGTTGCCGCGGTACTCCTGCATCTCGGCGTCGGACAGCTCGAGCAGGTTCTGCCCCTTGTAGAGCACGCTGCCGCCGAAGCGCGCGTTCACGTCGCGCGTCAGGC
>JAOPYX010000295.1 GCA_025964535.1 Actinomycetes bacterium | reverse complement strand
CGCGAGGGAGGGGTGGTCGAGTGCGCCGGGGCCGGACGCGGGCCCGTAGCGCCAGAGCACCTTCCCGGTGCGAGTCATGATGATCGCGTGTCCGGGGCGCGCATAGTCCGCGAGCAGGATCCGGTTGGGCCCGAGTAGCTGTGGGTCGGACGGATACGAAACGGGCGCTTGCACGGACCAGCGCAGCCTGCCGTTCGCGGCGATGTCGTCGACCCAGGAGCCGGCGATCTCGCTGATGAGCGTGCCGCCGTCCGCGAGCGGCGTCGCTCCGTTCACCGGGCCGAGCTGCGCGGGCGGGTTGTGTCTGCACACACCCGTGGTTCCGTACTGGCGCACGATGCGGTGGGCGTGATCGATGAACAGGACGCGGCAGTTGTACGCATCGGCGACGGTGACGAGGCCGCTCGGCAACAAGTAGGCGTCGTCGGGCGTGTTGAGGTAACCCGGCGTCGTTCCCTTCACGTTCACGTGTCCGTATCGCCACAGGATGTGGCCGGCCGGGAACGAGACGATCTGGATCGTCTGTTGCTCTTCCTGGTTGGAGATGATCCGGTCGAGCTTCGGGCCGAAGAACGTGTCGTCGTCGAACCTGAACGGCATCGCGGTGCCGGCACCCGCTGCGGGGTACGACCAGAACAGGTGCTTGGCGCTGTTGACGAGCAGCATCCGGTTGTTGCCGCGATCCGCGATCAGGAGATAGCCGGGGATCGGGCCGGGCGGATGCAGGCGCGCCACCACCTGTTTCTTCTTCGCCGCGGGCGCTGCGGCGGGCGTGCTGTGTCCGCTCGAGCTCCAGAGGTAGGAGACGGCTAGGGCGCCGATGAGGGCGACGCCGATCACGAGCACACCGAGACGGCGCCGCGCCGCGCGACGTCTCCGCTCAGCGCGGCGCTTTTCAGCTCTGTTCGGAACACGCGTGCTCAGAGGACGCCAGGCTAGTCGCGCGGATATGAACCCAACATGACGCCGCTGCGCGAAGCGATTTTTGTGGCGAGGACCGCTTGTACAGCGGCATCCCGGTTGCCGTCGAGTGTTCAACGGTTTGCATTTTTCGGATTGCGGCGAGGGTCCGAAGTGGATTTCGAACCACGTCGATCATGGTTGGAAAGAGCCGAATCCGGATTTGCCTTCTCGTCGCAATCGCCATCGCGACGGGGTTGGTCGTAGGCCGCGTGCTCAACTCGGGCCGATCGACCGCGCAGGCCGGCGCAGCGATCGCAGTACAGGCACAGCCCGGGATCCTGTGCGGCGTGAACGCAACGGTCGATTCGTTGCTCGGCTGTGCCCCACCGGCGGCGCCCGCCCAGGCCACGACGACTGCTGCGACCACCACTGCAGCGAGCCCGCCGACCCAGGCGCTGGAACAGCTCCCGCCGGTCGTTCGCTCGTCGATCCACGCGACGTATTTGCCGAACGTTCTGCTCGTGCGCTTCCGCCCGGGTGTCTCACCCGCGCGTGAGTCCGCGTTGCTCGCCCGGCTCGGCGCAAGCTCGGCGACACAGATTGCGCACATCGGCGTTCGCTCGGTAGTCGTGGATCCGGCGCGCCTCACGCATGTGCTCACCGCACTACGAGGGTCTCGGCTCGTGCGCTACGCCGATCGCGACGAGGTGCTGCACGTCATGGGCGCGACCGTCAACGACACGTTCTTCGCCAATCAGTGGGGCCTTCGTCTGGCGGGCTTCACGAAGGCCTGGGGGCGCACGCACGGCTCCGGCAACGTGATCGTCGCCATCGTGGATACCGGCGTCACCTCGGTGCCCGACCTCGCGGGGTTGGTGCTGCCGGGCATTGACCTGGTGAACGGCGACACGGACCCGAGCGACGACAACGGCCACGGCACCAACGTCGCGGGAGTCATCGCGGCGCACGCCGGCAACGGCTTGGGTGGCGCCGGGGTGTGCTGGAAGTGCTCGATCCTGCCGATCAAGGTCATGGGCGCGAACGGCAACGGCGACCTGGCGACCGTTGCTGCCGGCATCGTCAAGGCCGCGGACATGGGCGCCAAGGTGATCGACGTGAGCCTCGGCGGGCCCGTGGGCGTGCCCGCGCTTCAGCAGGCAGTGACCTACGCGAGCTCGAAGGGCGCGCTGGTGGTCGCTGCGGCCGGCAACAGCGGCCTCGCTGTTCCGTTCTATCCCGCCAATTACGCGAACGTGATCAGCGTCGCGGGGAGTAACCAGACCGATCGCCTCTATTCGTGGTCGGAGCACGGCCCGTGGATCAAGGTCGCGGCGCCGGGGTGCAACGTCGCGCCGACGATCAGCGGTGGCTACGGCGAGTTCTGCGGCACCTCGTCCGCGACGCCGCTCGTCGCAGGGTTGGCTGCGTACCTGATCTCGGCGCGGCCGCAGACGACCAGCGTGAAGTTGATACGCGCCGTCCAGAGGGCAACACGGCACATCAAGACGGGCGTCGCGTTCGGCCGGATCGACGCGTCGGCCTCCCTCACGGCTGTAAAGCGCTAGGGCTTCGCCCCAGACGCGCCGCCGTCGGCAGTGCTAGCGTCCGACTTCGGTGCCGACGACGCGTCTGGAGGAGAGCATGGCCGATCCACAGCGTTTTCAGATCCCGTACGAATCGCTCGATCCTCTGACGATTGGCGCCGCGGATGACGAGACGAAGGTCTACCGCGACCAGATCGAGTTCGAGATCCCGTCCGCGAACCTGATCGCCGCCATCTATCCGGACGAGCCGGATCCCGTGCCGAACGCGACCGAAGCTGCCCGCGTCGCGCTCGCCGAGCCGTTCGCCGGACCGAGCTTCGCGGAGCTGATCGAGGGCAAGCAGAGTGTCGCGATCGTGATCGACAACCAGTTTCGGCCGACGCCGGCCTCGAAGCTGCTGCCGCCCGTGTTCGACGCGATCGAGGCGGCGGGTATCACGGACGTCTGCTTGATCACTGGCAACGGCAAGGTCTTCCCGCTGTCCGAGTCCGACATCGAGATGAAGGTCGGACGCGAGAACCTCGACCGGATGGAACGCAACGGCTGGCCGCTCTTTCAGAACGATCCACGCAACCCGGACGTGTACACGCATCTCGGGGTCACGTCGCGTGGCACGCCGGTGTGGGTGCACAGCGAGGTCGTGAAGCGCGACGTCAAGATCGCGATCGGCCAGGCGCAGGCAAACCACTGGGGCTACGGCGGCGGCGGCAAGCTGATCATGCCGGGCGTCTGCTCAGACGAGACGATCGAGTCGAACCATTGCAACTTCGTTCCGTCGCCGCAGACGCACTACGGCGCGCTCGCCGGGCCGATGCGCTCGGACATCGACGAGATCGCGACGATGACGGGGCTCGACTTCACGCTGAACGTGCTCCTCGACACGCGCGGCCGCGTGTTCGGCATCGTCGGCGGCTCGCATCCGCAGTCGCACCGACAGGCGATCGAGCAGTTCAACGCGATCTACGCGTACGAGAGCCCGGTACCCGAGCACGGGCAGGCCGACATCGCCATCTGCGGTGTCTTCGCGCCGACCGACCATCTGTTCTTCCACACTGGGTGGGGCTGCATGTCGGCCGACTTCGTCCTCAAGGACGGCGGGACGATCATCTACGCAAGCCCCTCGCCGGGCGTGCACACCGAGCTCGGCGACTTCCCGGGTCTCGCACTGATGGATCTCATGAAGCCCTACATGCCTCCGACGCCGGAGAACTACCAGCGCGTGCTTCGCGACATCCACATGCGGGAGATCCAGATGTGGGCCGGCTGCATCTGGGTGCCGATCTATGAGGTGATGACGCGCAAGCACCTGACGCTCGTCACGCTCGAGGAGAACCTCGAGATGGCCGCCGACATCGGCATCGACGCGACGACGTCGCTCGACGCCGCCTTCGCGGCCGCGATGGAGCGTCACGGACCCGACGCGAAGACGATCATCCTTCCGTTCGCGCGCTACCAGCTGCCGAGCAACATGATCCGGCTCGACGCGCAGCCGCACCGGTTCCCGCAGGAGGCGCACGCCTAACGCGGCCGGCATCGGCGAGGTACGGGGCTCGACGACCATCGTCGAGCTTCTGAAGCGCCATCCCGACGGCAGCGCGGCTCGTCTCATGGCGCAGCTCAGCTGGCCCTGCGCCCACTGCGGCGGCGCCTTCAAGGAGCCGCTCACGCTCGCTGCCAAGCGGCACGGCCGCGACCCGCGGGCCGTGCTCGACGCGTTCCGTGCGCTCGACCGAGGCGGCCCGACGCCCGAGCAGCTGGACGCGGCCCGCTGCCGCGTCACGGCGCGTTAGCGTACGGCGATGGCCGTCCGCACCGAGCGCCAGACCTGGGTCGGCCAAGCGCTCGCGCGCTTCGAGGACGAGGCGCTGCTGCGGGGCGAAGGTCGTTTCATCGACGACCTCGATCCCGTGCCGAACGCGTATCACGCCGCGATTCTGAGGTCGCCGTTCGCGCATGCGCGCATCACGAGCATGGAGGTGTCGCGCGCGCTCGAGCTTCCCGGCGTTGTCGGCGTGCTCACCGGCGCCGATGTGGCGGCGATGTCGCGGCCGTTTCCGGTGGGAGTCGAGGACGCGCCGGTGTCGTATGCCGCGGCGGCGGAGGTTGCGCGCTACTACGGAGAGCCGCTGGCGGTTGTCGTCGCGCGCAGCCGGTATCTCGCCGAAGACGCACTCGAGCTGATCGACGTCGAGTATGAGCCGCTCGACGCCGTCACCGACGCCGTCGCGGCAGCAGCGACCGACGCCCTGGTGTCGGAGCGCTCATTTCGGTACGGCGATCCGGAGACGGCGTTCGCCGGCGCCGCGCTCGTCGTCGAGGAGCGCTTCTCGTTTCCCCGCTGGAGTGGGCAACCGCTCGAGTGCTACGGCGTCGTGGCCGACTGGAACCGCGGCACGGGCTCGCTCACCGCGTGGGCGAACTTCCAGGGCCCCTTCACGCTGCACTCGGTTGCGGCTGCCGCGCTCGGCCTGCCCGGTTCGAAGCTGCGGCTCATCACGCCGCCCGACTCCGGCGGCAGCTTCGGGATCAAGGCCGCGGTCTACGCATACGTCGTGCTGCTCGGGCTCGCCTCGAAGAAGCTCGGCGTCCCGGTTCGGTGGACGGAGGACCGGCTCGAGCATCTCGCGGCAGCCGGCTCCTCGACCGCACGTGTCACCGACCTGAAGGCGGGCTTCGGCGCGGACGGCGAGCTGCTCGCGCTGCAGTACGACGTGATCGAGGACGTCGGCGCGTATCTGCGCGCGCCCGAGCCGGCCACGCTGTACCGCATGCACGGCTCGCTGTCGGGCGCCTACCGGGTACGCAACGTCGCAACGCGCAACCGCGTCGTGGTCACGAACCGCTCGCCGACGACGCTGAACCGAGGGTTCGGCGGGCCGCAGATGTACTTCGCGCTCGAGCGCACCATGGAGATCGCGGCGGACCGCCTCGGCATCGACCCCGCTGAGCTTCGCCGGCGCAACCTCGTGCAGCCCGCCGACTTCCCCTATCGCACGCCCTCCGGCGGCCTGTACGACTCCGGCGACTACGAGGCGTGCCTGGACGACGCGCTGGAGCTCGTGCGCTACGCGGACCGGCGTGAGGAGCAGGCCGCGGCGCGGGCAGAGGGACGTCTCGTCGGGATCGGCGTTGCCTGCGTCGTCGAGCCGTCGATCTCGAACATGGGCTACATCACGCTCGCGCAGACGTCGGATGAGCGGGCGGGGCAGCTCCCGAAGTCGGGAAATGCGGAGGGCGCGACGGTCGCGATCAATCCGCTCGGCGGCATCACGGTTCGCGTCTCGACGACACCGCAAGGTCAAGGACACCGGACCGCCGCCGCTCAGGTTGCCGCCGACGTCCTCGGGGTCGCGCCGAGCGAGATCGAGGTGCTGGCGGACGTCGACACGTCGACGAGCGCGTGGACGGTTGCCTCCGGAAATTATTCGTCACGCTTCTCCGGCGTGGGCGCAGGCGCCGTGCACAAGGCTGCGACGAAGATCGCAACGAAGCTGAGCGCGATCGCTGCTGCGCAGCTCGAGTGCAGCGCGGAGGAGGTCGAGCTGCGCGACGGCAAGGCCTGGGCGAACGGCGAGTCGGTATCGATCCGCCGACTCGCGGGCACCGCACACTGGAACCCCGACTCGCTGCCGCGCGGGGTGGAAGCCGGCCTCCACGAAACGGCGTTCGACGCGGCGCCCAACCTCGAGCCGCCGGACGCGGACGATCACGTCGCTTCCTCTGCCGCTCACGGATTTCTTGCCGACATCGCCGTCGTCGAGGTCGACCGCGACACCGGCAAGGTGCGCGTGCTCGAGTACGTGACGGTCCACGACGCCGGCCGCCTGCTGAATCCGCTCCTCGTCGAGGGACAGATCCGCGGCGGCTTCGCACACGGCGCAGGCGTTGCGCTCTTCGAACGCGTCGTGCACGACGCCGACGGGAACTTGCTCACCGGAACGTTCATGGACTACCTCTGCCCGACCGCGCCCGACCTCCCGCCGCTGACGTCGGGACACCGCGAGACGCCGTCGCCGTTCACGACGCTCGGGAGCAAGGGG
>JAOPYX010000268.1 GCA_025964535.1 Actinomycetes bacterium | reverse complement strand
TCGAGGAAGCGCCGGCGGAACGCGAGCCGCTCTTCGGTGCGCGGCCCGTGGCCGGTGACGACGTGCTTCAGCTCCTCCCAGTCCGGCTCGCTGTACTCCCACACGCCTTCGTCGTTGCGGCGCAGCTTCGCGTCGGGGATCTCGAGCCCGAGCTCGAGGATCTGCGGCACGTAGCCCTCGAGGAACTGCTGCCTGGCTTCCTCGTTCCCCTGCGACTTGATGCGCCACTGGAACATCGGATCGTCTTCCTTGGCGATCGGGTTCCCGTGGAACTGCATCAGCGGCCCCCACCAGCGGTTGACCGCCTCCTGCACGAGCTCGAACTGCTCGGGCGTCCCGGTGACCATCGCGAGGATCACGTCGCGGCCGTGGAGGATGTGGAACGACTCCTCCCAGCAGATCTTCTTCATGATCCGTGCGTACGGCGCGTACGAGCACTTGAGGAGCGCCTTTTGGCTGATGATCGCGGCGGCGTCGACGAGCCACGCGATGACTCCGACGTCACCCCACGTGCGCGTCGGGTAGTGGAAGACGTTGTGGAACTTCGCCTTGCCGTCGACGAGATCGGCGAGGCAGCGCTCGCGCGGCTTGCCGAGATCCTCGACGACGCGGTAGATCAGCTGCGCGTGCCCGACCTCGTCCTGCACCTTCGCGGTGAGCGCGAGCTTGCGCTGGAGCGTCGGCGCGCGGAGGATCCACTCGCGCTCGGGCAGCACGCCCATCAGCTCCGAGTTGCCGTGCATCTCGATGAACTTGATCAGCTTGCGCCGGTAGTCGTCGGGGAGCCAATCGGTCGTCTCGGCCTGGCCGCCGGCCTGCACGTACTCGAGAAATGCCTGCTCGTCACGGGGAATCTCCACAGCCGCCATCGGGCGCTCCTTCCGAACGATCGTTAGGCTCATTCTAGATGTCCACGAGGCGAGCCGAGCTGACCCGTGCCGCCGCACGGCTCTTCGCGCAGAAGGGCTACCACGGCACCTCCGTCGGCGACCTCGCGGAGGCCCTGGGCATGCAGAAGGGCTCGCTCTACACCCACATCGATTCGAAGGCCGACCTCCTCTGGGATGTGGCCCGCGAGGGCGCCGAGGCCTTCCACGCCGCTCTCGACGCGATCCCGGAGGACGGGCCCGTGCTCGAACGGATCCGCGCGGCGCTCCGCGCGCACATGCGGGTCGTGGCGGAGCAGCTCGACATCGCCACGGTGTTCGTTCGGGAGTGGCGCTACCTCGAGGGCGAGCGGCGCGAGCAATTCGTGGCCGAGCGGCGTCGCTACGAGGAGCGCGTGCGTGCTCTTTTCCGAGAGGGTCGTGAGCGTGGAGAGCTGCGCGCGGATCTCGACGACGGCACGGCTGCTCTGCTCACCCTCTCGGCTGCCAACTGGGCGTACACCTGGCTTCGCCCCGGCTCCGACACGGACGAGCTCGCCGACCGGTTCACCGCCTTGCTGCTGGACGGCATGCGCGGCTACGCCTCGCGTCCGTAGGCCGTAACCCATCTCCCGGCTCGTCCGTTGTCGCGGTGGACAGCACCACGACTCGGAGGGAGACGAGACATGCGGCGTTGGCTTGGGCTCATGGGAGTGGCGGTCGCCGTCGCCGCGCTCGCGGCGAGTGCGCAGTGGGGTAGCAGCGGCACATCGGCGTCGGCGCACGAGGCCGGCAGCGCCTCCGTCGGTGAGAGCGAGGCGGCGAACGCCACGGAGGCGTCCCTCGAGGCGCAGGACACAGTTTCGCCGGGCGCGTTCGCCGGCAGCTTCGCGCCGCCTTCAACCTGCGACGTGAAGACATTCCTCGTCGGCGCCGGCACGAAGACGATCGACGTCGCGGTGTCGGCGACGCTTCCGACGAACGACGTCACGCTCGCGCTGCTCGATCCGGCGGGCACCCAGGTGGAGTACTCCGACACCCTCACGAGCCCGGAGGCCGTTCATCACGCCTCGTCTTCGATCCCTCCCGGCACATGGACCGTGAAGGTGTGCCCGTTCGCGAACCCCACGGTCCCGTACATCGCGCCGTACGACTACAACGGCGTGTTCACGACGACGACGGTGCCGGTCCCCAGCGTGCCGGGGCTTCCGGGCGGAGGCCCCACAAGTCCTCCGGCCGGCGATGCAGGGACACCGACGCCGACACGCTCGGTCGGCAGCATCGCGTTCTCGCCCGAGACCATCGTCGATCCGCAGCGCACCGAGGGCGAGCCGGTCAACTTCATCGCGCCCGACGGCACGTACTGGGAGAGCGGCCCGTTCGGGACGTCGACGCAGCAGTCGTTCGTTCACCACTCGACGGACGGCGGCCTGGAGTTCCACACCGTCAGCGCGACCGGGCTCAGGCCCGATGCACCGCCCGGCGGTGGCGACACCGATCTCGCCGTCGACGACCAGGGGTACGTGTACTTCAGCGACCTGGAGGGGCTCGTCAACGTCGGTACGTCGGTGTCCAACGACAACGGCAACACGTGGCGTAAGAACACTCTTGGGGCGCAGGAGGTCGGTGTCGACCGCCAGTGGTACGCGATCGACAACGGCATCACCGGCGCCGCCACCGACAACACCGTCTTCCTCGTGTACCGGCAGACGCCGCTCGGCTCGCAGATCCTCTCGTCGCCCGGCTCCACGGGGAAGTCGGACGTGGCAGGAGGTCTCGTCTGGACGAACGCCGCCTCCGCGCCCGGGCAGCTCGCCATCTCGAGCGGCGCTCCGTGCGGGAAGCTCTTCTTCGACCCGCTGAGCCGGAACCTCTACATGCCCTGCGGCAAGGGCGACCACATCGAGCTCGTGATCGGCCACGTCGCGCCGGGCCAGCGGACGAACATCGACTTCCGCACCGTCGAGCTGCCTCCCGCGCCGCCGAAGGGCGACCCGACGACGGTCTTCCCCTGGGTCGCGTTCGACAAGGCGGGCAACGTGATGGTCGTCTGGATCGACGGCAGCGACCGCAACGTCTACGAGTCGGTGTCCACCGATCGCGGCGCGGCGTGGAGCACGCCGTCGAAGCTGAACACGCCGCCGGCGACGACGAACACCTTCCCCGAGGTCGCGGGCGGTGCGGCGGGCACATTCGCCGTCACGTGGTACGGCAACGACTCGACGAAGAGCAGCGACAACCAGCCGGCGAACACGTCCGTAGAGGCTTCCGGCTATCCGTGGTACGGCTACGTCGCCGTTGTCACGCATGCAGACACGCTGAAGCCGAACGTCGCGCAGCAGACCTTCACCGCGCATCCCATGCACTACGGCTACATCTGCAACAGCGGGACGGCGTGCACGAGTGGCCGCACCATGGCGGACTACTTCGACGTCGCGTTCGACAAGCAGGGCGCCATCCGGATCGTCTTCGACGACGAGTCGAGTCAGTACCGCCAAGCACACCTGATGGAGGTCCGGCAGCTGCTTGGCGCCCGGCCGAAGACCCCGATGTCCGATCCCGCGGGCGATGCCCTCGTGCCGCACTACTCCGGCACGGGTCCCGGCCCGAACAAGCCTGGGCTCGATTTCACGGCGCTCGCGCTCTCACAGCCGAGGAACGGCGTGCTGCGCGTGCGGATGTCTCTGGCAAAGCTCGCTGACCTGACGCCGCCCCCCGGAAAGACGGCAACCGTGTGGCTCACGCGGTTCCAGGCAAAGTCGGTCCTGCCGAACGGCGCCGAGGCGTACCGCATCTTCTATGTCGGCGCGAAGTCGGTCGCCGGCGCCAAGCCGACGTTCTTCGCCGGGAGCGGTGACGATCCGACCGGTTGCATCAGCGCGTCCAGCGGCTGCAAGATCCTGATCTATCCGGCCGAGCAGACGTTGACGAGCGGCGCGGTCTCGGGCAACACGATCACGATCGACGTCTCGCTGAGGCAGGGGTTCGGCTCGACGGCGCAGCGTGCAGTCGACGGCTCCACGCTCTACAGCGTCACGGCCCTCTCGTATGGAGAGAACGCCGACGCAGACGTCTATGCCGAGGGCGACGCGACCCACTCGTTCGACTACGCGCTCGGCGGCGTCCCTGGTTCGGCGCCGCAGCCGACGAGCGTGTCGAGGGGACGTCGGTGACCCCAGGGCTCGTGCCTACCCGTACCCGGGCCGGTCCCGCCGCCGTTACGGAATCACAGACACGTTGTTCGAAGGGAGACGAACGACCATGAAGACACGGATCCTCATGCTGACCGGCGCGGCGTGCCTGGCGCTCGCAGCTGCCGGGCCGGGCGCGTCGGCGCCGCGCGACAACCTGCCTCCGGCCCCCGAAGGCCAGGCGCTTTCCCCGGAGATCGTTCCCGGAGCAGGGCTCACCGGCGTCGCTGGTGCGCAGGCCACGATTCGCCACGTCGTCCGAGGCCAAGGCCTCACGGGCGCGGCGCGGTTCCGGGTCGACC
>JAOPYX010000262.1 GCA_025964535.1 Actinomycetes bacterium | reverse complement strand
CTGACGGCGTACCCTCGGCCACATGAGTTGCTTCACCCTCGCCGCCACCGACGGCGTCGCCCGGGCCGGCGTGCTGCACACGGCGCACGGCGACGTCCCGACGCCGGCCTTCATGCCCGTAGGCACGAAAGGCACGGTGAAGGCGGTCGACCCCGACGAGCTGCGTTCGATCGGGACGACGATCCTGCTCGGCAACACGTACCACCTCCACTTCAGGCCGGGCGAGGACCTGATCGCGGAGCTCGGCGGGCTCCATTCCTTCATGGGATGGGACGGCCCGATCCTCACCGACTCGGGCGGCTTCCAGGTGTTCTCGCTGCGCGACACGCTCATCGCCTCGGATGACGACGGCGTGACGTTCCGCTCCGTGTACGACGGAAGCCCGGAGCGGTTCACGCCCGAGCTCGCGGCGCAGATCCAGGAGCGGCTCGGGTCGGACGTCGCGATGTGCCTCGACATCTGTCCGCCCTCGGGGCTTCCGCGCGCGGAGGTCGAAGAGGCGGTCAGACGCACGACGCTCTGGGCGCAGCGCCAGCGCGACCTGCCGCGCGCGCCCGGACAGCTGCGATTCGCGATCACGCAGGGCGGCCTCGACACGGAGCTCCGGCAGCGTTCCTCCGAGGAGCTCGTGCCGCTCGATTTCGACGGCTACGCCATCGGCGGCCTCAGCGTGGGGGAGGCGCGCGAGCCGATGTTCGAGGCGACGACGCTCGCGGCGTCGTTCTTGCCGGCCGAGAAGCCGCGCTACTTCATGGGCATAGGCGATCCCGAAGGCGTGATCGAGGTGATCGCGCGCGGCGTCGACATGTTCGACTGCGTCCTGCCGACACGCACCGCGCGCACGGGCAGCGCCCTCACCTGGGAAGGGCGACTCAATCTCCGGAATGCGCGCTTCGCGCGCGACCCGCGTCCGCTCGACGAGAGCTGCAGGTGCCCCGCCTGTACCCGGTTCAGCCGTGCGTACATCCGGCATCTCGTGAATCAGCAGGAGATCCTCGGCGTTCGCCTCCTGAGCCTGCATAATCTGCGTTTCCTGCTCGACCTCGCCGCCGCGGCGCGCCAGGCGATCGAGCGCGACTCCTTCGAGGCCTGGCGCACCGACGCGCTCGCACGGCTCGCATCCGCAAGCTCCTCGCCCCCTATTCTGGAGACCTCGTGAACAGTCCCGGCTTCCTGATCCTCATCGTCGCGTTTGCTTTTCTCTGGTTCGTGCTCATCCGTCCGCAGAAACGGCGCCAGGTCGAGGCCAGGCGCATGCTCAACAGCCTGAACGTCGGCGACGAGGTGCTCACCGCCGGCGGCATCTACGGGGAGGTCACCGAGCTGCAGGAGGAGGCCGTGATGGTGCGGATCGCCCCCGAGCTCGAGGTCCGCGTCGCCCGGAAGGCAATCGGAGCCGTCGTCCCACGCGACGAGCCCGAGGCGCCCGGCGAGCCCGACGCAGAGCCGGATGGTGAGCCCGCCGGCTCACCGAACCACGAACACGACGGCTAACCTTCCCCCGCACGTGAGCGACCGGCGCAAGTACCTCCTTCTCATGGGCGCGATCGTGATCGCGCTGGTCGGCGCGATCCTGCTCGCGGTTCCGGGCTCGCCGATCCAGAAGAAGCCCACGCTCGGCCTCGATCTCCGCGGCGGCCTCGAGGTCGTGCTTCAGGCGGTGCCGCCTAAGGGGCACACGCTGACGCCCGACGACATGAATCGGTCGATCTCGATCATGCAGAGCCGGATCAACAAGCTCGGCGTCTCCGAGCCGGAGATCCGCAAGCAGGGCAAGGACCAGATCGTCATCCAGATCGCCGGCATCCACAATCCGGCAGCCGCGGCGAAGCTGATCGGCACGACCGCCCAGCTGATGCTGTTCGACTTCGAGAACGATTTGACCGGCCCGTCGCGGGACATCAACGGCAGGCCCGTCGCGACCCCGGGGCTCTACGAGCTGCTCACGCAGGTGCAGACGCAGGCGGCGAAGGGCACGCCCGAGAGCTACTACCTCTTCCACGCAAAGAGCGTGCAGGTCAAGTCGACGAAGCAGGTGAAGGTCAACGGCAAGACGGTGACCAAGCCGGTGACGAAGACGGTCGTCAAGCATTCGCTCGTCGCAGGCCCCGCGAACACGCTGACCGACCTGCTCAAGCCGCACGGGGGGAAGACGCCGCCAAACGACCAGGTGCTGAAGGTCCCGGCTCACACGATCGTCGTTCACTGCCAGGCCACGACAAGCTGTCTCGGCGCCAATACGGTCTCGCCGAGCGGGACGTACTACTACCTCCTCAACTACTTCCCGACCCGCGCGAACAATCCGGTTCCGGAGATGAACGGGCGCGATCTCGTGGCCTCCGGCACACGCGCCGACTTCGGTCAGAACGGTGGGCCGATCGTGACGCTCCAGTTCACGAACCACGGGTCGAACCAGTTCCAGAAGATCACGCGCGATGAGGCGCAGCGCGGCCAGACGGCGTTCGATCTCGCCGGCAAGCAGGGCGACTACCGCAATTACGCGCAGCACTTCGCGATCGTGCTCGACGGCCAGCTCGAGTCGACGCCGTTCATCGACTTCAAGCAGAACCCGGACGGCATCGCCGGGCCGAACGCCGAGATCGACCTGGGCCAGGGCGGCTCGATCGCGGAGGCGAAGAATCTCGCGCTGATCCTCCAGACCGGTGCGCTGCCGGTGAGCTTCAAGCAGATCGAGCGGACCGACGTCTCGGCCACGCTCGGCAAGGACTCGCTCAATCAGGCGCTGAAGGCAGCCGTGATCGGCTTGATCGTCGTCGCAGCGTTCCTGCTGCTGCTCTACCGCTTCCTCGGGCTCGTCGCGGTGGTCGGGCTCGCGATCTACGGCCTCTTCTACTACGCCGCGATCCTGCTCTTCCATGTCACGCTGACGCTCCCGGGCTTCGCGGGAATCATCCTCACGATCGGCGTCGCGGCCGACGCGAACGTCGTCGTCTTCGAACGCATCAAGGAGGAGGTGCGCGCCGGAAAGTCCGTGCGGGCCGCGATCGCCGCCGGCTACGGCAAGGGCTTCCACACGATTCTCGACGCGAACGTCGTCACCGCGATCACCGCGCTCGTGCTCTTCCTCATCGCGGTGGCATCGGTCAAGGGCTTCGCGCTGATGCTGCTCATCGGCACCGTGATCTCGCTCGTCACTGCTGTCGCAGCGACACGCGGGTTGCTCGGGCTGCTCGCCGGCTTCCGCTGGTTCGACAACCCACGTTTCATGGGCGCAGCAGGGCAGCAAACCGCCAAGTGGCTGCAGCTCGACTTCATGCGCCGCCGCAACCTCTGGTTCGCGATCTCGGGCGCGATCGTCCTCGCCGGCGCGATCTCGCTGGGCGTCCGCGGCCTGAACCTCGGGATCGACTTCAAGGGCGGCACGCAGATCACGTTCAAGACCCACAAGGCGTATTCGCAGGCGGATGTCTCGACGGTCGTTGCCCAGAATGGGGAGAAGACCGCGATCGTCCAGGGTCGCGGCGCAACGGTCGGGGGTGGCAAGTATCAGCAGTGGCAGATCCGGCTCAAGTCGCTGACCGGAGCGAAGCAGTCGGCGCTCTCACAGGACCTGCAGACGAAGCTCGGCGCCTACGCCCCCGGCGTGAAGAACGTCTCGTCGAGCTTCGGGCACCAGATCGCTCTCGACGCGATCTGGGGGATCATCGTCTCGCTCGTCCTCATCGTGATCTACATCACGCTGCGGTTCGGCGCGAAGTACTCGGTGCCGGTGATCTTCGCGATGCTGCACGACATCATCATCACCGTGGGCGTGTATTCGATCGCGTTCAAGGAGGTCTCGGTCGCCACCGTCGCCGCGGTCCTCACGGTGCTCGGGTACTCGATCTACGACACGATCATCATCTTCGACCGCGTGCGCGAGAACGTGCCGTTGATGCGGCGCCAGCAGTTCGCGACGATCGTGAACGTCTCGCTCTGGGAGACGATCCGCCGGTCCCTCGCAACGACCTTCATCACCTTGTTGCCGATCATCGCGCTCGAGCTCTTCGGTGGCGCGACGCTCAAGGACTTCGCGTTCGCGCTCATCGTCGGCGTCATCTCCGGCGCGTACTCGTCGATCTTCATCGCCGCGCCGCTGCTCACGATCTGGAAGGAACGCGAGCCGGAGTTCGCGAAGCGCAAGCAGCTCGCGCCGGACGACGACGACGGCGGCAAGACCGTCGGCGCCCGCCGCGGCCGGGCCAAGCCGGACGCGGGCACGGCGGTGCTCGAGGCATCCGAGCAGGCGCTCGCTTCCGAGCCGACGCCGGAGCTCGTCGACGTCGCAACCGCTGCGCCGTCGGAGCCCGCCGCGCAGGAGCGCCGCGAGAAGCGGCGCCAGCGCCGCCGCACGAGGCCGCATGGCCGCGCGCGGTAGCGAGCGGATCGTCGACGCGATCGAAGAGCTCATCCTCGAGCTTCCCGCGCGTGTGCGCGGCAGTCGAACGAAGCTTTCGGAGCAGGCGCTCGGCGCAGTACGAGCCGTCGTCGACGACCTGAACCTCGCCTCGCGCGACGATCTCGACGAGCTCGAGCTCCGCGTCGCCCAGCTCGAGCACCGTTTGCGGCTGCTCGAGCAACAGCGCGACGCGTCGTCCTCCTAGTTCTCCCGTCCCCGCATTCGTCTCACCGCTCCGGAGTAGCGGACGACCGTCGCCTGCCGGAAGCGCTCGGCGTCGTACACGATGAACCAGCAGATCGCCGACAGCGGCAGCTCCGCGAGCCCCGCCTGGAGCACGGCCTCGAGCCGGTCGCCGGGAGCGCCCGAGGTGACGACGTCGAACCACGCGTCGCAGAGCAGCATCGTCCCCGTGGCCGCGGCGGCCGGCACGAGCCACTGCGACGACCGCACCGCAGACCACGCTGTGGCTGCGAACGCCGTGATGAGCGCTATGTCGAATCCGACCCACGCGAGGTTGTAATGCGGCGTCACCTGGCGCGAGGGCAGGGAGTAGGTGAGCCAGAGCGTCCAAGGGAGGAGGCCGGCGATCGACAACTCCAGGACGGGCACGACCCAGCGGGGGAGCGGCACCCGGTCGGGCGTGGAGGACGGTGCTGAATGCATCCTGAATGTTGTACCCGCTCGGCCGAGGTCAGAGCTACGCTGCCCGCGTGAGGCTGCGCCGTCCCAGGCCCGAATCGCTGCTCGCCTGGGCTGCCGCTGCGGTCGGCTTGATCGGCATCGTCTCGGCACTCACGCCGGAGATGCGAGACCGGTTCGAGCTCGTCGGCGGTGTGCTCCCGCCGGGCGGTATCGCCGCAGCGCGCGTCGGTGCGCTCGCCTTCGGGCTCGCCCTCGTCTGGCTCTCTCGCTCACTCGCCAACCGCCGAAGACGCGCATGGCAGCTGGCCGTCGCCGTGGTGCTCGCGTCCGCTGTCGCGCATATGGCCAAGGGGCTCGACTTCGAGGAGTCTGTTGCGTCGCTCGTGCTCCTCGCAGCGCTCCTGCGCTACCGGCGGCGCTTCGATGTTCCAGGCGACCCGGGAGCGACGCGGCCGCTGTTCGTCGTTGCGACGGTACTCGCCGCCACAGGCGCAGTCGTACTCGGCGTCGAGCTGCACGGCGGCGATCTTCCGAGCAAGCTCTCCGATGTCTTCACCGCGCTCGGAGTCCTGCTCGGGTTTGGCGCGCTCTTCCTGTGGCTGCGTCCGTTCTCTCATGCGGTCGCGCAGACCGTGGGGGAGCGGCGCGTGGCGCGCGCGATTGTCGATGCGTACGGGCATGACAGCCTCTCGTTCTTCGCGCTGCGGCGCGACAAGAGCTACTTCTTCTCGCCGACACGCCTCTCGTTCCTTGCCTACCGCGTCGTCGCCGGCACGGCCCTGATCAGCGGCGACCCCGTCGGTGCCGAGGACGAGTTCGACGCATTGCTGGCCGAGTTCCGGCGCGTCGCACGCACGCACGGCTGGAGGCTCGCCGTCATCAGTGCCTCCGAGACGCATCTCCACAGGTACCGCCGCCTCGGCATGCGCGCGATCGCGATCGGCGAAGAGGCGGTGCTGAACCCGGCGACGTTCTCGCTCGAGGGGCGGCCGATCCGGAAGGTGCGACAGTCGGTGTCGCGCGTGACGAAGGCGGGCTACACGCTGCGCGTCGTCGCGGCCGAGGACGCCGACGAGGCGCTCCGCGCCTCGCTCGACGAAGTGTCGGAGCAGTGGCGCGGCAACCAGCCCGAGCGCGGCTTCTCGATGGCGATCGACGATCTGTACGTGCCCGGGACGGTGTTCGCGCTCGCCGAGGACGAGGCCGGCAGCGTCGGCGGATTCCTGCATCTCGCGCCGACACCCGCAGGCGGCGGCTGGTCGCTGAGCACGATGCGGCGCAGCCCACATGCGCCGAACGGCCTGACCGAGTTCCTCATCGTTGCGACCCTCGACTGGGCGAAGGAAGAGGGAGCGTCCGAGCTCTCGCTGAACTTCTGCGCGCTGACCGATCTCATCTGCCCCGACCGGGCGAACACCATTGCGCGGCGTCTGCTGCGTCGCGGCTTGCTCGCCGCGGACAACGTGTTCCAGCTCGAGCGCCTCTACGCCTTCAACCGCAAGTTCTTCCCGGAGTGGCGACCGCGTTACCTGTGTGTCGAGCGGCTCAGCGACCTGCCGCTCGTCGGTCTCGCCTACCTCCACGTCGAGCAGCTGCTCGTGCCGCCCGGCCCGTGGGTGAAGCGGGACCGCAAGCTCGTGTCACACTAGAGGCATGGCCCAGCCGGCGACGCGCAGCCTCGGACGCCTGTCGGAGATCGCACAGGTCATGGTCCGCCACGGCTTCGGCTACTTCCTCGAGGCGCACAAGCTCACCGACCTGCTGCCCGGCCGCTCGGCCGAGGCGCGGCTCGCGGAGGCGGAGACGAGCGTCGGCTCCGCGCGAGGTCAGCATCTCCGCGAGCTGCTCGACGAGCTCGGCCCGACGTTCGTGAAGTTCGGGCAGTTGCTCTCGACGCGGCCCGACATCGTGCCGCCGGACATCATCGCCGAGCTGCGCGGGTTGCAGGACGCCGTGCGTCCGTTCTCGTTCGAGCAGGCGGAGCGCGTGATCGAGGAGGATCTCGGCAACACGCTCGAGCGGCTCTTCCTCGAGTTCGAGCAGCAGCCGGTCGCCGCCGCATCGATCGGCCAGGTGCACCGCGCCATCCTCCCGAACGGACGGCGGGTCGCCGTGAAGGTGCAACGGCCGGGTGCGCCGCGCCAGATCGAGGCGGACCTGGCGCTGCTCTACCAGGCTGCACGGCTCGTGAAGGAACGCGTGCACGCCCTCGACTTCATCGACGCGCACGCCCTGATCGACGAGTTCGCCCGCCAGATCCGGCAGGAGCTGGACTACCGGCTCGAGGCGCGCAACGCTCAGGCGTTCCACCGCAACTTCGCGTCGAGCCCGCACGTGCGTGTGCCGAAGGTCTACTGGCAGTACACGCGCTCGCGTGTCTTGACGCTGGAGTGGATCGACGGAACGCACGTACGCGACGTCGATCTGACTCCGCTCACGCTCGAGGAGCACCGCGACCTCGCGTACCTGATCGCGGAGACGTGGATGACGATGATCTTCCGGCACGGGTTCTTCCACGGTGACCCACACCCGTCGAACATCTTCGTGCTCGACGAGGCAGGGTCGATCGGTCTCGTCGACTTCGGAGCCGTCGGCAAGCTCACCGACGAAGACATGTCGAAGCTGACGCGCCTGTTCATCGACGCGGCGTCGGAGAACGTGGAGATGCTCCCGAAGCGGCTCGCCGATCTCGGCGTGCGCTACCCGAAAGAGCGCGAGGAAGAGTTCCGCGCCGCGATCCGCGAGATGTACGACCGCTACTACGGCGCGAGCCTTGCCGAGATCGATCCGATCCAGGTGATCCGGGAGGCGTTCCAGCTGATCTATTCGATGAACCTGCGATTGCCGACGCGCTACCTCCTGCTCGACCGCGCGATCGCGACCGTCGGCGCGGTCGGCGTGGAGCTGTATCCGGACTTCAACGTGTTCGAGGTCGCACGGCCGTACGCCCGTGGCCTGATGCTCGAGCGCTTCACGCCGCAGCGAATCGCGCGGCGTGCACAACGCGACGCGATCCGCTACGCGCAGATCCTGGCGGAGGCGCCGTACCAGTGGCACGACCTACTGGAGGAGGTCCGCGACGGCCAGCTCGAGGTGGGCTTCGTGCACAAGGGGCTCGATGACTTCCTGGAGAGCATCCAGCGCGTCTTCAACAGGCTCGTGATCGCGCTGATCGTGACCGGCGGCTTGATCGGCTCGAGCATGATCGGGATCTTCGCGAAGACGGGGCCGCAACTGCTCGGGGTGAACGCGATCTCGGTCGTCGGGTTCGCGCTCTCGACGGTGCTCGGCATCTGGTTGCTCTGGGGCGTGATCCGCTCCGGACGACTCTGAGCAAGAAGTCACACTTTCGCGAGAAAGGACATCTGGCGCGCGCGCAAACGCAACGGTAGGTTCGCGCCCATGACCGCGTTGCTGCTCGCCGAGCCCGAAGCATCGATGCGTGGCTTCCTCGAGCGGCAGCTTTCGAGCGACGGCTTCGACGTGCTCGCGTTCAGCAGCCCCGAGGAGCTGCCGCGCGCGGCCGAGCCGGACGTGCTCGTCCTGGGCGACCCCGACGCGCTCGACCGGTGCCTCGTCACGGGCTGTCCGGTCATCGTGCTCGGAAGCGCCGACGCCGAGACGCGGCTGCGCGCGCTCCAGCTGTGCGACGACTATCTCTCGCGCCCGTTCGTCTACGAGGAGCTCGTCGCGCGGATCCGTGCGCTGCTGCGCAGGCGACCGCTGCGCGTCGACGTCATCGACCTCGGCGAGCTCGTCGTCGACCGGCCTGCCCGCCGAGTCACCGTCCGCGGCGTCGACATCGTCCTCTCGACGAAGGAGTACGCGCTGCTCGTGGAGCTCGCGTCGGATCCTGCACGGGTGTTCACGCGAGAGCAACTGCTACGCGACGTGTGGGCGTACCGCAGTTACGTTCCGACACGAACGCTGGAGTCGCACGCCTCCCGTGTGCGCTGCAAGCTCGCCGCGGCCGGGCTGCCGGGCTGGGTCGTCAACGTGTGGGGCGTGGGGTACAAGCTGCGGCCGACGTCGTGACGTCCGACGCGACGCGCAGAGTCCGCAGCATGAACATCCTCGCAATGACCAAGCACATGGGCATCCGCTACGAGGAGCTCGGCTTTCTCGTCGCAGCTGCCGGCGGCGCGTTGATCGCCTTCGGCAACGCGATGCCCCTCGGCCGGCGCTCCGGCGGCATGCTCGGCGGGCTCGCGATCGCCGTCGGCATGGTGCTCGCCATCATCGGCGTGCACTACGGCCAACTCGGTTAGCTGAGAGCACCTTCCAGGCGGAGCAGCCGTTCTTTGCGGCCGAGTCCGCCTGCGTATCCGGTGAGGCTTCCGTTCGCGCCGACGAGCCGATGGCACGGAACCACGATGGGAAGCGGGTTGCGCGCATTCGCACTGCCGACCGCTCGTGCGCCGCGGCGGAGGCCGAGCCGTTGCGCCTGCTCGGCGTAGGTGCGGGTCTCTCCGTATGGAATCTCTGCAAGGGCGAGCCAGGCGCGCCGTTGGAATTCCGTCCCGACGAGATCGAGCGGGAGCTCGAACTCCCGCCGGCGCCCGGCGAAATACTCGGCGAGCTGCTCCCGCGCCTGATCCACGAGCGAGCGTGGCCCGACCGGCTTGCCGTCACCCCACTCGAGCCGTTGCAGGCCGCGCTCGGAGGCAACGATCCGCAATCGCTCCGCCCCGCTCAGATCGCGGGAGCTCAGAGGAGCGCGCCTTCGAGCCGCAACAGCTGCACCTTCCGCTCGAGCCCGCCTGCGTACCCCGTCAGGTTGCCGTTCGCGCCGACGACGCGGTGGCACGCGAGCACGATCGGCACCGGGTTCCGGTTCATGACCGTGCCGACCGCCCGTGCGGCGCCGCGGTTGCCTGCCAGCTCCGCGAGCGAGCCGTAGGTCGTGGTCGTGCCGTACTCCACGCGGGCGAGTTGCTCGAGCACGCGCCGGTTGAATTCCGGCATGACCCGCACATCCGGCTCCACGTCGAAGTGCTGTCGCTTGCCGGCGAAGTACTCGTCGAGCTCGAGTCGTACCCGGTCGACCGGCTTCGAGGAGCGGAGCACACGCGGGCCGTGCAGCCGAGCCAGCAGCTCGAGATGGTGCTCCGGCTCCGGATCGAACGAGATCCGGCAGACACCGTGGTCGGTGACGCCGACGAGCAGCGCGCCGACCGGCGTGTCCGGCAGCACGTCGTATGCGACGTCGAGCAGTCCCTCGGCGGCAGCGGCCGCCCGGAAACGCTCGTCGAGTGCGAGAGAAACGGTCTCGGTCATGTCGTCTCCTTCCGCAGCCGCCGCACACCCGCGGAGGCCGCCTGCCGGGCCGCGGCTTCGGTCGAGCCGAGCGCGACGCCGATCTCGTCGTAGCCGAGGTCATAGCCGTAGCGGAGCACGACGGCCGCGCGCTCTTTCGGCGGCAGCCCTTCCGTCAGCGGCGCAAGGTCCTCGAATGCCGGATGCCAGCTCTCCTCGGTCGGCAGCTCGGGCAACTCGCCCCCCGGCTTCCGCTTCCGGACGTCGTCGAGCACGATCCGGCTCGCGATCGTCAGCACCCAGGCCCGCAGATGGTCGCCGTGCTCGAGGCGAGGATAGGCCCGCAGCGCCCGCAGGAACGTGTCCTGGAACGCGTCCTCGGCGCGGTCGTGCCCCAGCCGGCGGCCGAGGAACCGCAGCACCTCTGTTCGGTGCTCCTCGTAGAACCGCTCGAATGCTGGAATGGGCGCGGTCATCGATACGTGAAACGTACTGCCGCGCCAAGATGTGAGGTATGAACGTCGCAGTCGTCGGACATCTGGAGTGGGTCGAGTTCGTTCGGGTCGAGCATGTGCCCGAGCCCGGCGAGATCATCCATGCGCTCGAGACCTGGGAGGAAGTCGCGGGAGGCGGCGCCGTGGCTGCCGTCCAGCTTGCGAATCTCAACGGGTCCGTGCAGTTCTACACCTCGTTCGGTAACGACGAACTGGGTCGTCGCGCTCGCGAAGAGCTGGTCTCGCGGGGTGTCACCGTGCATGCGGGTACGGCACGTGTGGCGCAACCTCGACAGTTCACGTACATCGATGGAGACGGCGAACGGACGATCACTGTGCTCGGTCGGAGGCTCGTACCGTCGGGCGACGACCCGGCGTTGCCGTGGGAGCAGCTCGCGCGCTGCGACGCCGTCTACTTCGTCAGCGGTGACGTTGCAGCGCTGCGTGCCGCCCGCCGCTCGCGTGTGCTCGTCGCGAGCTCGCGTGAGCTTGCGACGCTGCGGCGCGGGGCGGAGGAGCTCGACGTCCTTGTCGGGAGCGGCGAAGACGCCGCGGAGCGATTCGAGCCGGGCGAGCTCGAACCGGCGCCCAAGGTCGTGGTGACGACGTCGGGCGGGCTCGGCGGCTGGCTTCGTCCCGGCGGCCCGTTTCGCGCCGCGCCGCTGCCAGGTCCGATCGAGGACGCATATGGGTGCGGCGACTGTTTCGCGGCGGGACTGACGTACGGCCTCGCAGGCGGCCGCTCGATCGAGGACGCGGTCGCGCTGGGCTCCCGCTGCGGCGCCGCGGTCCTCACGGGCCGCGGCGCCTACGCGGGCCAGCTCACCGCTGCGCGTGCGGACGGCTGATCGGCCCCTCCGGGCCCGACACCGCGTTCGACCACATCAGCTGGATCGGCACCGTGCCGCTTCCGTCGGCGAGCGGCACCTCTTTCATCACGAGCTCGACGACGCCCTGCGCCTCGCGCATCGGCACGTCGCCGATCTCGCCGCCGTGCGGGGAGTACCAGCCGAGCAGATGCTCGGCTGCCGGAGTCGCGCCTGCGCGGATCGCATCTTCGACATCCGGGTCGGTCCGGATCTCGCAGAGCTCGTGGTACAGCGTTGCGCACACGTTCTGCCACGGCTCGGCGAACGCGACGATCCCGTTCCCGTTCTTCGAGTAGACGGCGACCGCGTAGTAGACGGTCTCACGCCTGCGACCGCCGCGCTGAACGTGCACGGAGCCGTGGTAGCCGCCCAGGCCATGGGTCGAGTCGACGTGCTGGCCCGGGTCGTCGGAGTTGCCGTCGACGAGCACGGCTCCTTCGGGGAGCAAGAGGCAGACTGCGGTCGCGCCGAGATCGAGCCCGGCGAGCGCGCCTGCCCGGTCGACCTCCCAGACGATCGCCTCGACGTTGTCGCGGTACACGCGCGGCGGAACCTGTCCCGGCTGACCGCGCGAGCCTGCGAACGTCGAGTCGACGCTGCCGTTCGGGAAGTACTGGACGAGGACGTTGTTCAGGTGCGGATCGGTCATCGCCGCGGCGATGGTGCGATCGAGCGTCGCCCGCTCGACGGTGTCCCAGCCGCCGAGATAGACGTTCATGAACGTGAGCCTCGGAATCGTCTTGCCGCCGAGGTAGACGAGGTCGAGGCCCGGCTCCGCGCGGAATCCCGGCGCGAGGACGCCACTTCGGTACGCAGCCTCGGCCGGCGAGTCGGGGCGGAGGACGACGTCGAGCGGCCGCTCTACGACGCGGCGCCGAGTCTGGGTGGCCATACGGTCTCCTTTCGTTCCTGTGCCGCAGACCGTTGCCGCCCTTCGAGCATACTCCGCCGCGAGTGCAGGGCAATGCTGAGATTGGATCGGCCGTGAGCTGGCGCCGACCCTCGCCCAGGCTGCTCTGGATGCGTCGGGCGGAGGTGGGTATCGGCACTGCGCTCGTTGCAGCGGTCGGCGTCGTCGTCACCGCTCTCGCGAGCGGCTGGACGGGCGCGATCGTCGCGGCGGTCGTCGCTGTCGGCGCAGGAGCGGTGGTCGAGGTCTTCGTGGCCCGGCGCGTGCGCGCATGGTCGTACGCGGAGCGCGAGGACGATCTGCTGGTGCAGCGCGGCGTGCTCTTCTCCCGGTTGTCCGTCGTTCCGTACGGACGGATGCAGTTCATCGACGTCACGGCAGGGCCGGTCGAGCGGTCGTTCGGCCTCGCCACCGTTCGGCTGCACACCGCCGCGGCCGCGAGCGACGCGAGGATCCCGGGTCTGAGCCGTGCGGATGCCGACGTGCTGAGGGACCGGCTCGCCGAGCTCGGCGAGGCGCAAGCCGCAGGCCTGTGAGCGACGACCGGCTCGAGCCGGCCCACTGGCACCGCCTTCACCCGCTGTCGCCGATCGTTCGCGCCGGTCGAGCGACCATCGGGATCGCGATCGTGCTCGTCCCGTCGGTGCTGACCGGCCGGCGCTCCTCCGGCTTGGTCTACGAGCTCGCGTTCGTCGGTGTGCTCCTCGGGCTCGGCTTCGTCTCCTGGCTCGTCACGCGCTGGCGTGTCGAGGACGACGACCTTCGAATCGAGACCGGTCTGATCCGGAGGCAATCCCTGCGCTTTCCGCTCGCGCAGGTGCAGGCGATCGACATCGTGAAGCCCGGGCTCGCGCGCGTCTTCCGCGTCGCCGAGCTCCGGCTGCGCATGGCGGGCAACACAGGCGGCACTGCACGGCTCGCGTACCTTCCCGAGCGCGACGCGGAGCCGCTGCGGGTGCGGCTTCTCCAGCTTGCGCACGGCGCCGTCGAGCCGACCGCCCGTACGGAGGAACGCGAGCCGAAGCAGCACGGCGACGAGCGCGTGCTCACGACGGTGCCGCCTGCCCGGCTCGCGGCGTCGATCCTGCTCAGCGACGTCGGCTTCGCCTCGGCCGCGATCCTCGTCGGGCTGATCGTCACGGCGGTCCTCGCCCCATCCGTCGCAAAGGCGGTGTTCGGCGGCGGCGCAGTTCCCATCGTCGGCGCCGTGACGCATGTCTGGCGCCGCTTCAACCAGGAGTACCGCCTGACGCTCGCCGAGGCGCCCGACGGGCTCCGTCTCCGGTCGGGCCTCGTCGCCCTGACGTCGGAGACGATCCGGCCGGGCCGGGTGCAAGCCGTGCGCATGGTCGAGCCGTTCCTCTGGCGGCGGCTCGGCTGGTGCCGCCTCGAGGTCGACCTGGCGGGCCGGCAGCGCCGCAAGGGAGAAGGGGAGGCCCAGCGCAAGCAGCTCCGTGCCGTGCTGCCGGTCGGGAGCCGGGCGCTCGCCTTCGAGCTGCTCGAGCGGATCGTCCCGGCTGCGCCGCAAGCGGGGCTCCGGCCGCCCGGACGCGTGCGGCTGAAGAGCCCGCTGCGCTACCGGTTCCTCGGCTGGGGCCGGACGGACGTCTGCGTCGTCGCGTCGAGCGGACGGATCCGTCGTGTCACCACCTGGGTGCCGCTCGCGAAAGTGCAGAGCCTCCGCCGGACGCAGGGCCCGCTCCAGCGGCGGCTCCAGCTGGCCTCCGTGCACGTGGACACCGCCGGGAGAAGCGTGCACGCCACGCTTCGCGACCGTGACGTGGACGAGGCCGACCGGGCGCTCGCCGAGCTCGTCGGACTCGCGCGGGAGGCGCGCCGGGCACCGCCGTAGATCACCCTTCTAGGGGTCGTGAGGGTTGCCATGTGGGGCGATGTGGTTTAATGTGGGGGAAAGTGGTAGACACAGGAGCCTGGCCCCGATGCTTCTCGGCGAGTACGAGCACACCCTTGACGACAAGAGCCGCCTCACCCTTCCGGCCCGCTTTCGGCAGGCCTTCGCGGAGGGGATCGTCGTGACCCGCGGCATGGACGGCTGCCTCTTCGCCTACACGCCCGGGGACTGGACGGCACTCGTCCAGGGCCGCCTCGCTACCCTCGATCCACTGAGCAAAGAGGGTCGCCGGATGCAGCGCTTCTTCTATGCAGGCGCCACGGAGGCGGAGCTCGACAAGCAGGGGCGAGTCGGGATCCCCGCCGCGTTGCTGGAGCACGCCAAGCTCGGCCGCGACGTCGTCGTCGCGGGCGTCCACGACCACCTCGAGATCTGGGATCGCGCCGCCTGGCGGCTCGAGCTCGCCGAGGTCGAAGGGAGTGCGGAGCATGTTGCCGAACGTCTTGCAGCCCAGC
>JAOPYX010000252.1 GCA_025964535.1 Actinomycetes bacterium | reverse complement strand
CGTGGCCGCTGGCGAGCCCGGACAGGGCCTCGCCGAAGTACCACAGCGCGAGCGCCCAAGGGAACGACGCGGCGAGCGCGAGCCTGGCGGTGCGCGGGACGATAAGCCCGATCCCGATCAGCAGCTGAATCGCGGCGAAGGGCACATCCCACGCGACCGGGTGCGCGGCGATCAGCCTCGCTTCCCACAGGATCGGGGCCGACACGAAGTGGGGCTGCCCGGCCGCGAGAGGGGCGATGATCTGGTGTGCGAACCCGGTTCCGAGCATGAAGGGCTGGAGTTGGAGCGCGCCGTCCAGCAGCCAGAGCAGGCCGAGTGCGATCTGCAGGTGGCGGCGGGTGAAACGAGCTCCGTGGGTCAGAGAACGTGCGTGTGCGTCCATGCTGGTTGCCTCCTTCCTGCCCTTGCCGGGTCGCGTCCGGCGACCCGGCTCGAGCAGGTAGCGGATCGAGGTTGCAGTCCTTAGGGGGTGGGAGCGCTGCTCCCGTAGGTGCTGCCGGAGTTCTGGTTCCAGAGCCGCCGGTTGCCCATCTCCGAGATGTAGTCGACGTGGGCCTGCTGCGGCCAGCCGATCTGGCTCCAGCTACCGATCACGTAGGTCATGTTGTACGGCCCGTCTGCAGGCGTCGTCAGGTACGTCGGCGCCACCGAGCTGAGGTAGCTGTCGACGGCCGTCGGGAGCTGCGTCGGGCCGTCGGTGAAGAGCAGCGGTGCGTGGAAGCCGAGGTGCGACAGGGGAGCCGACGCGACCGCGGCCTGCCAGTCGTTGATGTTCACGAGCGTGAAGCCGTGGCCGGGACCGGTGATCTTCCAGCCGACCTGTCCACCGGGATCCCACATCTTCGCGAAGGCGACTGCCGTGTCGACCGGGGTGTCGACCGGGTTCGCGTTGAAGGCGACGATGTCGTTGTTCGTGACGCGGATGACCGTGCCGTACTGCGCGAGCTGCTTGGCGACCGTGCCCGAGATCTGCTCGGGACCGCCGAACAGGTAGATGCGCGCCTGCCCGTTGCGGCGCTTGAGCGCGTCGATCGTCGCCTGCGGCACCGAGTTCTTGGTCACCCACTGAAGGCCCGATGCCATGTGCGCGACCCAGTGCGTGGCCGGCAGGAGGTACCGGTAGTCGGTCCCGTCCATCGAGCCGACCATGACGTTCTCCGCACCGTTGCCCATGTTGGGGACGCCGGTGTCGGGGTTCTCGATCGAACCGTAGAGCTGGTCGACCTTGTTGGCCAGGTCGGGCACGCTCGGCGCGGTGACGTCGACGTACTTGATCCCGATCGCCTTCAGCTGATTCTGGACGGCCGGGTTGGACGCGGCGCCGACGAGGAACGCGTCGACGTTGTTGTATCGCGAGATGCCGGTGTCGCCGAGCCGCTTGATCTCGTTCAGGGTCACCTGTGGAATTCCGGTCTTGGTCACGTACAGGATCGGCGCGTCGTTCGGGAAATGGAGCAACGGCACCGCGGTGATCGCGGTCAGCGGGTCGTCGGGTGTCAGGAGGGTCAGTCCCCATGGCCGGTCGGGGTCGTTGTTGTTCTCTGTCGGCGCGTTCTCCGGTACTGCCGCCGGCCAGACGTGCTGCGTGACCGACACCGCCTCCTGGAAGGGATCTGCGCCGTAGAGGCGCTGCGTCGTCTTCGTCCCGATCGTCGGCACGAGTGTCGGGTCCTGCGGAGGCGGCGGAACCTGGAAGTCGCCGTTTCCGGTCGGAGCGCCGAACGGGTACAGGTTCGTCTCGGAGCTACCGGCCGCCGGTGCGGCGGCGGCCGTGGTCGTCGGTGCTGTGGTGCTCGTGCCCGCCGTCGAGGTCGCAGGGGCGGTAGTGGTGGTAGCCGCCGCCTGCGTGCCGGCCGCCCCGGCGTTGCCGTCGGGGAGCGCGAGCCAAATGGCTGCGCCGGCGACGAGAGCCGCGCCGCCGGCAAGCAGGCTGCGCGGGCGCACGTACGAGTTGAAGGACATCTGGTCCCCTCCTTCTGCGAGTTGCAGTTGCGGCGCAAGGATCGCCGGGGCCGCCTCGCGTGTCGCCAGGGCGAGCATCAGTCTGCGCTTCGGGCGAGCAGCAATTTCGAGCTTCGGGTTAGCCGCCATGCCCCCGAGCGGAGCACGACGCCGACCCGCGCTAGCCGTTCCCGTCGAGAAAACCGCGGATCGCGTCGGCCGACAGCTCCGACTTCGAAAGGAAGCCGGCGGCAGGGCTGAGCGCGACGAGGTCCGCCAGGTCGGCCTCTGCGCGGGTCGAGATCAAGATCACCGTGGTTCCGCAAGCGTGATCGGCGGCGAGCCGACGCGCGAGCTCGAAGCCGCTCTCCTCGCCAAGCGAGACGTCCACGAGCACGACGTCGGGCTGGAGCATCGCGGTCTCCCGTAGCGCGTCCGCGCTCGTCGAGGCGACCCCCGCAATCGTCAGACCCTCCCGCTCGAGAAGCGCTCGGGCGGCCTCCAGGAATGCTCGGCTGTCGTCGACGATGAAGCAGCGGACGGCCATTCGATCAGCGTCGCAGAGAGCTCGCCACGGCGCATTGCAGCTAACCGGAACCCGCGCAATGACCGCTAGCGCCGCTTGCGGAGGATCCGCTCGAAGGGGTCCGAGTAGCCCCGAAACGGGCGCGGAAAGCTTGCGCTCGCGCGGGCGACGTTTGACTTCGTCACGACCGCGATCGGTGCGTCGACTCTCCCCGGCAGCCGAGCGCCGTGGGCCGCGGCAACGCACGCCTCGACTGCCATCTGCCCCATGACGTACGGATACTGCGAGACGGTGGCGCTCATCGACCCGGCGCGAACAGCATCGAGCGCCTCCGGGATGCCGTCCACACCGATGATCTTGACGTCATCGGTCTTGCTCAACGTACGAACCGCGTCGGCGACGCCGAGCGCCATCTCGTCGTTGACGGCGAAGAACCCCGAGAGACGCGGGTGCGTGCGGAGGATTCGCTCGGCGGCGACCTCGGCCGGGGCGCGAACGTAGTCGGCGTCGACCTGCGCGACCACTCTCACACGCGTCCCGCGGATGCCACGCTTGAATCCGCTCAATCGGAGCCTGCTGTTGACGCTGCCGGCAAGGCCTCCGACGAGAGCGACCGTGCCTCCGCCGTGGATGAGGGAGACCATCTTGGCGCCGGCCATCCTCCCGGCTGCGAAATCGTTGGTCCCGATGTACGCGCGGACGCGAATACCCGCGCGTGTCGCAGCTGAGGCGTCGATCGGGCTGTCGACGTTGACGATCGGACGGCTCGTACCGCGCAGTGCGGCGACGAGATTGGTTGCGGTGATGGGGTTGACCACGTAGCAGTCCTTCCTGCCGGCGACGAGCGCGCGGACGAGCCCCGCTTGACCGGCGAGATCGGTGTTGCTCGTTGCTGCTCGGACGGAGGTGTCCGCCCCGCGTCGCCTCGCCTCGGCCCGGACTCCTTCGTACATCGCGACGAAGAACGGGTTGTCGAGCCCCTTCAGCACGACGCCCATCTGAACCGCAGCAGGTTCGGCCCCAGCAGCGCTTCCCGCGACCAGGATCGCCGAAACGGCTGCGGTCGCTGTCGGCCAAAGCTTCATACGGACGTCCTGTAGAGCTACTCGCCACGCCGGCGCATGCGGAAACGCCGGCGAAACCGCCGTCCGCAAGCCTCGCTTCGAAGAGGCAGAATGGCTGGAGCTTCCAGGTGAACACGCGCCTTCGTCAGCTGGCATCGGTAGGCGTCGTGCTCGTGCTGACCGCCGTCGGCTTCTTCGTCACTCGAGCCCTCGGCGAGTCGGGCGCGAGACGCGATTCGAGCCATCGCGCCGACATCGCGGCCACGCAAGTGCGAGACCGCATCGCGCAGGCCGCGTCCCTGGTGGATGGCGTCCGCCGGTTCTTCGTAGAGAACGCCGGCTCCGGCGTCACAACAGAGCAGTTCACAGACATCGGCTCGCGTTGGCTCGGTCCGGTCGGTCTTCCTGCAGCCGCCTGGGTCGAACGTGTGTCGACAGCCGAGCGCGGGAGCTACGAACGGCGCACCGGCCACCGCATCGTCGTTCCCACCTCATCGGGTGGACTTGCCCGCGCCGGACCGCGCACGACCTATCTCCCTGCGACGGTCGTCACGCGTAGTCCGCCGATGAGCGTCCCCGGCATTGATCTCGGCGGCGCTTCGGGACTCGTGGCCGCGATCGCCCGGCCGCAGACGGCGTACCGCGTCAGCGCAACTCCGCTGCGAAAGCTGGCCGACGGTACGACCGGCCTCTTTCTCGTGCAGTCCGCGCAACGACTCAGCCGGGGGGTCGTCGAGCCGGGCTATGTGCTCCTCTTCGTTCCGGCTTCGTGGCTGCTCGCGGGCGCGGCAGATGACGGCGCGGCGACGCCGACCACGAATCCGACGCTGCAGATCACCGTCGGCGGCGGCTCAGCCGGGAACGTGAGGAACGCGGCGACGGCGTCGAGCACGTTCGCGGCAGCCGGGCAGCGGTTCGACGTGCGTGTCCCGCGCAGCGGAGTCCACGGCGCCGCCGCGGTGCTGCCGTGGCTGGTTGCCGGCACCGGTCTCCTGCTCGCCGTGCTCGCGGGTGCGCTGGGGTTGATCGCGGCACGACGGGCCGCCGCGAAGGCCGAGCTCGACCGCCTCTTCACCCTCACTCCCGACCTGGTCGTCGTCGCCGGCTTCGACGGCTACTTCAAGCGCGTCAATCCGGCCTTCGAGACGCACCTCGGGTACACGCAGCTGGAGGCGCGGGCGCGACCCTACATCGAGTTCGTCCACCCCGACGACCGCGAGCCGACGCAGTCCGAGAGAAGCCGTCTCCGGGAGGGCGAAACGACCACCGCGTTCGAGAACCGGTACGTCTGCAAGGACGGTTCGTCCAGATGGATCGAGTGGACGGCAACTCCTGTGGTCAAGGAACGGCTGACGTATGCCGTAGGGCGCGACGTCACCGAACGGCGCCAGGCCGAGGCCGATCTGCGCGACGCGGAGGAGCGCAACCGCGAGCTGGCCGACGAGCAGGCGGCGTTGCGCCGGGTCGCCACACTCGTGGCGCGCGGCGCGCCGCAGGATGAGCTGTTCGCCGCGGTCGCCGAGGAGGTCGGGCGGCTCGGCAGAGACCTCGCCGGCGTGGCCCGGTACGAGAGCGATGACACCGTGACTGTCTTGTCTACCTGGGCCGCCGAAGGCGAGCACCCACTCGTTCCGGGTCCGTGGCCGCTCGAAGGGGGCGACGTGGCATCGAGGATCTCGAGGACGGGCCGGCCTGTCCGGATCGACGACTATCACGGCGTTCCCGGGCGCATTGCCGCGTTCGTTCGAGAAGAGCTCGGGATCCGCTCCTCGGTCGGTATCCCGATCGTCGTCGAGGGGCGATTGTGGGGCGCGCTGTTCGTCCACTCGAAGCAGACCCACCAGCCGCTCCCCGAGGACACGGAGGCGCGCCTCGCCAACTTCACGGAGCTTGTGGCGACGGCGGTCGCCAACGCGGAGAACCGCGCCAAGCTCGCCCGGCTGGCGGAGGAGCAGGCGGCCCTGCGGCGCGTAGCGACGCTCGTCGCGGAAGGTGTGCCGCCGGCGCAGGTCTTCTCGGCCCTCGGCGAGGAGGTGAACAGCCTCCTCGACGCTCAGAACTCGGCGATCGCACGGCTCGACGCGGACGGGAAGGTCACGATCGTCGGCAACTGCGGCACCGCCACCGACGTCCTCGCGTTGGGCGCCCGGTTGAAGCCGGAGCCCGGCTGGCTGCTCACCGCCGTCATCGAAACGGGCCGTTCGGCTCGCAAGGACGACTACGACAAGGCGACGGAAGGCATGGCGGGAGTCATCCGCGGCTTGGGTATCCATTCCTCGGTAGGGGCCCCGATCGTCGTCGAAGGTGCATTGTGGGGCGTCATCATCGTCGGGACGCTGCGCGAGCGTTTCCCCGACGACACCGGGCAGCGCTTGGAGGAGTTCACCGAGCTCGCCGCAACAGCGGTCGCGAACGCCGAGAACCGATCCGAGCTCGCTGCGTCGCGGGCGCGGATCGTCGCGGCTGCGGACGAGACGCGCCGCCGGATCGAGCGTGACCTCCACGACGGGACGCAGCAGCGACTCGTCTCTCTCAGCCTCGAGCTGCGCCTGGCCGAATCGACGGTGTCGACGGAGCTCGGGGACACCCGGACGACGATCGGCCGGGTCTCGGGCGAGCTCAATCGGGTCATCGACGAGCTGCGGGAGATCTCGCGCGGCATTCATCCGGCGATCCTCTCCGAGGGAGGGCTCGGACCGGCCTTGAGGACGCTTGCTCGTCGTTCGGCGATTCCGGTCGAGCTCGGCGACGTCATCGAGCATCGCCTGCCGGAGCCGATCGAGGTCGCCGCGTATTACGTCGTGTCCGAAGCGCTCACGAACGCAACCAAGCACGCGCACGCCGCACACGTGTACGTCGAGGCAGCCGTGCGAGACAGCAGCCTGAGGCTCTCGATCCGCGACGACGGCGTCGGCGGCGCAGTTCCTGTGGGCGGGTCGGGCCTGATCGGCCTCCGCGACCGGGTGGAAGCGCTGGGCGGATCGATCGAGATCGACAGTCCCCCCGGCCAAGGGACGCACGTCAGAGTCCGGCTTCCTCTGGAGCTCGACCTCACCCCCGACGAATCGCAAGAGCCTCTGTCGGCCCGGATTCCGGCGAGCCGCTAGTTCCTCGAAAGCCATGGCCCGCGCTCGCGTTGCTCTTACGCCGCCCGACGGTCTCGTGTATCAGCCCGACTTTCTCACCGCGGCAGAAGAAGATGGGCTTCTTGGACGGTTCGACAGCCTCGACTTCCAGCAGATCGTGATGAAGGGCGTCGCGGCGCGCCGAACCGCCGTGCGCTACGGATCCGGCTACGACTACGACCGGCGCACTCCGACACCCGACGCGGAACCGATCCCGCCGTGGCTCGTTCCGGTCCGCGACCGCGCCGCAGCGCTCGCCGGGCTCGAAGGCGAGGAGCTCGTTCAGGTCCTCATTCAGCGATACCCGCCGGGAGCACCGATCGGTTGGCATCGCGACTCACCGGCCTACGACGTCGTTGCGGGCGTGTCACTCGGCTCGGCAGCGCGCATGCGTCTACGGCGTGGCAGCGGCGACGAGCGTGTCGTACACGAGCTGCTGCTCGAACCACGCTCGGCATACGTTCTCGCGGGCGAGTCGCGCTGGAAATGGGAGCACCACGTGCCGCCGGCAAAGGAACTTCGCTACTCGATCACGTTCCGCTCGCTGCGATCTCGTTCGCAGTAACGCTGCGCGCGGCCGACCCGGCCTCAGGTCTTGAAGCGGCGCTGATACTGGCCGGGGGTCATTCCGAGGCTTCGGTGGAAGTGGCGGTGCAGGTGGCTTTGGTCGGCGAAGCCGGTGGCGGCGGCCGTTGCGGCAATTGTGTGGCCGCCTTCGAGCAGCCGACGGGCGGCCCGGACGCGGTGGGCGATATGCAGCGCGTGGGGAGGATCACGAGCCGCACCACTACCAGGCGACTTCACTCGCCCGGTGGTGGTGCGGCGTGATAAAGGACGGCCTTTGCGCCAATGTGTAGCCCTTCCGGGTTTTTAGTGAGGCTGGGGCCGGTTGATAACGTCAGATTCCCAGGTGATGTTCTGATCGGCGGTCACGCGCATGATCTCGAGGCGTTCATCGGTGAGAAGACGATTTACGCAGGCGCGTGACGCGCCGAGGTAGGTCTCCTGCATTTCGACGTCGGTGGACACACACCAAGCGCGGTCGTCGGGCCACCAGAGACTCGGGCTTCGGTAGCTCTCGCCCGACGAACCAGTGTCGAACCCGTCGGTGAAGGACTTCTCTGGTACCGCGCCGAGTGGACCGCGGGCGACGATCATGGGGCGGTTCCACATGCCCAGGCGCGGCAGCGTGGCGTCAGATCGCAAGCCGACCATGTAGGCGTAACCTTCCCAAACCGCGCACCAGCAACGCTCTTG
>JAOPYX010000119.1 GCA_025964535.1 Actinomycetes bacterium | reverse complement strand
GCTTTTGCAGAGCCCTCTAACGGACTCGAACCGTTGACCCCCTCCTTACCATGGAGGTGCTCTACCAACTGAGCTAAGAGGGCTTGTGTTGCCGGGAGATTGTAGCCCGCTGGATTCGTGGCCGATGCGGGCGGGCACCAGCCACGCATGAGGGACGAAGAAGAGCTGACGGCCGAGGCGCGGCGGAGCCAGGAAGAGACGGAAAAGCTGCGCGAGGAGTCCGGGCTCGGCGGCGAGACTGGGGAGGCCTCGCCGGAGCCCGCGTCCCCGCTACCGGACGCGCCGCGTGGCGAGCCGTGGGCGAAGACGTCGAGCGGCGACGCCGAGAAGGTCGTCGACGACGACTCCTGATCAGGCCGCGGGACGGCGCGCGAGCGCTTCCACCTCGACGAGGCGGCCTGGTGCCAACGCGGCGCCGACCGTCGTTCTCGCCGGGTAGGGCTCGCTGAAGTACTCGCGATACACGGCGTTGTACGCGCCGACGTTCTCGAGGTCGCTCAGGAACGCGTTCACCTTGATCACGTCCGAGAGCTCGCACCCCGCGGCCTGCAGGCACGCGCGAATGTTGTCGAGCACCTGCCGGCACTGCGCGTCGATCCCGCCCGTCACGAGCACGCCCGTCGCGTCGTTCGCGACCTGCCCGGACGTGACGACCAGGTCGCCGCTCACCACGACCGGCGAATACGGGAAGCTCGGTCGTGCGACGCCTTCGGGCTGGATGAACTCGTTCTCGCTCATGAGTCGATTCTCTCACCCGTGTCCGGACGGAAGAGGTGCGCTTCGTCGGCCAGCGGGCGCAGCTTCACCCGCGAGCCGCGGTGGGGCGCCTGCCGGGCGTGGCTGCGCGCAACGAGCTTCGTCGGCGCGCCGTTCACCTCGGCCACGCAGAACACGTACGCGTCCGCGCCGAGCTCCTCGACGACCTCGACCTCCGCATCGAGCCCTTCCGCCGCGAGCTCGAGCGCCTCAGGGCGTAGGCCGAGCACGACGCTGTCGCCGGCTACGCCTGCGGGAACCGACACCGGCATGCCGCCGAACGACACACAGCCGTTCGCGACCGGCACCGTGCAGAGGTTCATCGACGGCGAGCCGATGAAGCCCGCGACGAACGTGTTCGCCGGTCGCGCGTACAGCTCCCGCGGCGTATCGCACTGCTGGAGCTTCGCGTCCTTCAACACCGCGACGCGGTGTCCGAGTGTCATCGCCTCCGACTGATCGTGCGTCACGTACACCGTCGTCACGCCGAGCCGCGACTGCAGCGCCGCAATGTCGGCCCGCATCTGCACGCGCAGCTTCGCATCGAGATTCGACAGCGGCTCGTCCATCAGGAACACGCTCGGCTCGCGCACGATCGCGCGACCCATCGCGACGCGCTGCCGCTGGCCGCCCGACAGCTGGCCCGGCTTCTTGTGCAACTGGTCGGTGATGTCGAGCAGCTCCGCGACCTCCTGCACCTTCCGTTCGCGCTCGCGCTTCTTCATGCCGGCGATCTTCAACGGGAAGCCGATGTTTGCCGCCACCGTCAGGTACGGATAGAGCGCGTAGTTCTGGAACACCATCGCGATGTCGCGGTTCTTCGGCGCGACGTCCGTGATGTCGCGCTCGCCGACGAAGATCGAACCTGCGTCGACCTCTTCGAGACCCGCGAGCATGCGGAGAGCGGTCGTCTTGCCCGAGCCGGACGGGCCGACGAGCACCATGAACTCGCCGTCCGCGATCGTCAGGTCGAGCGCGTCGACGGCAGGTGCGTCATTCCCCGGATACACCCTCGTCGCCTGGTCGAAGCGAACGTCAGCCATCGGTCATACCTGCAGTTGCGAGCGCTACGCGCACGCGCGCGTGGGCGTCGGGCCCCGCCCCGAGCTCGTCGAGCGCCGAGAGCGCGGCGCCGAGCACCGGCGGAGACGAGGTGAGCCGTAGCTCGATGTGCGGGCCGATCTCGTGCAGCTCGGCCTCGATCTGCCCGATCACCCGCTCGTGGAGGGCGCGCGCGACGCCGCCACCGAGCGCGACCTGCACGCGCTCCTGCGTCAGGTCGAGCCGGATGAGCGACGCGCGTACGAGCGCGACGATCTCGAACGTGAGCCGCTCGACGATTCCAGCCGCGACGAGATCGTGCTCGGCCTCGGCGAAGACGAGTGGAGGCAGCTCGATCACGCGGCGGCTATGGAGCCGGCCCAGGTGGATCGCCTCCGCGACCTCGTCGGGCGTCTCGAGGCCGAAGAAGTGCGGCACCTTCTGCTCGAGGCTCGTGCGCGGGCCACGTCCGTCTGCGCTGCGCGCCGCGGCGGCGAGCGCCGACATGCCGACATCCCGGCCGCCGCCCCAATCGCCGGTGATCTCTCCGAGAGCCGGGAAGCGCACCTCGCGGCCGTCTGGCGCGACGGCAACGCAGTTGATCCCGGCGCCGCACACGAGCCCGACGCCCCAGCCGTCGTCGGTGCCGGCGCGCAGCACCGCGTACGTGTCGTTCGCGACGGACGTGTGCTCCGCCCAGCCGAGTGCAGCGACGCGCTCCTGCAGCACCTGCTCCTCCGCCGGGAAGTCGACCCCGGCCATGCAGAGTCGCCCGACTGCCGCAATTGGCCCGTTCGTTCTCGTCAGCGCCGCGTCCTTGGTTGCGCGCTTCCACAGCTCGCCGAGCACGGCCAGGCTGCCCTCGAGACCGAGGTGGTGCGGTGAGCTGAGCGGACCGCGCACGAGCGAGAGCACGGTGCCGTCGCCGCGGACGAGTGCAAGGTCGGTCTTCGAGTTGCCGCCGTCGACCGCGAAGACGATCGCGCCGTTCATACCGCGGCCTCCGAAAGCATGCGCTCCGCCAACGCATCGACGAGTGCGTGCTGGCCGATCAACGGGTGCGCGAGCAGCGCCTTGCGCGCCGTCACGACGTCACGTGTCACCGCCGCCTCCGCCGCGAGCCGCTCGTATGCGGTGACGTGCTGCGTGAGCCCGAGCAGCTCCGGCGCGAGTGGACGCTGTGGGAGTGCGACCGGCCCGTTCTCGTCGACGCGGGCCGGAGCCTCGACGACGTCGTCCGGCTGGAGGCCCGCGACCGTGCTGCCGTTGCGGATGTCGACGACGTGCACGCCGGGCTTTGCGCCGGAGAGCGCGGTCACGAGCCCGACCGCTGCTTCGCTGTAGAACGCGCCGCCGCGCTGCTCGAGCAGCGTCGGCTTCTCGTTCAGCGAGGGGTCGCGGTACATCTCCAGCAGCTCGCGCTCGATCTCGGCAACGACCGCGGCCCGCGGCGTTGCACCGCCGAGCTGCTCCGCGAGCACCTCGTCGTGCGCATAGAAGTACTCGAGGTAGTACGACGGGATGACGCCGAGCTCGTCGAGCAGCCGTCGCGGCTGGCCGACGTCAGCGGCGAGCTCGTCGCCGTGCTCGGCCATCAGGCGAGGGAGAACGTCGTCCTCGCCGATCCACACCGACCGCACCCACGTCAGGTGATTCAAGCCGACGTGGTCGACGATCACCTCGTCGGGCTCGAGCCCGAGCAGCTTTGCGAACTTCCGCTGGAAGCCGATCGCCACGTTGCAGAGGCCGACCGCGCGATGCCCGGCGTCGAGCAGTGCGCGCGTGACGATCCCGACCGGGTTCGTGAAGTCGACGATCCACGCACCGTCCGCCGCGCCCGCGCGCACGTGCTCCGCGATGTCGAGCACGACCGGGACCGTACGGAGGGCCTTCGCGAAGCCGCCGGCGCCCGTCGTCTCCTGGCCGATGCAGCCGCACGCCAGCGGCAGCGTCTCGTCCGAGAGCCTCGCCGTCTGCCCGCCGACGCGGATCTGAACGAGCACGAAGTCGGCGCCGTCGATCGCGCGGTCGAGCTCTCCGGTGAGCTCGAGCCCGCCCGCGAACCCGGCGCGCTCGCGCATGCGCCGCGCCAGACCGCCGACGACCGACAGCCGCTCCGCGTCGATGTCGTGCAGCACGAGCTGGTCGACGTCGAGTGCCGAGAGCCCGGAGACGAGCTCCGGCGTGTACGTCGAGCCCGCGCCGATGACCGCGACCTTCATCCCTTCACCCCGGTCAGGGTGACGCCTTCGACGAATGCCCGTTGCGCCAGGAAGAACACGACGATCACCGGCGCCATCACGAGCAGTGTCGCTGCCATCGTCAAGTTCCACTGCACCTGGTGCAGCGAGCGGTACTGCGACAGGCCGAGCGAGACGACCCAACTGCTCGGGTTGTCGCTCAGATACAGCAGCGGCAGGAAGAAGTCGTTGAACGTGTAGAGGACGGAGAAGAGCGCGACCGCCGCGATCGCCGGCTTTGCGAGGCGCAGCACGACGGTCGTGAGGATCCGGAGCTCGCCGCACCCGTCGACTCGCGCGGCGTCGAGGTATTCCTCGGGGATCGTCATGAAGAACTGCCGCAGCAAGAAGATCGAGAAGGCGTCACCGAGCCACGCGGGAATGATCAGCGGCCAGAGCGAGCCGACGAAGTGGAAGCCGACGGCGTTGCCGAGCTTCGCCCACATCACGTAGAGCGGGACGACCGACACCTGCGGCGGCAGCATGAGCGCGACGAGCACCACGAGCATGACGGCGTTGCGGCCGCGCCACCGCAGCTTCGCGAGCGCGTACGCAACGGGGATGCTCGAGACAAGGATCCCGATCGTCGCGAGGGCCGCGTAGATCAGCGTGTTGAGCGTCCACCGTAGGAGCGGCGCCGTGCTGATCGCCTCCTTGAAGTTGCTCCACCGGAACGGATGCGGCCACAGGTGCGCCGAGAGCGCCTGGTCGTTCGTCATCAACGCCGTGAGCGCGATGAAGACGACCGGCGCGAGGAACGCCGCCGCGGCCGCGATCAACAGCGAGTGGTCGGCCACGGCGATGAGAAAGCGCCTCCGTCGCACGGCGCGCGGAGGACGGCGCCGCTCGAGCGGCGCTGCGACGGCACTCATCGCACCGCTCCGCCGTAATGCACCCACCGGCGCGAGTTGACGAGGATCACGAGCGTCACTGCGAAGGACACCCCGAGCAGCACGAGCGCCATTGCCGCGGCGTAGCCCATGTCGAAGTACTTGAACCCGTGGTAGTAGAGAAGGATGGGGTAGAAGAGGGTCGATCCCTGCGGATAACCGAGCTCGAGGTTGCTCGTGCCCCCGGCCTGTGACGCCTGACCCGCCGCGACGGTCGCGGCCACATACGCCTGCGTGAAGTACTGCAGCCCCTGGATCACACCGAGCACGACCGCAAACAGGATCACCGGGCTGATCGACGGCAGCGTCACCCAGCGCATCCGCTGCAACGGTCCCGCACCGTCGAGCTCCGCCGACTCGTACAGATGCCGCGGGACGTCGAGCACCGCCGCGAGGAAGATGACCATCGTGTTGCCGACTCCCCAGAGCGACAGCAGCACGAGCGACGGCTTTGCCCACGCCGGGTCGTTGAACCAGAGCGGCCCGTTGATCCCGAGATGGCCGAGCAGCGTGTTGACGGGGCCGGTCGCCGGATTCAGGAGATAGACGAAGCCGAGCGCGGCCGCCACGGGGGGCGCCAGCGCCGGCAGGTAGAAGACGGTGCGGAAGAAGCCGACGCCGTGCTTCGCGCGGGTGAGCATCACGGAGATCCCGAACGCGAACAGCACCTGCAGCGGAACGCCCACGACGATGATCCACAGCGTGTTTCGGATCGCCGGCCAGATCTGGTCGTCGGCGCCGAACATGTAGCGGTAGTTCGCGGTGCCGATCCAGCGCGGCGCGTTCAGCAGGTCGTAGTGCGTGAACGACAGGTACACGCTCATCACGAGCGGGTACGCGATAAAGACGAGGAAGCCCACGATCCACGGGCTCATCAGGGCGAGCACGAGACGACGCCTCCGCCACGCGGCGCTCGTGCGTGCCTGTCGGCGATCGGCTGCAGGCCGGGCCGCAGGCCTCCCGGCAGACACACCGGGGGCCAGATCCGGGATCATGCCCTTCCTGCCGGGTCTGGCCCCCGGGCCGGGGCCGCAGCCCCGGCCTCTGCAACCGGCGTCGAGCTCAAGGGGCGCCGCCTCCGCCCTTTCCCGCCTGTTTCATCTTCCCGTCGATCGTGTTGTCGACGTCCTTCAGACCGGCTTGCAGGTCCTTCACGTTCCCGGCGTACCACTTGGCCGCGAAGTTCGAGAAGGTCTGCAGATGGTCGAGGCCGATCGGCGTGATCGGCACCGTCTTCGAGTGCGGGTTGGTGAAGATCTGGAGGAACGTCTTGAAGTGCGGGTCAGGCGTGAGCTCCGGCGACTCGGCCGAGCTGGCCGTCGACGGCACGTTGCGGATCGCGTTCGAGAACTCGGCGAGCGCGTGGTCGTTCGTCGTCAGCCACTTCACAAGCTCCCATGCCTGGTCGCGATTCTTGCCCGTCTTCGGCATGCCGATGATCGTGCCGTTCACATAGCCGGAGCCGTAGAGCTCGGGATGCGCGTCAGCGACCGGCATCGGAGCCGTGCCGTAGTTCAGGTTGGGGTGCTCGTGCTTGATGAACGAGACCCGCGCGACGCCGCGTATTCGTCGCCGGCGCCCGTCTGCCACTTGACGAGGTTGTCGTACCCGTAGAAGTCGATGAGGCTCTTCTGCCAGGTCAAGAGAGTCTTCCAACCCGGATCGCGCGCGAGATTCGACTTGCCCGCCTTGTCGAAGTACGTCGCACCGATCAGCGGACCGTACGTTCCGACTCCCGCTCCGCCGTGGTAGAAGAGCGCGTTCGGGTCGTACCCG
>JAOPYX010000216.1 GCA_025964535.1 Actinomycetes bacterium | reverse complement strand
CCATCGCTGCGCTCGCATACGGCACCGAGACGATCCGTCGCGTCGACAAGATCGCAGGGCCCGGAAACGCGTTCGTGAACGAGGCGAAGCTGATCGTGTCGCGCGACGTCGCGATCGATCTGCCCGCCGGCCCGTCCGAGGTCGTCGTCGTGCTCGGGCGCGGTGGCGACGCGCGCATCGCGGAGCTCGAGCTCGCTGCGCAGGCGGAGCACGGCCGCGACGCAGTCTGTCGCACGGTCGAAGGCGATGACCTGGAGGCTGCGCTCGCCGAGGTGGAGCGCATCGCGCCGGAGCACGTCGTGCTGCTCGGAGAGGCGGAGGCGCTCGCACCGCGCATTCGCAACGCCGGCGCGGTGTTCGTCGGCTCGAGCTCGCCCGTCGCGAGCGGCGACTACGCAACAGGTGGCAACCACGTTCTGCCGACCGGCGGCTGGGCACGCTCCGTCGGAGGGCTCGGGCTCGAGACGTTCCTCAAGCCGGTGACCGTGCAGCGGCTCACGCCGGCCGGGCTCGATCGCGTGCGCCCGACCGTCGAGGCGCTTGCTGCCGTCGAGGGCATGAGCGCGCATGCAGCGGCGGTGCAGCGGTGAAGGCCCAGGGGATGAAGCCGCTGGACGCAGCGTTCCAGCCGTACCGGTGGGCGCCGACGACGGTCGAGCTCGCGCGGCGCGCCGGCATCGACCCGGTCGAGCTCATCCGCTTCGACGGGAACGTTCCGCCCTTGCCGCTGCCGAGCTCGCGGCCCGCAACCGTCGCCGCGGCGCTCGCGCGGGTGAACGAGTACCCGCGGGCGCTCTATCCCGTACTCACCGATGCGATCGCCGAGTACGCCGGCGTCGCACCCGAGAACGTCGTCCTCGGCGCAGGCGGCGACGACCTGATCCTGCTCGTCGCCCGCGCGTTCGCCGGCCCCGGCGACGTCGTGGCGATCGCCGACGACCCGACGTACTCGCTCTTTCGGGTCGCCGCGGAGCTTGCCGGCGCACGGGTCGGCGACGACGACCCGGCGTTGACGTTCTGCTGCCGGCCGAACAACCCCACCGGCGCGCTCGACCCGCTGCCGAGGGCACGGCCGCTCGTCGTCGACGAGGCGTACTGGGAGTTCAGCGGCGCCGAGGGCGCCGTCGGGCTCATCGACGACGGCGTCATCGTGCTGCGCACCTTCTCCAAGGCATTCGCGCTCGCAGGCGCACGCGTGGGCTACGCGCTGGCGTCGGCCGAGGTCGCGGCCGAGCTCAACACGCGGCAGGCCCCTGCGCCGATCTCGTCGCTCTCCGCCGCTCTCGCGCTCGCTGCGCTCGCATCGCCGCCTGACCTCGGCCCGACGCTCGAGGAGCGCGATCGCCTCGCCGCCGAGCTTCGGTCGCTCGGCTACGAGCCGCTGCCGTCGTACGGCAACTTCTTGTTCGTTCCTGCCGACGAGCCGCACGAGCTCGCAGACCGGCTGCTCGCACGCGGCTGCGTCGTACGCGTCTATGAGAACGGCATCCGCATCACGGTGCACGATCGCGAGGACGACGACGTCCTGCTCGCCGCACTCGCCGGCAACGACGCGCCGCAGGGCCGCCGCGCGCGGCACCTTCGTGCCACCGCCGAAACGCAGCTCCGCGTCCGGCTCGATCTCGACGGCCAGAGCCGCGTGCGCGTCGCGACGGGTGCCGGAATCTACGACCACTTTCTCGAGCAGCTCGCGTTTCACGGCGGGCTCGACCTGATCCTCGAGGGGATGGGCGACCTCGAGACCGGTCCGCATCACACCGCCGAGGACGCGGCGATCGCGCTCGGCGAGGCGCTCGACCGCGCACTGGGCGACCGGCGCGGGATCGCGCGGTACGGCGACGCCGTCGTGCCGATGGACGACGCGCTCGCACGTGCGGCGGTGGATCTCGGCGGCAGGCGCGCGTCCGTGCTCGATCTGCAGCTCGATCCCGGCCTCGCGAAGCACATGCTCCAGAGCCTCGCCGACAGTGGGCGCATGTGCATCCACGTCGAGGCGACGGGAGACGACGCGCACCACGTTGCCGAGGCGGCGTTCAAGGCCGTGGGCCGCGCGCTGCGCGCGGCGCTCCGGCCCGAGGGCTCGCTCGTCCCGTCGACGAAGGGGATCCTGTGAAGGTTGCGATCTGCCGGTACGGCGCCGGAAACGTGCGGTCCGTCGAGCTCGCGCTCGGACGCCTCGGCGCAGAGCTCGTCGACGACCTCGCAGGCGCCGACGTCACGATCCTTCCCGGCGTCGGCTCTGCGCGGTCCGCGATGGCAGGACTGACGGAACGAGGAACCGACGTCGTGCTACGCGAGCGCCACGCGGCAGGCAGGCCGATCCTCGGCATCTGCCTCGGGCTTCAGCTCGCGCTCGACGAGAGCGAAGAGGACGGCGGCGTGCCCGGCCTCGGCCTCGTGCCCGGACGCGCCGTACGGCTCACCGGCGAGCGCGTGCCTCGCATCGGCTGGGCGGCGGTCGAGCCGGGCGGCGATGCTTTCTGGTTCGCGCACTCGTACGCCGCCGAGACGGAGGCGACCGTGGCGACGAGCGAGGGAGTGTCGGCGATCGTCGAGCACGGCTCGTTCACCGGCGTGCAATTCCACCCCGAGAAGAGCGGCGTTGCCGGAGCGCGCTTTCTGGAGCAATGCCTCTCCCGCGGCTGATCCCGTGCCTCGACGTGGCGGACGGCCGCGTCGTCAAGGGCGTCAAGTTCCAGGGCCTGCGCGACGTGGGTGATCCCGTGGAGCTCGGTGCCGCGTATTCCGACGCCGGCGCCGACGAGCTCGTCTTCCTCGACATCTCCGCCACGGTCGACGCGCGTGTCTCTGCAGTGGACGTGGCCGCACGCGTCGCGGAGCAGGTGACGATCCCGTTCACGTTCGGCGGAGGCATCAGAACGCTCGACGACGCAACGGCAGTCCTCGAGGCCGGTGCGGACAAGATCGGCGTCAACTCGGCGGCGCTCGCGCGGCCCGAGCTGATCGAGGAGCTGGCGCGCACGCTCGGCAGCCAGGCGGTCGTCGTCGCGATCGACACCGAAGACGGGCGCGTACGCTCGCACGCGGCGACCCGCGATGCGGCGCGCGACACCATCGAATGGGCGCGAGAGTGCGAGCAGCGGGGCGCGGGCGAGTTGCTCGTGACGTCGATCGACCGCGACGGCACGCAGAACGGCTACGACCTCGATCTGCTCGCGCGGCTCGGCGCCGCAGTGTCGCTGCCGGTGATCGCATCCGGCGGCGCAGGCAATGCGCAGCACATCGCCGCCGCGCTCGAGGTGTCTCGGGCCGCTCTGCTCGCGTCGATCTTGCACGAGCGCCCGGCGCGATTGATCACGCTCCGCGACGAGCTGCGTGACCTGGGGGTGAATCTCCGCGATGCAAGGTGAGCTTCGAGCGGCAATCGTGCAGGACGCGAGCGACGGGCGCGTGCTCATGCTCGCGTGGATGGACGACGAGGCGCTGCGGCTGACGCGCGAGACGGGCGAGGCATGGTTCTGGAGCCGGTCGCGCGAGCGGCTGTGGCGCAAGGGAGAGACCTCAGGCAACGTGCTCGCGGTCGAGGAGATCCGCGACGACTGCGACGGCGACGCGCTGCTCCTGAAGGTGCGGCCGGCGGGACCTGCGTGTCACACCGGCTCGACGTCGTGCTTCGCGCCCGCGCTCTGGCGCACGGTTGTCGAACGCGTGCGCGAGCGGCCGGAGGGCTCGTACGTCGCGTCGCTCGCCGACGCCGGCGTTGCTCGCTGTGCGCAGAAGGTGGGGGAGGAGGCGCTGGAAGCAGCGCTTTCCGCGGTCGCGAATGACGGCAGGCTCGTCGAGGAGGCGGCCGACCTCGTCTTCCATCTGTACGTGCTGCTCGCGGTCGCGGGCGTCGACGTCGCCGCAGTCGAGGACGAGCTCGCACGGCGTGTGAAGCCTTCGGCCGCCTGAGCTCGCCTGTTCGCAAGCCAACTTCTCGTTTGACCGGGCGTCTAGGAGCAATAGGAAAGCCACCATGCTGAGCTTGGTTCCACCCACGGATTGCGCCCGGGCGCGCGAAGCAGCCTCGGCACGGCTCGACGACGAGCTGTCCGAGCTCGAGGTCGCGGTCCTCGACCATCACCTGCGCGCCTGCACCGAGTGCAGCGCCTTCGTGCGGGAGCTACACGCACTGAGCTCGGGCCTCCGCAGAGCGACGCTCGAACAGCCGCAGATCGAGGTCTTCGCCCCGGCCCGCAGGCGGCCGCTCCTCCCGCTCCGGGCTGCAACCGCGGCCGCAGCGATCGTCGCCCTCGTCACGGGCTCTGCGTTCGTCGTCGGCCGGGTCGCCGGCGTCCACGGCGCGCCCAAGGTGACCCTGACCGGAACCGCAGCCGACTTCCTCAGCGTTCAGGCCGATTCGAACGAGCAGCACCTGCTCGCGATGGTGCGGCAGCCGGAGCCCAGGGACTCCCTCCGCTTCGGCCACACGACCGCGGTCTGAGCGGCCTCGGGCATCGGACTGGCAAATCTGAGACGACCTAACTAAGCTACGGCACCGTCGTCACACGAACGTGACGGGACGCCCAAAGGGGGCGTAGGAGATAGCAGGCGCCGCCGTACCGCTTTGATCTCCCGGCGCACTTCAATCGGAGGGAATTGATGTATAGACGCGTGTGGCTCCTCGCGGGAGCGGCTGCCGCCGTGCTGGTGATTACGGCGTCCGCGACCGCGACGACCAAGGTCTCGACGGCTGCGAGCGCTTCTCGCGGTACCCCTGCAGCGATGCCGTTTGCCAAGGCATTCGCCCAAACTCCGCGCACGGTTGCCGCCCGTAAGGCGAAGCTGACCACGATCTGGGCGGAAGAGCAGGACATCAACGGTTTCAACAACAACCTCAACTGCTGTAACCAGCTCGCCGCCGGCCTCGTCGGCAACTTCGAGGCGCTCCACGGTGCGTTCAACATCAACGACAAGGGCACGTATTTCCTCGACCTGGCGAAGTCGGCGAAGGCCGACAAGACCGGGGTCGTCTACGTGCTCCGGCCCGACGCGAACTGGTACGTCGGCGGCAAGAAGGTGCCCGTCACGGGGAAGGACTTCATCTACACGTGGCAGAACCTGAACGGCTCGATCAAGGCGAACGACGTGGCCAGCACGGCCGGCTACGACCAGATCGCGAGCGTCACCGGCTCGGGCAAGACCGTCACGGTGAAGTGGAAGACGTGCCCCCCCGGCGGCCCGACCGGCACCAATCCGTGCGGGTTCTACGCCGACTGGCAGTCGCTCTTCGGCGGTCTGTATCCCTCGTTCGCGCTCCAGGGTCTCGACTTCAACAAGATCTGGACGAACTGCATCTGTGACGCCGCCGGAAAGCCCGTCGCGAACGGGCCGTTCTACGTCGAGGCGTACACGAAGGGACAGGGCACGGTTCTGAAGAAGAACCCGTTCTATTACAAGCCCGCCAAGCTGAACGAGGTCGACTTCAAGTTCATCGCCGACTCGAACACCCAGGTGCAGGCGATGCGCGGCGGAGAGGTCGACGGCCTCATGTCGCCGACCTTCGGCCAGAACCTCGCCCCGCTCCAGACCACACCGGGCGTGACGTTCGAGTCGACGCCCGGCTACTTCTACGAGCACCTCGACCTGCAGTTCGGGCCGAAGGCGCAGAACCCGCTTCTGCGGTCGCCGTGGATGCGCCAGGCGATCATGATGGGCATCGACCGCCAGGCGATCATCAACACGGTGTACGGCGCACTGGCCAAGGGCCTGAAGCCGCTCAACAGCGCGGTCTACTTCCAGACGCAGGCTCCGTACAAGCCGTGGTTCAAGGTGTGGGACTTCAACGCGGCGAAGGCGCTCGCGCTGCTCAAGAAGCACTGCACCGGTGGCCCGGCGAGCCCCGATCCCAGCAACTCGTCCTACTGGACGTGCTCGGGTTATCCGGCCACGTTCCGCTTCTCCTGGACAGCCAGCAATCCGACGCGGGCCAACCAGGAGGCGATCATCGAGGCGCAGCTGAAGTCGATCGGCATCAAGATCGTCGCGGCGCCGCGCGCTGCGAACGTGTTCTTCGCTCAGTACGTGTCGCAGGGCGACTACGACATCGCCGACTTCGCCTGGGTCAGCCCGGACGGCGACCCGAGCGGGTACTTCGCGATCTGGAGCTGCGGTGGGGACTCGAACTACCTCCACTTCTGCAGCAAGAAGGCCTCCGATCTGATGGCCAAGAGCCAGAGCGAGGGCGACCCCGTCAAGCGGGCGGCCGAGTGGAATGCCGCGGACAAGATCATGGCTGCCGCGGTACCCACGATCCCGCTGTACCAGCGGCCGGCACCGCTCGCCTACAAGACGGCTCTGCTCGGAGTGAAGAACAACCCGGCGACGGTCAGCGCCACCTGGAACATCGAGGACTGGCACTGGAAGTCGTAGTACTTCACGCGAAGGGCTAGCCCAGCGCTCAGCCGTTCGCACGGCGGCCCGCGCCCCCGACTGGGGGCGCGGGCCGCAATGAACCCTTCATCGACCAGAAACAGGCCACCATTCTCACCTACATCTTTCGGCGCGTCCTCTACAGCATCCCGGTGCTGATCTTCTCGACGTTTCTCACCTTCGCCTTCGTCTCGCTCGCCGGCGACCCGCGGCAGAACCTTCTCGCGAACCCGAGGTTCTCGCAGGACAGCTACGACAGGCTCGCCCACACCTACCATCTCGACGCCTCCATTCCCGTGCGCTACTGGTACTGGGTCCAGGACGTCTTCACGCACAAGCTCGGCCGCTCGCTCCTGACCTCGCAGGCGATCTGGCCGGACCTCACCCGCGTCATGGGGCACACCGTGCAGGTGATCGGCCTCGCCGAGATCATCGCGCTCGTGCTCGGGATCGCTGTCGGGATCTTCTCCGCAGTCAAGCAGTACTCGATCTTCGACTATCTCTTCACGTCTGTCAGCTTCCTCGGCTTTGCGATGCCGACCTTCTGGCTCGCGCTGCTCTTGCAGATCCTGTTCGTCGACATCTATCTGAAGTGGAACGTGCGGATCTTCTATACGTCGGGTCTCAATAGCGGCGTGGCGTCGAACACGTGGTCGCTCGACCGGCTGCAGCACATTGCGCTTCCGGTCGCGACGCTCGCGATCATCAGCTTCGCGCTCTACAGCCGCTACATGCGTGCGGCGATGCTGGACGTGATCAGCACGGACTACATCCGCACGGCGCGGGCGAAGGGGCTGCCGGAGTGGCTCGTGATCATGCGCCACGTCTTTCGCAACGCACTGATCCCGATCGTCACCATCACGGCGCTCAACCTCGGCGGCCTGCTCGGCGGCGCGATCGTCACCGAGACGGTCTTCTCGATCGACGGGATGGGCTTCTACTTCATCACGAAGCTCGGCCAGCTCGACGTCTACGCGGTGATGGCGTACCTGGCGGTGACCGCGGCGATCATCATTCTCTTCAATCTGATTGCCGACATCCTCTACGGGTATCTCGATCCGCGGATCCGGTATGACTGAGCTCGGGGGTCAGACCGGTCACGAGGGCGCGGTCGCACCGCCGTCGCAGCCCATCGACGGCATGATCGTCGGCGGCGACGAGCTCGTGGACGCGACGGTAAGTGCGGGCCTCGAGCTCCAGGTCCGCAGCCAGTGGTCGTACGCACGGATGCGTTTTCTCCGTCATCGCCTCGCGATGGCCGGTCTCGTCGGGCTGGTGATCGTGTTCGGTGCGGGCGCGTTCGCCGGCTACGCGTCGCCCTACAGCTACGACCAGATCGACCTGAACCATCTCTACGCCGCGCCGACCCTCTCCGCCAACCACTTCTTCGGCACCGACGAGCTCGGACGCGACTTCTTCAGCCGCACCATCTACGGCATCCGGACGTCCGAGGAGGTCGGTCTCTTCGTCGCGATCCTGTCGTCGATCTTCGGCGTGCTCGTCGGCGCGATCGCCGGTTACTACCGCGGCTGGATCGACAACGCGCTGATGCGCCTGACCGATCTCGTCCTGACGCTGCCCGCGATCGCAATCCTGCTCACCGCTGCCGCGCTGTGGGGGTCCGGGAGCCAGTGGCGCATCACCTTCATCCTCGCCGGTTTCTTCTGGACGGGGATCGCGCGAATCGTGCGCGGCGTCTTCCTCTCCTTGCGCGAGAAGGAGTACGTCGAGGCCGCGAAGGCGAGTGGTGCAGGTGACCTCCGGATCATGTTCAGGCACATACTCCCGAACACGCTCGGCCCGGTGATCGTGAATACCACGCTGGCCATCGCCACCGCGATCCTCACCGAAGCCGCGCTGTCGTTCCTCGGCTTCGGGATCAAGCCGCCAACGCCCTCACTCGGAGTCTTGATCACGGACGGCCAGAACAATCCCCAGAAATGGTGGCTGACCGTGCTCCCCGGAATGACGCTCGTCTTCATCGTCATCTGCGTCAACTTCGTCGGAGACGGGCTGCGCGACGCCCTCGATCCGACCCAGCGGAGGGTCCGTGCCTGATCCCATCCTCTCCATCCGAGATCTCGTGGTCGAGTTCAAGACGGAAGACGGTGTCGTGCACGCCGTCGACGGCATCTCCTACGACGTGTTTCCGGGCGAGACGCTCGGCATCGTCGGCGAGTCGGGCTCGGGGAAGAGCGTCAGCACGCTCTCCATCCTCGGCCTGATCCCGCAGCCTCCGGGCCGCGTGGCGAGCGGCACCGCGATGTTCAAGGGGAAGGATCTGTTGAAGCTGAAGAAGCGCGAGCTGCGCAGCTTCCGCGGCGACGAGGTCGCGATGATCTTCCAGGATCCGATGACCTCGCTGAACCCCGTGCTGAAGATCGGCTTCCAGCTCGGCGAGGCGATCAAGACGCACTACCCGAAGCAACCGAACGCGAAGGTCAAGGAGCGCGTGATCGATCTGTTGCGGCTCGTCGGCGTCCCGAATCCGGACTCGCGCTACGACAACTATCCGCACGAGTTCTCGGGCGGCATGCGTCAACGCGCGATGATCGCGATGGGGATCGCGAACTCGCCGTCGCTCTTGATCGCCGACGAGCCGACGACCGCTCTCGACGTGACGATTCAGGCGCAGGTTCTCGAGGTGCTCAAGACGGTGCAGCAGGAGACGAACGCCGCGACGATCCTCATCACGCACGACCTCGGCATCGTCGCCGAGCTCTGCGACCGCGTGCTCGTCATGTACGCGGGCCGGATCGTCGAGTCGGGCGATGTGCACACGATCTTCCAGAACCCGAGGCACCCGTACACGATCGGGCTCATGGACAGCCTGCCGAAGCTGACCGAGGACGAAGAGTGGCTCCGACCGATCCCGGGCCAGCCGCCGTCGCTGATCAACCGCCCACCGGGCTGTGCCTTCCATCCGCGCTGCTTCCTCTCACAAGGGCGCCTGCGCTGTCGCGAGGAGGTGCCGTCGCTGCGGGCCGTGGACGGCGGCAGAGACCACTACGCCGCCTGCCACTTCGCCGAGGAGCTCGTCGGGCACCACTCGAAGTTCTCGGAGCCGGTCGCCGGAGGCGTCGCGTGAGCATCTCCGAGCACGAGCGGGAGAGCCGCGAGGCGACTCCCTCCGTTCATGACCGCGCAACGCAGGGCGAGGAGATCCTCCGCATGGAGGGGCTCGTCAAGCACTTCCCGATTCGCGCCGGCATCCTCAAGCGGACCGTCGGTCACATCCACGCGGTCGACGGCGTCGACCTCAGCCTGAATGCCGGCGAGACGCTCGGTCTCGTCGGCGAGTCCGGCTGCGGCAAGACGACCCTCTCGCGCACGATCATCAAGCTCCTCGAGCCGACCGCCGGGAAGATCGTCTTCAACGGCCGCGACATCACGCTCTTCAATCGGCGTGAGATGCGCGCCGTGCGGCGCGAGATGCAAATCGTCTTCCAGGATCCCTACGCGTCGCTGAACCCGCGTATGACCGTGCGCGACATCGTCAGCGAACCGCTGCGCATCCATGGCAGCTACGACGGCGATCAGGGCAAGCAGCGCGTCAACGAGCTCCTACGCACCGTTGGCCTCTCGCCGGAGCATGCGAACCGGTTCCCGCACGAGTTCTCCGGCGGCCAGCGCCAGCGCATCGGCGTCGCCCGTGCGCTCGCACTCAACCCGCAGGTGATCATTCTCGACGAGCCGGTGTCCGCTCTCGACGTCTCGATCCGCGCGCAGGTCGTGAACCTGCTCGAGTCGCTCCAGCGCGACTTCGGCCTGACGTACATCTTCGTCGCCCACGACCTGTCGGTCGTCCGCCACGTCTCCGACCGCGTCGCCGTCATGTATCTCGGCAAGGTGGTCGAGATCGGCACGAAGCACCAGATCTACGAGGAGCCCTCGCATCCGTACACGCAAGCGCTCCTGTCCGCGGTGCCGATCGAGGAGCCGGGGCAGCGTGGGCGCCGCAAGCGGATCGTGCTCGAGGGCGACGTGCCGAGCCCGGCGAACCCGCCGTCCGGATGCCGTTTTCGGACCCGCTGCTGGAAGGCCCAGCCGATCTGCTCCGAGGAAGAACCAGCGCTGGTCGACCGCGGGCAGGGGCATCCGAGCGCCTGCCATTTCGCCGAGATCGTCAAGCCGCTCGAGATAGTCGGCCAGCCTGTCTAGCGCCGACGGGCCCGGGCCTTCCCTTCCTTCCCGATCAGCTTCCACTTGCGCGTCTCCTCCTTGCGGAGGAGATGGTCGTGACGGACCGCGATCGCGCGGAGCTCGCGCTGCAGCTTGCGCCAGCTCTGCAGCCGTTCCTCTGACAGTGCACCGGACTCGACGGCGGCGAGCACCGCGCAGCCCGGCTCGCTCGTATGCGTGCAGTCGTTGAACCGGCACTCGCCGGCGAGCTCCTCGACGTCGGAGAACGCCTCACTCATCCCGGCCTCGCTCGCGTCCCAGAGCTGCAGCTCGCGGATGCCCGGCGTGTCGATGACGACGCCGCCGCCGGGAAGCAGGATCAGCTCGCGGTGGCTTGTCGTGTGCTGTCCCTCGTCGTCGTCGGCGCGGACTTCCTTCACCGCCATCTGCTCATGGCCGACGAAGCGATTGACGAGCGTCGACTTGCCGACACCGCTCGAGCCGACGAGCACGGCTGTCGTACCCGGCTGGATGCGAGCCCGCAGGGCGTCGAGGCCCTGCCCGGTCACGGAGCTGACGACGTGCACGGGCACGCCGGGTGCGACCGCCTCGACCTCCGCGACCATCAACGACGGATCCTCGAGCCGGTCGGCCTTCGTGAGCACGATCTCCGGCGACGCGCCGCTCTCCCAGATGGTCACGAGGTAGCGCTCGATGCGGCGCGGCTCGAGATCGGGGCCGAGCGAGCTGACGATGAAGGCGACGTCGATGTTCGCAGCGAGCGTCTGTGCCACGGTCGCTCGTCCGGCGGCGTTCCGCACGAGCGCGCTCGAACGCGGGAGCACGGTGCGGATCAGGCCGTCGCCGAGCGCGACCCAGTCGCCGACCGCGACGTCGGCGTTCTCGTGCAACAGCCGCCCGGGCAGGCGGGTACGCACGAGATCGTGCTCGGTTTGCACGTCGTACGCGGCACGGTGCGCCGCGGTGACGCGTCCCGGCACGAGGCCGGGCTCCAACTGTTCGGCGAGCTCGGCGTTCCAGCCGAGCGCCGCCAGATCGAAATCAGGCAACGCAGAATCTCCTTCGAGGCATGAGATGGGACGGCGCTGCCGCGGCCATCTCCCGAAGGAGCTCCGCCGTCGCGCCGGCTAGGTCGAGAGGACCGAGGAGGCGGCAAGCACAGATTTCATTTGTCGACCTCCTCTTCGCCGGGGACGGGAACGCAAGAAAGGCTAGGTGCCAGGGACCCAGCCGTCAAGCGTGGGGAGCCCGCCGAACTGCGCCCGCAGGTGGGAAACGGCGAGAACGCGGCGCCCGCTGCCGCGCTGGAGGAACACCCACTGGTCGGCCGCGGGCAGTCCTGTGAGCAGCCAGTGGCCGTCTGGCGACCACGCCAGCCCCGCGAGGGCGGCCCGAGTGGAGAAGAACGTTCGCGGCCGTGTGCCGTCCATGAGCAGGACCGAGTGCGTGCGGAGCAGGGCGAGCCGCCCGGAGGCGGAGAAGGCGAGGGCACGCACGCCCGCGATCGGCACCGTACGTGCGCGTCCGTTGGCGGCGTCGAAGAGCACGATCGTCCGGGCAGCGGCGAGCGCCAGGGTCGTGCCGTCGGGCGACCAGGCGAGCGACCGCGGCTCGGCGTAGCCGTGCGAGATCCAGGCGATCGCTCGGCGGTCGGTGTCGAGAACGGCGACGCGACCTCCCGTCGTGATGTACGCAAGCACGTGCCCCGGTCGCGTCGGCGGCCGCCAGGCCGGGGCGACGAGCGCCGCTGCCGGTTGCGCGTTCACCTCGGCATCGCCCGTGCCGTCTCCCGCCACGACGTGCAATCGCCCCGAGGTGAGGTAGGCGATCCGCGTGTCGGCGCGGCTGCCGCCCCAGCGCGCGAAGCGGATGTCGCGGCGGTCCAGCTTCCAGTGCACAGTGCCGTTCGGCGCGACCGCCGCGAGCATCGTCGGCGACGAGGCGACGACGTACAGCGCGTGCGGCGACCAGGCGGCTTCTCGGAAGGCACCGAGCCGGCGCGCGGATCCGTCGGCTCCGACCACCCACGCGCCGCCGGGACCGCTCAGCAGCACCCGTCCCGGCGCCGGCAGGCGGAAGAGGCCCGGCTGAGCGCCGGCGATCCCGATCGACTTGCGCACGGCGTGCACGACCGCCCGGCCCGGGGGCGACAGCGCGGCAGCCGCGATTGCGACCACGGCGGCGGCGAGCACGAGCGCTGCGCGGTTACGCGGCCGTCGCGGGACAGGCTCACGCGCGGCATGTGCGGCTTGCACCACCGCCCATGCGCGCTCCTCCGCATCAGGATCGGCGGGGATGGCGTCGAGTAGCCGTCTCACGTTGCGCTCGCTCATGCGAGCTCCTCCCGCAGCGATGTCTCGAGCCGATCGAGGCCGCGGCGTAGCCGCGAGTTGACCGTGCCGCGCGGAACGTCGAGCAACTCGGCGATCTCGCCGGGGGTGTAGTCGAGCAGGTAGCGCAGGACGATCACGGCGCGATGCTCCGGTGCAAGCTCCGCAAGTCCCGCGGCGAGCGCATCTGCGTGCTCGGGTGCGTGTTGCTCACGGGCCTCGGGCTCGGGTGCGTGATCCGCTGCGAGCTCACGGCGCAGCGTGCGTGCCCGCGACCAGTCGATCGCACGGTTGACGACGATCCGGTGCAGCCACGGACCGAACGGGCGCCGGCGGTCGAAGCGATCGAGTGCTCGTACCGCGGCGAGGAACGACTCCTGCGCGATGTCCTCGGCAGCGGCTGCGTCGCCGACGACGAGCAGCGCGGCGCGGTAGGCACGCGGCCAGTGTCGCCGGAACAGCTGCTCGAACGCGGCGGCCGAGCCGCGCTGCGCGTCGCGCACGAGCGCGCGCTCCCGGCGATCGACTTCGGGCCGCACGATGGAATCGACGCGGGCCGACGCACTAACGACGGTATCCCTCCACCGCGAGTCGCCGGATCGCGTTCGCCCACCGGCTGACGCGATTGGGCGGCACCGGCCCCGGCGGTAGCTCGACGACGAACGACGCCGTCCCCGGGAAGCGGTGGTTCTGCCAGTTCGCGGCGGTGCCGAACGGCCATTCGATGCTCCTGTACGGAAAGCCCGCCAGCGCTGCGAACCGGCGGGCAGTCGGCACGCTCTGTCCCCAGGCGCGCACGACCCCCTGCGGCTGGTGGAACCAGATGGTGATCTGCGGCCGCACACGTCCGACGAGCGCAACCGCGTAACGCGACTCCGGTTCCGATAGCGGATGCGGCCCGGAGTACTGATAGCTGCCCTCGCGACCGATGCGCGCCCAGTTGCTCGGGAAGTTGCGGTTGAGGTCGACGCCATGCGCGTTCTGGCGCGTCCCACGCCGGCAGCCGTCCGGGTTCACGCTCGTCAGTGCGACGATCTCCGTTCCCGCCGGTGCGCCGGTCGAGATCAGCCGTCGCACGATCGCGTTCCCGGCAGGCTCGTTGCCGTGGATGCAGCCCACGACGAGGACGCGGTGCGGCGCCGCCGGGTCGCCGAGCGTGACCGGCCGGATCGCGCGGCCGTCGACGCTGTGGCCGATCGGGAGCAGCGCGAGAAGCAGGGCGAAAAGCCGCACGACGACAGTACGTTAGAAGGCGGCGTGGAGGTCCCGCTCAGCGGGGAGGCCTGAGGACAGCGAACTCGTCCGTGATTGCGAGCTCGCGGCTTCGGAAGCGAAAGAGCGAGGCGGGGCGGCCGCCGCTGCGTCCGGGCTCCCGGCGGCTGCCCGTCGGCTCGAGCACGTTGCGGCGCAGCAGCACCCGCTGGAGGTTCGTCGCGGATACGTCGTGGCCGAGCGCCGCGCCGTAGAGGTCGCGCAGCTGGGAGATCGTGAACGTCTCGGGTGCGAGCGCGAAGCCTGCGTTGGTGTAGGAAAGCTTCGCGCGCAGGCGGTCGCGGCCCGCGAGCACGATCGCCCCGTGGTCGAACGCGGTGGGCGGGAGGCGGTCGACCGGATGCCAGGCCGTGTCGTCCGGGAGCCCCGGATCGGCGTCGGTGGGCACGAGGCCGAGGTACGAGGTCGCGAGCTGCCACTCGTCCGGGACCCGGTCGGGCTCGCTGCGCGTGTCGAGTTGCTCGAGGTGGGAGAGCTCGCGGACGTCGACCTTCACCGCGAGGTGACGTCTGATCGAGTCCTCCAAGGTCTCTCCCGGCTCGAGATAGCCGCCGGGTAGAGCCCAGCGGCCGGCGAACGGCTCACGCGCACGCTTCCAGAGCAGCACCCGCAGCACGCCGTCGCGAACCTGGAGCACGACGGCGAGCGAGGTATGGGCCGGAGCGGCACTGATAGACTCGGCCGGAAGTTTTCGCTTCACAGTCGCAAACACTAGCCGAGGAGGAAGTTCCCGTGAGTCCACGCAGGATCGGAGTGACCGTCGTCCTTGCCGGAGCCGTGACGGCCCTCGTCGCCGGTTACGGCGCCGGCTCGAGCAGCGCCAAGAGCACGACGGCGGGGGCGACACAGGCCAAGGCGCTCATCGTGCTCGTCACCGACGTCAACCAGCTGAACGACCACGGCTTCAACCAGCTCGCCTACCAGGGGTTGAAGCATGCCGAGAGCAAGCTCGGCATTCAGGGCGCGGTGTACCAGTCGCCCTCTGCGGCGTCGTACATTCCGAACCTCGCGCAGGCCGCGCGCAAGGGTGCGGCCCTCGTCATCTCCGTCGGCTTCGACCAGGCGGTCGCGGTCGCGAAGGTCGCGAAGCAGTTCCCGAAGACGCGCTTCGCGATCATCGACGTCGACCAGACGACGCTCGCAGGCAAGCCGAAGAACGTCGAGGGCTTGATCTTCAAGGAGCAGGAGGTCGGGTATCTCGCCGGCTACCTCGCCGGGCTCATCGAGAAGCAGAAGGGCGGGCACGCCACGATCGGCTCGGTCGGAGGCCAGAAGCAGCCGCCCGTCGACCGCTACATCGCCGGCTATCGCGCCGGCGCGAAGAAGGCCGACCCGGGCATCAAGCTGCTGAACACGTACTCGCAGGACTGGGTCGACCAGGCGAAATGCAAGCAGGCAGCGCTCGACCAGATCTCGGCGGGTGCGAGCATCGTCTTCCAGGTCGCGGGTGCGTGCGGCCTCGGCGCGCTCGATGCGGCAAAGGAGAAGGGCATCTGGGGCATCGGCGTCGACGCCGACCAGTCGTACCTCGGCTCGCAGGTGCTGACGAGCGCGATGAAGCGCGTCGACACGTCGGTGTACTCGACAATCGAGCAGGTGCTTGCCGGCAAGTTTGCCGGTGGCACGAACGCGGTGTTCAGCCTGAAGAACAACGGCGTCGGCCTCGGGAAGATCAGCCCGAAGGTGCCGCAGAGCGCGGTCGCGAAGGTGAAGCAGATCGCCAAGGAGGTCGCGGGCGGCAAGATCGCGAACATCCCGACCTCGGTCTCGTAGGGCAGTTCAGCCTCCGGGCCGGTGGGCACACACCCACCGGCCCACCACTCGTCTCGAAACTCTGAGGACGGGTAGGGGACTAGGGCCGGCGCGTTCGGCGTTCATGCGAGTAGGTTCAGAGACCCGACAGCGACGAGGAGAGCAACATGGCGAAGTTGAACGAGAAGCAGCAGGAGTTCCTGGAGCAGCCGTACGTCGGCGTCGTCACGACGCTTCGCGAGGACGGCTCTCCCCACTCGACCGTCGTCTGGGTCGATGTCGAGGACGGCGTGCCGTCGTTCAACACGGCGCTCGGACGCAAGAAGCCGGACAACCTCCAGCGGGATCCGCGCGCGTCCTTGCTCGTGATCGACCCGCAGGACGCCTACAAGTGGGTTGCGCTCGACGGGACGGCGGAGCTCTCGACGGAGGGCGCGGACCCGCAGATCGACAAGCTTGCGAAGAAGTATCTGGACAAGGACGAGTACCCCTGGCGCAACCCGGAGGAGCAGCGCGTGACCGTCCGGATCCAGCCGCAGCGCGTCTCCGCGAGCGGGCTCGACAGTTAGGGCTTACGGCGCCGCAAGGATCTCCCTTGCGGCGCGAATGCCCTCTGTCGCCCCGCCTTCCATGAAGCCCTGGAAGTCCTGCGAGCAGTGCTCGCCGGCGAAGTGGATGTTCCCCTGCGGGACGCCCTCGTAGCCGGAGAACGCCGTGTACTGGCCGGGCTTCCAGTACGAGTACGAGCAATTGAGGAGCGGGTCGCGGAAGGGCGTCGACAGCGTCGCCTTCTGGTTCCACTGCGCCGTGATGCCGGGGAAGACCGTCTCGAGCCTCTTCAGGAACGCCTTCGCGTAGGTCGTGACCTGGGGATTCGAGGCGGCGTTCGAGTACGGCGTCGAGGGCTTGTAGCCACCGGCGACGCTGCCGCCCGAATACTCGACCATGATCCCTGTGCTGCCGCTCTGGGCGCGCGTGACATCCCAGGCGTTCTGGATGCCGATGTCGCTGTAGACGCCGCCGGTCGACTTCCCCCACGGCCCGAGCGTGTTCCAGTAACGGCTCGTGAACTGGAGCTGGAGCTTCGAGTTTCGCCCGGCGCCGAGTTGCGTGATCGCGGTCTTCTTGCGCGTGTCGAAGCCGGCTCCCGAGTAGTCGACGTTCTTGAGCACAGCGAACGGGAGCGCGAGGATCGCGTGGTCGGCGACGACCGTGCGTGACCCGTCGTTCGTGGCGAAGGTCAGCGCGATCGAGCCGTCGGCCTTCGTCTTGACCGCCTGGAGCGTCCAGCCGAGCTCGACGTTGCCGAGGTGTTCGGCGATCGCGTCCGGAAGCTGCTGATTCCCGCCGGCGATGTGGAACTTCTCGTCGGAGACGCCGAACACGGCGAAGCCGGTCGGCTTCGGCTGGTAGGCCAGCAGGTACAGGAGGTTGAGCGACGCCTGCTCGGCAGTGTTCGCGCCGTACTCCTCGGTGTAGGCCGCGTCGAGCAACCGGCCCATCGGGGAGCCGTGCCCGCCCGGCACGTACGCATCGATCCAGTCGTACACCGACATCTGGTCGAGCTGCCGCCCCGTCGGCGTCGACGAGTCCCAGGTCGTCGGATAGCCGGCTGCAGTCAGCTGGTCCTGCACGGTGGGGTTGAAGGCCGCAAAGTCCGCGTCGGCCTGCGCCGTCGAGTAATAGGAGCCGAAGAAGTAGTACGTGTCGTCCGTGCCTCGGGGCTCGGCGGCAAGCAAGTTGTCGACGCGCAGGCCGAAGCGCGTTGCGAGATTGCGGATCGTCTTGTGCCCGGAGTCGATCAGCTCGCCGCAGAACTCCGACACCTGGCCGTTCGCCCAGTAGCCCGACGTGTCCGAGTGCATGCGTCCGCCGACCCGCTCTTCCGACGCCTCGTAGACGGTCGATGTCATGCCCTTGTCGGCGAGCTTGAGCGCGGCGCTCAGGCCTGCGATGCCGCCGCCCACGATCGCGATGCGCGGCGCTGTCGCGGCGTTGGTGCGGCTCGCGAGCGCGAGCGGCCCGGCGGTCGCGGCCGCGGCGCCCGCGATGCCGGTGCGCTTGAGGAAGCCGCGGCGCGTGTAGGCGCTCTCCCGTCGACGCCCGCGGAGCTCGTCGGGCGGGATACCGAGCCGCTCAGCGGTGCGATGCTCTTCGGCGAGCCGTTGGAATGCGCGAAGCAGGGGCGTGCGTGCCATCGGAGCCCTCCTCGGGGTGGACGGGACGACGATCTCGCATCCCGGCGTCAGAAGTCAAGGAGATTGACGCAATGCGCAGCAGAGTGGTACGAATTCCACGCGTTGCGCAGGTCCGAGGCCCAGCCGCTCCGTCTTGCCGCCCGCGCGGAGGTCTCGCGCGGGCCCGTCGCGCCCGCCCGCCGGGTCGACGACCTCGACCGCGGGATCATCGAGGCGCTCCAGGAGAACGGGCGCGAGTCGTTCCGCCGCATCGCCGCACGGCTCGGCGTGTCGGAGGCGACGGTGCGCGCGCGCTACGCGCGGCTGACGCGTGAGGGAATCCTCCAGGTCGTCGCCGTCACGAACCCGCTCGGGCTCGGCTTCGACCAGGCGCTCGTCGGCATCAAGACATCCGGGCCGCCGGAGGCCGCGGCCGACGAGATCGCCCGCTGGCCGGAGGCCGACTACGTCGTCGTGACGGCGGGCCAGTTCGACCTCGTCGTCGAGGTCGTCGCCGCGAACCGCCGCGAGCTCCTGGATCTCACGAACAGGATGCGCGCGCTCGAGAGCGTCGTGACGACCGAGATCTTCTTCTATCTCGAGATGTGGAAGCAGCTCTACGATTGGGGGACGCGCGAATGAGCACCACGAGCACGGCGATGAGCATCGATCAGCTGCAGCAGGCAGCGCGCGACCATCTCTGGCTGCACTTCACGCGGATGGGCGGTCATGAGGCGCCGATCATCATGCGCGGCGAAGGGTGCTACCTCGAGGACTCGAACGGCAAGCGGTATCTCGACGCGCTCGCCGGGCTGTTCGCGGTGCAGGTCGGCTACTCGTACGGCGAAGAGATGGGGCAGGCCGCGCTCGAGCAGATGCGGGAGCTGCCCTTCTACACGAACTGGTCGTATGCACATCCGCGCGCGATCGAGCTCGCACACGAGCTCGCGCAACTCGCGCCGGGCGACCTCAACCGCGTCTTCTTCGTCTCCGGTGGGTCCGAGGCGGTCGAGTCCGCCTGGAAGCTCGCACGCCAGTACCACCAGGCACGAGGCGAGCGACGCTGGAAGGCCGTGGGGCGCCGCGTCGCGTACCACGGCACGACGATGGGCGCGCTCTCGATCAACGGCATCGCCGCCCTGCGCGCTCCGTTCGAGCCGCTCGTCCCCGACACGATTCACGTGCGCAACACCAACCGCTACCACCGGCCGCCGGACGAGACGGAGGAGGCATTCACGGCGTTCCTGCTCGAGGATCTCGACTCGGCGATCGAGCAGGCGGGACCGGAGACGGTCGCGATGGTCCTGATGGAGCCGGTGCAGAACGCCGGCGGGGCGTTCACGCCGCCGGCCGGGTACTGGAAGGGTGTGCGCGAGATCTGCGACCGCTACGGGGTCCTGCTCTGCGCCGACGAGGTGATCACCGGCTTCGGCCGCCTCGGCTCGTGGTTCGGCTCCGAGCTCTACGACATCAAGCCCGACATGAT
>JAOPYX010000205.1 GCA_025964535.1 Actinomycetes bacterium | reverse complement strand
ACGTCGCCGTTCTGGAAGTTGAAGACGAACTTCAGCGTCAGCACCTGCTGCTGCTCGGGTGAGAGATCCTCGATCAGCTCGAGCATCGACTGGCGGCCGATCGACTGCATCGCCTGCAGCTCGGCGGAGGGCTCTTCCTCGCCGGGGACCTCGGGAACTTCCTCTTCCGGCTGCCAGCGGCGGCGCGCGCGGAAGTGATCCATCGACAGGTTGTGGGCGATCCGGAACAGCCAGGCGGAGAACGGGGCGGACTGCCAGCGGAACCTGCCGATCGACTCGAGCATCTTCAGGAACGTCTGCGTCGTCAGATCTTCGGCGTCGTGCCGGTTGCCGACGGTCATGTGCAGATAGCTGTAGATCCGGTCGAAGTGGATCAGGTACAGCTCCTCGAGCGCGCCCCGGTCGCCCTTCTGCGCCCGGTCGACCAGGCCGCGGACGTGCTCCGTCGACTCGCGCTGGGCAGGCTTGTCGGTTGCGTCCGAGCTCACGAAATCAGCTTCCCCAGGCGAGGTTCGAGCTAACCCGTGCCGAAGCCGACGCGGCTCGAGCGATTGAAGCGCCGGAAATAGGACACCCGCGGCACGACCACGTGGTAGGGGCCGTCATCGGTGTCGAGCACGATGACGCGCGGGCCGTCCTCGTGCAGCGCACGCTGCAGTTCCTCCGCGGCTGATGCGTCGACGAACGCGCCGACCACCTGCCCGCCGTCGAAGCCGATCTCGACTCGCACACGATCGCCGTCAGCCACGCGATACCACCTCCGAGAGAACGCCGTGAACAGATTCAGGATGCACGAAAGCCACTTCGAGACCGAAGAGGCCCTGGCGCGGTGCGCCGTCGATCAGCTCGGCGCCTTGCTCGGCGAGATCGGCGAGCGCCGATGCGACGTCCTCGACCTCGTACGCGAGGTGGTGCATCCCGGGGCCGCGGTCGGCGATGAACCTGCCGACCGGCGTGTCGGCATCGAGCGCCGCGACGAGCTCGATGCGACTCTCGCCGACGCGCATCGACGCCGCCTCGACGCCCTGGTCCTCCACCCGCGCCCGGTGCTCGAGGCGGCCGCCGAAGAGGCGCTCGTACGTTCGCACCGCTTCGTCGAGATCCGCGACGGCGACGCCGACGTGGTGGATGCCTCGTGCTTCCACCCAGTCGATGCTATCCGGTGACGCTCGGGCAAGCGGATCAGAAGGGAAGGTCGGGCGTGTTCGCCGCCACGACCCTCGGCATCCCGACCATGTCGGAGGCCCGCGACTCGGGCTCGACGTCGGCGAAGAGCGCGAGCACCTCGTCCCGGCCGAGCGTCTCCTTCTCGAGAAGCAACGCCGCGATCTTGTCGAGCATCGCCCGGTGCTTCTTCAGCAGGCGGAGCGCATCCTCGTAGGCGGTATCGGTGAAGCGCGCCTGCTCGTTGTCGCGTAGCCGCTTCGTCTCCTCCGAAAGCGAGTAGTTGTCGGCGCGCATCGTGCGGGACGAGACGCCGTCGGCCATACCCCACTCGAAGACCATCGAGCGCGCGATCTCGGTGACTTTCTCGAGGTCGTTCGCGGCTCCCGTCGTGACGCGCCCGAACACGACCTCCTCGGCGGCACGGCCCGCGAGCGCGACGACCATCCGGTCGATCAGCTCCTCCTTCGTGTGGAGGTAGCGATCCTCTTCCGGGAGATAGAAGGCGTAGCCGAGTGCGTCGCCGCGCGCGACGATGGTCACCTTCTGCAGCTCCATCGCGGAGCCCATCAGGTGGGCCATGAGCGCGTGCCCGCCCTCGTGGTAGGAGAGGATGCGCCGCTCCTTCTCGGTCAGCACCTTCTTCTGCTGGAGGCCCGCGACGACGCGCTCGAGTGCCGCGTCGAAGTCCATCTGCGTGACGAACTGGTCGCCGCGGCGGCCGGCGAAGATCGCGGCCTCGTTGCAGATGTTCGCCAGCTCGGCGCCGGTGAGTCCGCTCGTCTGCTTGGCGACCTGGCGTAGGTCGACGTTCGAGCCGAGCGGCTTGCCGCGCGTGTGCACGCCGAGGATCGCCTCACGGCCCGAGAGGTCCGGCGGCGGCACGAGCATCTGGCGGTCGAAACGTCCCGGGCGGAGCAATGCGGCGTCGAGATCCTGGATGCGGTTCGAGGCGCCCATCACGACGACCTGCTCGGCGCCTTCGAAGCCGTCGAGCTCGACGAGGAGCTGGTTGAGCGTCTGGTCCTGCTCGCGGTTGAAGCCGTGGCCGGTGCGCTGCGCACCGACGGCGTCGAGCTCGTCGATGAACACGATCGCCGGCGCGTGCTTGCGCGCCTCTGCGAAGAGCTTGCGGATGCGAGCCGCACCGAGGCCCGCGAACATCTCGACGAACGAGGATGCGCTGGCGGAGTAGAAGTTCGCGCCGGACTCGTGCGCGACCGCCTTGGCGAGCAGCGTCTTACCGGTGCCGGGAGGCCCGTACAGCAGCAGGCCCTTCGGGACCTTCGCGCCGAGCCGCTCGAACCGCTTCGGGTCGCGCAGGAAGTCGACGACCTCCATCAGCTCTGCACGGACTTCCTCGACGCCTGCAACGTCCGCCCACGTCGTGTGCGACTTCGCACGCGCGTCGGAGTGCGTCGGCTTGATGCGCGGCATCATCCCGACCGTCTTCCAGAGGAGCCAAGCGGTCAGGATGAGGATCGCGAAGAACGCGAGCGGAAGCCACTGGGTGGCGAAATCCGAGGCTGTCTGGAATACGCTCGCCACCATTCTGTGGTCTCATCGGCAGCAGGGCGCGAATCCCTTAGCCGAGGGAACGGGCAACCTCCTCGGCGGTGCTGAACTCGACGCCGCGGTCGCGCCAGGTGGCAAGGCAGGCCGCTGTACGGACCTCGTCCAGGCCGCGGGCGGCGTCCTCGACGAACCGCGCGCGGTGGCCGCGCAGGAGGAAGCCGCGGATGGCGGCGTCGTCGCAGACGTCGGTCGCCACACCGAAGACGATGATCTCGTCGGGGTCGAGGGCGACGAGCACCGCCTCGGTGTTCGGATTCGTGAAGACGTCGAAGTTCTTCTTCAGGAGGAGGATCTCGCGGCGGCCCTCGAGCATCGCGGGAACGAGTCCGGGCGGAAACGGCACGAGCGAGAGCGGTAGCGGGTCCCGCTGCTTCGTCTCGAGGATCTTCTCGGCGCCGCGCGTGCCGCGCAGGCAGTGCGGCGGATACGTGTTGCGGAAGTCGGGCGCATCGGAGATCTCCGGATCCGTCAGCTCGTGGTCGTCCGCAGACGCGACGTGTGTGATGCCGGCGGCGCGCGCCGCGTCGACGAGCAGCGCCATCGCCGGCGCGACGTCCTTCGCTCCGGGAACGTAGAGCTTCCCGATCTGTTCCATGAAGTCGACCTGCGTGTCGACGTCCCAGAGAATGCGCCCGGCCATCGCTACGTCACAAGCTCGAGCCTCGAGCTGTCGCGGTAGTGGCGGCCGAACTTCGCCGACGGCTCCCCGTCGGTGAGCACGATGTCGCCGGTGAAGTCGTTGGAGCCGCGGATGAGCGAGGAACCGACGCCGTACGCGTCCACCGGCACGCCCTTCTCCTCGAAGGAACGGATCTTGTCGACGGTGAAGCCGCCCGACGCGACGATGCGCACGTTTTCGTACCCGCGCTCGTCGAGCGCCTCGCGCACGTTCCACACGAGCCGCTCGTTCACACCGGTCGGCTTGAAGTCACCCATCTCGTCGGAAAGCGAGCGGTCGACGAGCGACTCCGACGTGTCGAGACGCACGCCCCACAGCCGGTCGCCGAGCGCGTCGGCGACCGCAAGCGCCGTTCGCACCGAGTCGTTCTCGAAGTCCACGAGCACGGTGACGTTCATGTCCTCCGGCGCCCACTCGACGAACTTCTTCGACGCGAGCACCGTGTCGCCACCGTACGCCGCGATCAGCGCATGCGGCACCGTGCCGATGCCGCGCCCGCCCCACCACGATGCCTGCTCGTCCGTCGTCACACCGATCTCGGCGCCGACGACCTGGCCCGCCACGTACGCCGAATAGCCGTCGCCGGTCTGCACGCGGTGATGGTCGTGCCGCGCCGGCATGAAGATGATCGGCTTGCCGTTCGCCGCCTGGAGCACGTGCACGACGTTCGTCGTGATGAGCGTGCGTCGTGCGAGCGTGCCGAGGACCGGCGTCTCGAGGTGTGCGAACGCGGTGTAATCGCCCTCGATGTGCATGACCGGCTCGTACGGCGCGATCTTGTCGCCGTCGTAGAGCGCGCGAATCTCGAGGCCGTCGACTTCGGCGCAGAGCTTGAGGATCGCGATCGCCTCGTCCATGCCGCCGAGCCACGCGTCGTTCTTTTGGAAGATCTGCATCACGACGCGGGGATGCCGCCCGTCCCGCAGCAGTGTGTCGCGCGTGTGGTTGAAGTACGCGTCCGTGTACCAGCCGGCCCGCATCTTCTCGACGGGGAGATCGAAGATCTCGGGCGGGAGCCGCGTCCTAAGCGTCTGCGCCATGCTCGAGCTCGAGGCAGGCGGCGAGCGCGGCCTCCGCGACCTCCAGCTGATCCGCCGACGGCTCGGCCGTCGAGAACCGGTGCTGAAGCTCGTGGCCGGGCTTCGACAGCGCCTGTGCGACGAGGTTGTCCGGGTGACGCGACATCCAGCCGAAGATCTCCGTCGACGCCGCGACCGCACCGAGTTGCGCCGCCGCGCGGGCTCGATTGCGCGCGTATTCGGGCGCAAGCCCCGCGAGCACATTGCCGACAGCCGAGGTCGCGACGAGCGGACCGATCAGATGGCCGCCGCAACGCTCGTGCTCCTTCGTCGCACCGGCCCCGTGTTCGTACGTGCCGATCGCGATGTGTTCCGCGCCGTGGTAGGAGGCAAGCTCCGAGCCGCGCATCGCGAACACCGCGGGCGCGAGTGACAGCAGCCCCGAGATCAGCTCCTGTGCAGCCGGCCGCAGCCGCTGCGAGTCGCGGATGCCCTTCACCGCGACGGACGCGCCGATCATCGTCACGAGCACGCGCGGGCTCTGCATCGGTAGCTGTGCCGCCGGCAGCTTCCGCTTCACCTGCGGCAGCAGTGCAAGCGCCTCGGCGAGCCGCGCCGGGCCGCGCAGCAGCGGGCTCGTGACGCGGGAGGCGCGAAAGCGCTTCCGCGCCGACGCGACCTCGATCCGGCCGTCCGCATGGCGGATCGCACAGGCCCACGCCTGCGGGCCGTGCACGAGCACGCCGTTCGGCAGCGCCATCCCGCCGAGCCGGATTTTCTCCTCGCTCATCCCTCCAGAGGGTATCCGGCGGCCGTGCGCAGCGCGCGCTGCAGGGATTGCGCGGCCGGGCCCGGCGTCCCGTCTCCGATCCGGCCGCCGTCGACGGCCACAACCGGCATCACCTCACGAATGGACGAGGTGAGAAACGCCTCGTCGGCTGCGAGCAGCCGCTCCAGCGGGAACGAGCCCTCCTCGACGCCGTAGCCGATGTCGGAGACCAGCTCGAGCAGCGTGGCGCGCGTCACGCCGGCGAGGATCGGCAGCTCGAGCGACGGCGTCAGCAGCCGGCGCTCCTCGCGCCACCAGACGTTGGACGTCGGCGCCTCGAGCACGATGCCATCCGGCGCGACGAACAGCGCGTCGTCGGCCTCGCGGCGCTCGGCCTCGTCCTGCGCGGCCATGTTCTCCGCGTAGCTCGTCGACTTCGTCCCGGCGATCAGGGCACCCGGCGCCCACGGGACCACCGCGAGCCGCAGGCCCCGCGCGCGCAAGGCGTCGTGGCCCTCCGGCAGCGTCGAGACGAGCGCGAGTCCCGTGGGCTTCCCCTCGCCCTCGCGCCCCGGCGTCCACAGGAGGCGAAGCACCGCGTCCGGTGTCCCGGCTGCCGCGAGTGCCTCCTCGACGGCAACGGCGAGGCCGGCGCCGTCGACCGGCGGCAGCCCGATCCGCTCCGCCGATGCACCGAGCCGGTCGATGTGCGCGTCGAGCCGGAACGGGTGGCCGCTATACACGCGAATCGTCTCGAACACCGCGCGGCCGCGCAGCAC
>JAOPYX010000114.1 GCA_025964535.1 Actinomycetes bacterium | reverse complement strand
CCGCACCGGACGCAGTGCGTCGAGTCCGCGGCGTGCTGGAGCGCCGGCCGCGCGACCCGCGGATCGTCGAGGCCGTACACCGTGGTCAGGAAGTGCTCCGTCACGAGCGCTCCGAGCTGTGGGTCGTCGCCGTTCACGACGAGCGCAGAGGCGTCATCGAGCGATGCAACCGCGTCGCGCCACCGCTCGGCGACGAGCTCGAGCTCGCCGTAGCGGTCGAGCTGGTCGCGGAAGAGGTTGCCGAGGCTGACCACACGTGGGTGGACCCGCCGGATCACCTCAGGCAGGGCTGCCTCGTCCACCTCGAGGAGGCCGAGCTCGGCGCCACCGGCCGCGAGCAGGGTGGAGGCGACGCCCGAGACGAGATTCGCGCCGGACCGGTTGTGCGCAAGACGAAACCGCGGGCCGAGAATCTCGGCCGCCATCGCGGAGGTCGTGGTCTTGCCGTTCGTCGCCGAGACGACCGCCGTCCCCGCGGGCAGGCGCGCGGCGAGCCGGTCGATGGCGCCCCGGTCGAGCTTCGAGAGCAGCTTGCCGGGCATCGTCGTGCCGCCGCCGGCTCCGGCGAGGCGCGACAGCGCGGCCACGCCGCGAGCCGCGGCGATCTCAGCGGCCAGCGGGACACGAAGCTGCACCGCCGGAGGGTATGCGACCGCAGGCTTTAGCCGAAAGCGTGAAGTCGCGCGGTTCTGGGACATGCCAGACCCCGAAGGGGGACGGCGGCTACCCATCTGCCTTCTAGGTTGAGCGTGCTTCACGTGTTCTGCGGCCGTACGCACACCGCGTACGGACATGAGAGGAAAGGTCAAATGCGGCTTAACCGCGCAAAAAACAGCGATCGATTGAACGCGCTTTGGGGACGGGGCTCGCGCGGCGAGTCTCGTTCGAATGCTCTCTGGGGTCGTGGCGGCCGTCGCGCCGGTTCGATCGTGGCGACGTTCGCCATTGTCTGCGCCCTCGCGGCGTCGGCGACGGCGGCGGGAGTGGGCGGAGGCGGAGGTGGGCTCAGCGTCGGAAACGCCAAGGGCGGCCTCGGCACGCTCAAGGCCTACGTCCCGGACACGCTTCTGAGCTCCGTGCTGCAGAATCCAAAGCAGTCGTTCGACGTGATCGTCTCGGGTGACCCGAACCAGAAGACTCCGGCGTTCATCCAGAAGGTCCTGCAAGACCAGAGCGGCAACAACAACGAAGACGTCCAGTCCAACGACGTCAAGAAGCAGTTCCAGTCGATCGTCGGCGGGCGGATGACGCTCACCGGCTGGCAGATCCTCTTCCTGGCCAAGTCTGGTCTCGCGAAGGCGATCCTCGCGAACGAGACCGTCAAGAAGAGCGGCTTCACGCTGCCGGCGTACAACACACAGCTCTGGCCGTGGGCGATTGGCGCACCGGTCAACTGGGTGAACGGCACTCCGAAGGCGCCGACGATTGCGATCGTCGACTCCGGCATTGCTGCAACGCGCAGCGACGTCGCCGGACGCGTCCTCGGTCAGGTGAACCTCGACAGCCTCCCGGGCAACACGGCGACGGGCGACGGCTACGGCCACGGCACGTTCGTGGCGGGCATCGCGGCAGGTGCGGCTCCCGGCTATGCCGGCGTCGCCCCGAAGGCGAACCTGATGTCGGTCGACATCATGAACGACCAGGGTCAGTCAACCGTTGCGGACGTTGTCGCAGCCGCCGACTGGATCCTGCAGAACAAGACCACCTACAACATCAAGGTGGCGAACTTCTCCCTGCACGCGGTCAACCGGGCGAGCGTCCAGTTCGACCCGATCGACCAGGCAGTCGAGAAGCTGTGGCTGAACGGCGTCGTCGTCGTCGCTGCGGCCGGTAACGGCGCAGTCAACGGCGTCGCAGACGGTGTGCAGTTCGCACCGGGCAACGACCCGTTCATCATCACGGTCGGCGCAACCGACATCGGCACGAACGTCGGTCCCGCCGATGACACCGCGGCTCCCTGGTCGTCCTGGGGCTATACGCCGGACGGCTTCGCGAAGCCGGAACTCGGTGCTCCCGGCCGCTACCAGATCGGCCCGGTGCCGACGAGTGGCGTGCTCTACGGCCAGCGTCCGGCGAGTGTCACGTCGCCCGGCTACATGCAGCTGAGCGGTACGTCCTTCTCATCCCCGGCGGTTGCCGGTGCGGCGGCGATGGTTCTCGCCCAGCATCCGGATTGGACGCCGGATCAGGTCAAGGGCGCTCTCATGCTCACCGCGAGCCAGCAGGTCAAGGTGCCGCTCGGTCAGCTGGGCGTCGGCGAAGTGAATGTCGCTGCCGCTCGCTCCCTGAAGCAGAGCCCGCCGAACCCGAATGCGGCCCTGAATCAGTTCGTCACGGTGGCAGCGGACGGCACTGCGGTGTTCAACGCGGCGGCCTGGTCATCGGCGGCGTGGGCATCGGCTGCTTGGGCCAGCGCGGCCTGGAGCAGCGCAGCGTGGAGCAGTGCGGCCTGGTCATCGGCTGCCTGGGCCAGCGCGGCGTGGAGCAGCGCAGCATGGGCCTCCGCGGCCTGGGGTAGCGCTGCCTGGAGTGACGCGGCGTGGGCGAGCGCAGCCTGGTCGTCGGCTGCCTGGGCCGACGGAGCGGAAGGCGATGCCTCGATCGGGGCAGACCCGACGGCGATCGACCCGGCGACACAGGACGCGGCGCTCGCAAGCCTCGGGATCGTCGATCCCGACTGCGACCCGACCGTGACGACCTGCGTCCTGCCGGCCGCGGCACTGCTCCCCTAAGCGAGCGGCGCTACCAACCCTGAGGTGCGAACGGGCCCCGGCAACGGGGCCCGTTTTGCCGTTCCGCGACGGTCGTCGCCCGCCGGGGCAATGGTCCGAACGGGGGATGCTTCTCCAGCTACCCGGCCCTAGGCTTCGTGTATGGCTCTGCGGCCTCGACATCCTCCATCACGGGACACGTCTGTCCTCGCTTCGGAGACGGGGCGGTGACCGCCGTCCCCGAGCCGCTGCCTGCCGAGATCGTCCTCGATCCTCCGCCACGACACGAAGAGGCCGACGAGTCTCACGGGCTTCCGCGCGGCGCGCGACTGTACCTCGTCGGCCTCGCGATCGTCACGCTCGCGGCCGCCGGCAAGCTCTACCTGAACGTCCCGCACGTCAAGCACGACTGGGTGACGTTCCTCGTTCTCGGCAGCGTCGCGACGCTCGCGCACACATTCCCGGTCAAGTCGCCGCGGAACCTGATGTATCACACCTCGGTTGTCTTCCTCGTCGCCGCGGCGCTGCTCCTGCCGCCGGAGCTGCTCGTGCTGATCCCGCTCGTGCAGACGATCCCGGAGTGGTTGAAGGAGCGCTACCCGTGGCCCATCCAGGTCTTCAACGTCTCCAACTACACCCTGGACGCACTGGCGGCCTGGGGCGTCGCCCACGTGATCCGCGTTCACGGCGGCGGCGTGATCTCGAGCGACCATCTGCGCGTTGCCGTGGCCGGCCTGGCCGCGTGCATCTGCTTCGTCGCCATGAATCACGTCCTCGTGGCGACCATCTTGCGCCTGGGCCGTAATCACACGTTCCGCGAGACGGAGCTCTTCACGGCGGAGAGCATCTTCATCGATCTCGTGCTCACGATCCTCGGCGTGTCCCTCGCCACGTTCTGGCATGCGAATCCGTGGCTCATCTTCGCCGCGCTCGCGCCGCTCGTCGTCGTCCACCGGTCGCTCAGCGTTCCCCAGCTCCAGGCGGAGGCGCGGGTCGACCCGAAGACCGGGCTCTACAACGCGCGGTACTTCGCCACCACGCTCGCTTCCGAGATTGCGCGCGCCGCACGCTTCGATCGGCCGATGTCGCTGATCATGGCCGACCTCGACCTGCTGCGCGACATCAACAACAGCTACGGCCATCTCGCCGGCGATGCCGTCCTGAAGGGGATCGCCGAGATCTTCCGCCAGCAGCTGCGCCACTACGACGTGCCGGCGCGCTTCGGCGGCGAGGAGTTCTCGATCCTGCTGCCGGAGACTCCGCCCGAGCAGGCGTTCGAGATCGCCGAGCGGATCCGCCGCGCCGTCGCCGAGCGCGAGTTCGAGGTCGAGACCGCGACCGAGCCGATCCGCGCGACGGTGTCGCTCGGCGTAGCTGCGTTCCCCAAGGACGGGGTCGACGCGAACGAGCTCATCCATCAGGCCGACCTCGCGGTCTACCGCGCCAAGCTGCAGGGCCGCAACCGCGTCCTCGCCGCAAGCACCGAGCCGTTGCTGCTCGCTGCCGAGCGAGGCGCGAAGCTGCGCGCGGTGCGTGAGGACGGCGAGCACCTCACGCCGCTTCCCGCCGCAGAGCAGTTCGAGCCGGTCGAGGAGCGCCGCCATCCGCAGCCGCACGCACTGCACGGGCCGACGTTCTTCGCGCTGTCGGGACGCCTCGGGCTCGTCGTCGCCGTCGTCAGCATCATCGGCTTCGCCGCCGGCGTCGCCGGGCTCATCTTCGGTCACAGCACGGACCTCTACGGCCTGCTCGCGGTGCTCGCGCTCGTCGGCGGCGGCCAGGCCCTGTCGTTCGAGCTCGCGGAGGTGGAGGGGACGATCTCGGTGAGCGCCGTCGGCTCGCTTGCGGGCGCCGCGCTCTTCGACTATCGCGCCGCGCTCCCGATCGCCGTCACGATCTGCGTCGTCGAGTGGAGCGCGCGCCGGCAGTCGCTGCACCAGGTCCTCTACAACGTCGCAACGCTCTCGCTGTCCTCGCTGGCGGCCGCAGCGGTGTTCTCGTTCGGCTCCGGCGGCCACTTGAGCCAGCTCGTCGCGGCGGCGCTCGGCGTCGTCGGTGGCGCCGTCTACTTCGGAGTCAACATGGGCCTGCTCAGCCTCGCGTCCGGCGTCGAGGGCAACGAGAACCCCTGGTCGGTGTTCCACGAGCGGTTCGCCTGGCTGTTGCCGCACTACGTCGTCTACGGCTTCATCGGCGCCGTCATGGCCGTCGCGTATCACGCCGTCGGCCTGTACGCGCTCGCCGTCTTCGCGGTGCCCCTGCTGCTGATGCGCAAGACGCAGGAGGCCTACCTCAAGCACACGCAGAAGTCGGCCACCAAGCTGCGCGAGGCCGCCGAGACGATCCAGTCGCAGAACGTCTCGCTCGAGCAGGCCAACAGGCTGCTCCGCGAGCGCTCGACGGCGGCCATGGAGTCGCTCTCGGCGACGGTCGACGCGCGCGACTCGTACACCGCCGGCCACTCGCGCCGCGTGCAGCAGCTCGCGCTCGCCATCGGCCGCGAGGTCGGGCTCTCGCAGGCGGAGCTCGACTTGCTCGGACACGCGGCGCTCTTCCACGACATCGGCAAGCTTGCGATCCCGGACGCGATCCTCCTGAAGCCGGCGAGCCTGACGCGCGAAGAGTGGGCGCTGATGCAGCGGCACGCGGAGGAGGGCGCGCGCATCATCGACCGGCTCGGATTCCTCCAGGATGCCGTGCCGGCGATCCGCCACCACCACGAGCGCTACGACGGCACGGGCTACCCGGACCGGATCGCGGGCGAGGAGATTCCGCTGGGCGCCCGCATCATCCACGTTGCGGACGCACTCGACTCGATGCTGACGACGCGGATCTACCGCGCCGCCCGGCCCGTGAGCGAGGCGCTGGAGGAGGTGCGGAGCAAGTCGGGCTCGCAGTTCTGTCCCCGCTGCGTGCAGGCTCTCGAGCGCCTCCTGCCGCTCGAGTCGATCCTGGGCGAGCTGCCTGTCGTCGAGCCGCAGCAGCAACAGCGGCCAGAGCTCGCCGTCGCCGCCTCGTAACGGCTCGTAACGCTGGCTCTGGCGGAGGCCCGCCGTGCGCGGCCTCACTTGCGGATTCGGCAGCGTGCTCTACCATTCTTGGCATGCCTCCGAAGCCGCGCTTCCGGGCGGTGGCCGAGATCGACCCGGGCGCGCTGGCGGACTTCCAAGCCGGAATCCGCAAGCGCTACTCCGACGAGCAGATCCTCGGCGAGCTCCGGGCGAGCGCAGAGCGGCTGGGCCGCTCGCCGACGATGCGCGAGTTCGCCGCCGACGAGCAGACGGCCGTCCATCCGCAGACCGTGATCGAGCACTTCGGCTCGTGGAACGCCGCCAAGCGGGCGGCCGGCCTCGTGCCGCGCCGCTTCGCCACGCGTGACGAGCTCCTCGGGCTCCTGAAGGAGCTGGGGGCCGAGCTCGGGCGTCCGCCGACGGCGCGTGACATCGACGAGCACAAGGGCAAGCTCCCGTCGAAGTCGCTGTACTGGCACACGTTCGGGTCGCTCGCGAACGCGCTGCGGGAAGCCGGGTTCGACGTGCCGGTGGGGGAGGAGCGGCTGGAGCGCGCGGTGGAGCAGGGGACGGAGCTGGCGCGGGCGCTCGGCCGGTTGCCCAAGTTCGCCGACTGGGCGGAGGCGCGCAAGCAGGACGACGCGCTGCTCACGGAGTGGCAGGTCTACCGGATGTTCGATGCGCGCCGCGGCGCCTGGTCGACCTTCCAGTTCCTCGTGCGTGAGCGGCTCGACGAGCAGGGCACGCGCGTCGGCTCCGACGGACGATTGCTGTAAAGAGGGGCGGCGAAGCCGCCTTCCTTTAGCAACCTGGTTCGCAACCAGGTCAGTGCGCCTCAAGGCGGGGGCGCAGATGCCGGTTCGACCTGGTTGCTCAGGAACCAGGTCGCAGCCGTTGGGAACTCAGGGGCGGCGAAGCCCCCCTCTTTTACGCCGCGGCCGCGAGCACCGCGAGGCGCTCGAGGCAGAAGATGCCTTCGCTCGGCGCGCGTACGGCGGGGAGGACGATCGGGTCGCGGTAGCTGTGATCGGGACGGAATCGCTCCTCGCGCGTGATGCGCGCGCCGGCGATCTGGAGGAACGTGCCGTCGCCGATCTCTCGCTTGCGAAGCCGGACGCCCGCGTAGCGCTCGACGACCTCGAGCGCAGCGCGTGTCGAGGCGAAGAAGAGCTCGTGCTTGCTCTTGCCGACCCAGAGCGGCCGGCCGACTCCGCGCGCCGCGAAGATCGTGCCGGGAACGCGGGCATCGAGCCACGCCGCAGCCATCGAGCCCGTGAGCTCCTCCAGCGCGCGCGGGTCGTTTCCGGAATGAGCTGCGAGGGCGAAGATCGCCTCGGAGTCGACGGTCATCCGCGGCTCGCAGCGGGCGCAGCTCAGGGGCTCGAGCAGCTCGTCGTCGTTGAGGATGATCCCGTTGTGGATGCCGACAACCGGCCCGTGACGGACAGGGTGGTTGTTGGCAGCGATCGATGGATGGCCCTTCGTGTAGTCGCGAACGTGGACGAGCAGCTCGGTGGCGCTCTCGGGCACGGCGATCCGGTCGAGGAGCTTGCTTGCGGGCGTGCGCTGCTTCGTCACGACGGCGTACGCGTCCTGCGGGCCGCGGTGGGCGTACCCGACTGCGTCGGCGCCGCGCTCTGCGATCCCGGCCAGCAGCGACTGCGCGGCGAGCGTCCGATCGACGTCGCTGCGGGCCGACAGGCTGTATCCGGCGA
>JAOPYX010000065.1 GCA_025964535.1 Actinomycetes bacterium | reverse complement strand
CCGGACGAATCGTCCGGCGCGCCCGGCGATGCGTCACACCGCGGCGGATACCGGGTCGGGCCGCACGAGAACCGTGTCGGCGACCTCGACGATCTCGTCGGCCGGCAGGCCTGCCCGCTCGGCGTGCTCGCGGATCTTCTCGGGGCTCGTCGCCTGGTAGATACACACGGTTCCGAGCCCGCCGTCGCTCTCCTGCGTGACATAGGAGCGGATCCAGCGGATGTCATCCGCCATCTCCTCGTCGCCCACCTGCTTGGAGCGTGCGGCCGCGGCCTGGAGCTCTTCGGGCGAGCGCCAGCCGTTCCGTCGAAGGATCACGTACGTCTGCATTTCCCGGATCTCCTCTCCGTCGATGGCCCGAATCTACGCCGTCTCGGACGCGGTGGGAACCCTCTTGGGCTCCGTGGGGTGTCCTTGGGAGCCGTCCGAATGATCAGGCGGCCCGCGCGAGCACGCGCTCGGCGGCGGCAAGGAACGCTGCGCACAGCGTGCGGCCGAGCTCGTTCCACTGCGTGATCTTCTCCGCGGTCTCCGCGCAGAGGCGATCGGGATCGGGCGGAGGATCCGACGGATCCGCGCACCAACCGTCGAGCTGCGGCTGCGTCACCTCGGGGTGAAACTGGACGCCCCAGCACGTGTCGCCGAGGCGAAACGCCTGCGTGCACGCCGCGCTGCGCGCAAGCTCGACCGCTCCCGCCGGAATGCCGTAGGTGTAGTGGTGCCACTGAAGTGCCTCGAACGTCTGCGGCAGCGCGCCGAGCACCGGATCGTCGAGGCCGACGTCCGTCAGCTCGACGTCGTACCAGCCGATCTCCGGCTCGGGGAGCGGGCCGACCCATGCGCCTGCGGCGCGCGCGAGCAGCTGCACTCCGAGACAGATTCCGAGCACGGGCGTTCCGCTCGCCACGAGCTGCTCGAGCCAGCGCGTCTCGGGGACGAGCCAGGGATGCGAGTCGTCGTGGTCGGCGTGCATCGCGCCGCCGAAGACGAGCACCGCGTCGTACGACTCGAGCGGCTGCGGCGGGGGCGTGCCCCACGAGAAGCTCCACTCGTCGAGCCGGTGGCCACCCTCCTCGATCGCCGGCGCAAACAGCTCGGCCCGCGCCTCGTCCCCGTGGATCACCGAGAGCACCTGCATCGCGCGCAACTCTACGCCCCGGTCGAACCGCCGCCGCCGGTGGCGGGAACGCCGCTGCGGTCGAGCAGCATCCGCAGCTGGTGTGCGTTCGTCGCGGCCTGCGAGAGCCGGTTGAGCGGGTTGTCGGGATCGGCCGACGAGGAGTTGTTGTTGAAGAACGCGTACGTCTGCTCCGACGCGCCTGCGAGCTCCTTCAGCGTGCCCGTCCACTCGCCGAGCTCCGCGTCCGAGTAGAGATAGTCGAACCGCTCCGCCGCCGAGCCGCCGCGCTTGTTCCACGTGCCGAGGTTGCGCCCGTGGAAGCGGACGTACGCAGTGCCCGCCGTCACGGCGGGCACGGTGGGGACGAGGTTCTTCGCCGTGCCGGACTGCGGCGCGTCGACGGTCACGTATGCCGCGTCGATGCGCTCGAGGAACGACAGCGTCTCCGCACGGTTGTCCTCGTCGAGCCAGGAGCGGTGGCGGAACTCCACGAGCATCTCGTCGGAGCCGAGCTGCTCGCGCGCCCACTCCAGGTACTCGAACGACGCGTCCTTGAACACGATGTACGACGGGAGCTGAAAGAGGATGCCGCCCAGCTTGTCCTCGCTGCGCAAGGGCTCGAGGCTCTCGAGGAAGCGGCGGAACACCTCGCCGCGGAGCTCACGCGGCGGCCGGTCGACGCGCCCGCGCGCGTCGACGGGCATCGCGTCGCGCAGGTCTTCCGGTAGCACCTCGAGCTTGACGGGGTGACGCGTCATCATCCCGAACGCCTTCACGTGCATCGTGAATCCGGCCGGAGTGCGGTCGGCCCACCCCTGCACCATCGACTCGGTAGGAAGCCGGTAGTACGTCGAGTCGACCTCGACCGTGTCGAAGAACTGGGCGTACCACGCCAGTCGTTCCTTCGCGGGCAGCTTTGGCGGATAGAAGTACTTCGAGAGCGCTTCGTCCGCCCACGAGCATGTGCCGATCCGGACCGGCGCAGGCATCGCGCGCTAGGGCTTCACTCGCACGACGGCGCTCGACGCCGTCCAGGCCGCCAGTGTCGCGCTCGCGCAACCCGCCGGGGCGACCGTCGCGGGCAGTGGGTTCTGGCATCCCTGCGCGAAGTCCCGCTCCTTCGTGCCGGCGGTCGCCCTGAAGTAGGTCGTCTTCTTCGACTTCAGGCGACCGGTGCTGCTCCAGCTGCCGTCGATCTTCGTCGTCGCCGACCCTGCCTTCGCGAGCTTCGTCGCCGAGGCGCCGCTCTGGATGGTCACCGCGAACCCTGCGGCCGGGATACCGCCCTCGGACAGCTTGCCCTTCAGTCCGTACGCGCCGTTCTTCTTCGTGCCCGCGAGCGTCAGGCTGACGGGAAGCGACACGAGCGCGCGCGCCTCGAAGGTGCCCGCCAGGTTGGGGGTGCCCTGACCCGGGTTGTACGGCGTGAACAGGGACTCCCAGCGCAGAGCTCCGCCGACCGACGGCGTCTTGAAGACTCCGTTGACGGTGAACTGCGCGTCGAGCAGTTGCGCGCCGAACGCCGAGCGTCCCGCGGTGCCCTGCGGCACGTCTGGTGGCGGCAGGCAGATGATCAGCCGGTACGCCCCGAGGAGCGTCTCGCTGCCGGTCGTCGCGTCGACGTAGAGCGGCACCTGCAGCGTCTGCCCCAATGCGCTGAGGTTGAGGAGCCAGACCGCGGCGTGTGTGCCGGGACTGCAGGCGTTCGCGGTGTACTTCGCCGGGTCGTCGGTGTCGACCGTTCCGTCGAGCGGCAGCGTCAGCTGCGTGTCGTGGGAGTACGCGGTCGCAGAGACCGTTCCGATCTTGGCGCCGGCCGGCTGGTTGAGGGTCGTGCCGTAGCCGTCGGGCGCGTAGATCGCGAGGCGGACAACGGGGTCGCTCGTCTTCGGAAGGTTGACGTGGATCGTGGTCGAGCTCGATCCACCGAGGGCCATCGGCGTGTGCCAGACGGCAAGCGTGCCTGTGTTGGCGGCGAAGGCTGCGCCGGCGTATGCCAGCATCGCTCCCATCACTCCGGTGACGAGCGCTGCGCGTGTCGTTCTGCTCATGTGCGACCTTTCATGCTCTGCAGGCTGGTCATCGGGAGACGGCCTTGGTCAGTACCGAGAGGCGCAGCGTTGCACGTCCGATCGTGATCTGCGCACCGGGGTCGACGGCGGCCACGTAGAGGCCGTTGCTCGGGTTCTGCGCGAGCGACGTCGAACTGAGGTAGAGCGTGAGCCGTTTGCCGGCCGGGATCCGCACTGCCTCGTTCAGCAGGTCGATCGTGACCGTGCCGCTGGGACCGGTCAGCTTGGTGCCGCCGACGCTGATCGGCGTCGAGTTGCCGGCGATCGTGAGCACCGCGACGAGGCGATCCCAGCTCTTCGCACCGGAGTAGGACACGCTGACGGTCGAGTCGCCGAACGTCTCGTGCGGGCCACCGGTGAAGCGGACGCTGCGTTGCACCTTTCCCGTTGCCCCACTCATCGCCGTCACCCCCGGTAGCGCGAGCGAGATCGTCTTGGTCGCCGGCAGCGTCGTGTACGAGGTCGTCTTGCCGTCCCACGGGTCATGCGCGAGCTCGATCGAGGGCTTCGTCTGGATCCCGTTCGGGATCCCCCGCAGGAAGTGGTCGAACCACTGCACGAGCTCCGCGTAGAGGACGGGTGGCTCGGCGCTCGGATTGGGCGCGGGAGCGTGGCCGACGTCGCCGAGATAGAGGCGCTTCGGGCCCTTCAACGCCTTGTACGCGGCGAGTGCCTGGTCGATGTCGAAGAGGAAGTCGTGGCGACCCTGGATCAGGAACGTCGGCGTCGTGATGCTCCGGAGCTTCGAGGCCGAGGAGCGCGTCGCCGCGAGCGTCGCCACGGCGCTCGTGAGCTCGCTCGTCGTCAACGCGTCCTTGCCGGCGAGGAGCTCCGGGTCCCAGCGGCTCGGCGGAACGAGGGCTGCGAGGTATTGCACGAGACCGGACTTCGAGAGGAGCTGTGGGACGAGCGCCGTCTTCAGGTTCGTCCAGGTGATCGACGGGGCGATCGCCTTGAACGGCACGCCGGCCACCGTCGCGTTCCAGACTGCGCCGCCGCCGAGGGAGTACCCGTAGGCGCCGATCTGGGTGTCGGAGATCTCGGGCCGGGAGGTGAGCCACGTGAAGAGCTCGCGCGTGTCCTGCACGTCGCGGGGCCCATCGAGGCCGAAGAGCCCGCCCGACAGGCCGTGCGCGCGCGCGTCGCATTCGAGCGTCGCGTATCCCGCGGGCGCGAGGTACTGCACCGCGACCGGCTCGAGGAATTCCTGGTGCGTGCCGCCCAAGCCGTGGAACAGCATGAGTGCCGGCCAGCCGCCGGACGGCGGCGTCCCGTCGGGCTCGACGAGGGAGCACGCGAGCTGCGTGCCGTCGGAGGCGGCGATGGTGAGCTGCGTCGGGGTGACCGCGAGCGCGGACCCGGTGCATGTGAGTGCAGCGAGAACGGCTGCGAGTAGCGCGACTCGGCGGCCCACGACGTCCGACACGGTAGCCGGGTTCTAGAATCGGCGGATGGACCCGCGTCCCATCGGAGTCTTCGACTCCGGCGTCGGCGGCCTCACTGTGCTGCATGAGTGCCTCGTGACGATGCCGCACGAGGACTTCGTGTATCTCGGCGACCATGCGCGCTTGCCCTACGGTCCGCGGCCGCTGGGCGAGGTACGCGAGTTCGCGCGAGAGATCGGGTCGTATCTCGAGACGCAGGACGTGAAGCTGATCGTCGTCGCGTGCAATACCGCGACGTCGGCCGCGCTTCCTCGTCTGCAGGAGGAGCTGACGGTTCCGGTGATCGGCGTGCTCACGCCGGAAGCGCACGCCGCTGTGCAGGCGACGCGCAGCCGCCGCATCGGATTGCTCGCGACGCAGGGGACGGTCGACTCCGGCCGCTACGGAGAGCTCGTGCACGCACTCGACGCGGGAGTGTCGTTTCATCCCGTCGCATGCCCGCGCCTCGTGCCGCTGATCGAGAGCGACGATCCGTACGGCGAAGCGACCGAGCGCGCGGTACGTGAGTACGCCGAGCCCTTGAAGGCTGCGGGCGTCGACACCGTGATTCTCGGCTGCACGCATTACCCGCTGATCCGCCCCGTCTTCCAGCGCGTGTTCGGTCGCGACGTCACCCTCGTGTTCTCGGCAGAGGAAACCGCGCGCGAGGTATCGGAGACGCTGGCGCGAAAAGGCATCGAGAACGATCCGGCGCGCGAAGGCGTCTATCGGTTCCTCTCGACGGGCGACCCCGAGACGTTCCGTGAGATGGGCCGCCGGTTCCTCCAATTCCCGATCGGAAAGGTGGGGCACGTGACCCTGGCGCAACTCGAGGCGGCTGCAGCATGAAACGCAACGACGGCAGGCGGCCCGACCAGCTGCGCCCGATCACGTTCGAGGTCGACTATCTCGAGCAGCCGCACGGCTCGGTGCTCGTATCGCAGGGGAAGACGAAGATCCTCTGCACTGCCATGGTCAAGGAAGAGGTGCCGCGCTGGATGCGGAACCAGGGGCGCGGCTGGATGACCGCCGAGTACTCGCTGCTGCCGGCGTCGACGGGCGACCGTGTCGAGCGTGAGGCTGCGCGCGGGAAGCAGCAGGGCCGCACCGTCGAGATTCAGCGGCTGATCGGGCGCGCCCTGCGCGGCGTCGTCGACTTCCGCGCGCTCGGCGAGCGCACGATGTGGCTCGACTGCGACGTCTTGCAGGCTGACGGAGGCACGCGCTGCGCAGCGATCTGCGGTGCATACGTCGCGGGCCGTCGCGCCCTCGACCGCTTCGGTCTCTCGAAGGCCTTTGTCGATTCGGTCGCAGCCGTGTCGGTCGGGGTGTTCGACGGCGTGCCGCTGCTCGACCTCGACTACTCCGAGGATTCGAACGCCGACACCGACATGAACGTCGTGATGACGGGCGACGGCAGGCTGATCGAGGTGCAGGCGACAGCCGAGCGCGACCCGTTCACGCGGGAGACGCTCGACGAGCTGCTGGCGCTGGCCGAGGCCGGCATCGCAGAGATCGGCGAGCTCCAGGCGGAGGCGGTGGCAGTTGCACTTCCTTAGCGCCGTGGTCCCGGCCCTCGACTGGCCGCACGAGCTGCTCCGTCTCTCGGCCGCGGCAGGGCTCGGCGGGGCCGTCGGGCTCGAGCGCGAGTTGCGCGAGCGCGAGGCGGGGCTCCGCACGCACCTCGTCGTCTGCGTCGGCTCCGCGCTCTTCACGCTCGTCTCGGCGTACGGCTTTCACGACTTCATGGTCAGCGGCGGGAGCCTCGTCCGCACCGATCCGACGCGCATCGCCGCCCAGATCGTCAGCGGCATCGGCTTCCTCGGCGCCGGCGCGATCATCCGTCAGGGGCTCTCGGTGCGCGGCCTCACGACGGCCGCAACGCTGTGGCTCGTCGCCGCGATCGGGATGGCCTGCGGTGCCGGCTATTACGGTCCCGCGGCCATTGCCACCGGCACCGCGCTCATCACGCTCGGCCCGCTGCGCATCCTCTCGTACCGCGTCGTCGGACGCTTCCGTCCACACACGGAGAGCCTGCTCGTCGAGATACCCGCGGGCGGCAGCCCTGCACCGATCATCGAGGTGATCGAGCTGCACGCCGGCCGCGTCGTCTCGATGGAGGTGACGCAGGAAGGCGACCGCCGGAGCGTCGTCGTCGACGTGCAGCTGCACGAGTCCGCCGCCCCGTTCGTCGTCGCCGGCGTCGCCGACATCGACGGCGTCCTCGAGGTCCGGTGGGAAGACTGAGGGCGGTTCTCGCATCGCGCAACGCCCACAAGGCGCGCGAGCTCGAGCGCCTGCTGCCGGGCTGGACGATCGAGCCGCTCGACGCCGAGGGGTGGCCCGACGAGACGGGGGAGACCTACTACGAGAACGCGCTGGCAAAGGCGCGCTTCGGGCGGGACGCAGGCGACGGCGCGAGCTGGACGATCGGCGAGGACTCGGGCATCGAGGTGACCGCGCTCGACGGCCGTCCCGGTCTCCACTCGGCCCGGTACGCGCCGGAGGGCGCGCCGGCGATCGCGAAGCTGCTCGGCGAGCTCGACGGCGTGGACAACCGGCTCGCGCGGTTCGTCTCGGAGCTCGTGGCGCTTGCCCCGGACGGCCGCGAGGCGCGCGGCTCCGGGATCCTCGAAGGCCGCATCGCCGACGAGGCGAGCGGAGTGGAGGGCTTCGGCTACGACCCGGTGTTCATTCCCGACGGCGAGGATCGCACCGTCGCGGAGCTCGGCGAGGAGTGGAAGGCGCAGCACTCGCACCGCGCTCGCGCTGCGCGCGCCTTACGCAACGCTGTTGACCGCCTCGCCTGACCCGCGCCGCTGCGCGATCCACCAGTTCAGCTCGGCGCCGAGCACGATCACGTTCGCCATCACGTACAACCAGAGCAGCAGGATCGCGGGGCCGCCGAGCACGCGCAGCGTCACGTTGACGCCCGCGAGGCGAACGAACACCGGCAGGACCTGGAACGACGCCTCGAGCAGGATCGCCGCGAGCACCGCACCCGGCAGCGCGTCGCGCACCGTCACCGGCGCGTTCGGGAGCACGCGGTAGATCGTGAGCACGAAGATGAACACACCGACCAGCGACACCGCGATCGAGAGGACGTACGCGACGATGCCGTTGCCGACCAGGCCCGGGGTGTAGCGCCTCAGTACCTCGACGCCGAACGCACCGACGACGAGGCTGAAGAAGAGCGTCACGAGCGAGCCGGTCATCACGAGTGCGGCAACGGCTTTCCCCTTCAGGAAGGAACGGTTCGGCCGCCCGTACACGATGTTCAATGCCGACTCGAGCGCGCTGAAGAGCGACAGCGACGACCAGAGGAGAAAGACGCCGCCGATGATCCCGAGGGTCGCCGCGTTGTCCTGTACCTGGTGGACGAGGGAGAGGATGCTCTCGACCGAGCTGCCGGGGAATGCGCGCCTGAGCTCCTTGACGAGGAAGTCCGATGCGTCGGCGCGGTGGGCGAGGCCGAGGAGCGACAGCGCGAGGAACACGAGGGGCACGAAGGCGAGCAGCGCGAAGTAGGCGACCATCGCCGCGAGATGCGTACCGCGGTCGGCGAAGAACTTCGACAGAAAGGCTCGCTTGCGGATACGCACGAGCGGCAGTCTGCACGCTTGCGAAGCCGACAGTGCGTCAGGGCAACCGTTCCTCCCCGAGTTCGATTAGCCTCAGGCCCGATGGACGCAGCCCAGGCACTGGCCGATCTGACCGAGATCTCCTCGCAGATCGAGGCCGCCGTGCTGTTCGACGACCAGGGCGTCGTCGCCGGCTCGACGCTCTCGAACGCGCAGGCGGCCGAGTCGCTCGCGCGGTCTGCCGCGAAGCTGCTCGAGGAGGCCTCGGGGTTCCGTTCGACCGACGCCGGTGTCACCCAGCTCGAGGCATCGACGCAGGACGGCAGCGTGTTCGTCGTCCGCGACGGGTCGCGCCGGATCGCCGCCACGACCGGGCCCTCGCCCACGGTCGGGCTCGTCTTCTACGACCTGAAGAGCTGCCTGCGCGGCACCGCCGAGGAACCGGCGCCTGCGAAGCCGGCCGCCAAGCCGAAGCCGCGCCGCCGGAAGGAGCCGGTCGATGGCGAAGCGTAAGCTCCTCAGCCTGCTCGGGTTCGGCACCGGCGTCTTCGCCGGCAGCGTGCTCTACCGGCGCTCGACCGGCCGCCGCCACGATCGCGTGGACGTGTACTTCGACGACGGCTCGATGGTGTCGTTCGTCGAAGGATCGCCCGAGGCCGAAAAGCTGCTCCCGGTGGCGCACGACGTCCTCTCGGCCGCCCGTCTGTGAGCGGAGACCCCCTCGCAGAGGCGCTCATCCGGCACGCCTATCTCGAAGGCGACTTCCTGCTGCGCTCCGGCAAGCGCTCCCGCTACTACCTCGACAAATACCGCTTCGAGACGCGTCCTGACCTGTTGAAGCCGCTCGGAGAGCGGATCGCCGCGACCGTGCAGGAGCACGCTCCGGACGCGACGCGGCTCGCCGGGCCCGAGCTCGGCGCCGTCGCTTTGGCCGCTGCGGCCTCCTTGCAGTCCGGCCTGCCCTTCATCATCGTCCGCAAGGCGGCGAAGGAGTACGGCACCGCGAAACGGATCGAGGGCCCGTACGAGGAGGGCGAATGCATCTGCCTCATCGAGGACGTCGTGACATCCGGCGGAGCACTGCTCGACTCGATCGAGGCGCTGCGCGGCGCCGGGCTGGTGGTCAACACCGCGGTCTGCGTCGTCGATCGTGAGGAGGGTGGCGCGGATGCCCTGGCGCGGCACGCCGTCCGGCTACGGCCGCTCTTCCGGGCAGGAGAGCTGCTCGGAAGCACGAAAAGTCCCGCAAAACCGCATGGTTGAGCCGTCGATACCACCCTGGTAGGGTCAATCCGGCCCGAGGAACAGATCAACGACAGGAGGAGAGGCACGTGACGAAGCAGGAATTTGTGGCGGAAGTCGCCAATCGGAGTCAGTTGACGGCCCGCGACGCAGGCAAGGCGGTCGACGCGTTCCTGGAGACGATCACCGACACGCTCAAGAGCGGCGGCGAGGTCGCGTTCACCGGATTCGGCAAGTTCACGGCGCAGCAGCGCGCAGCACGCACCGGCGTCAACCCGCGCAACCCGACGGAGAAGGTTCACATTCCGGCGGCGCGCGTTCCGAAGTTCTCGGCCGGCAGCCAGCTGAAGGCTGCGGTCAAGGGCGGCTGAGCACCAGAGACGACGGGCACGTCTCCTCCGAGGATCGTCGAGGGGCCGCGAAAGCGGCCCCTCGCGCTTTCCGGGGGCGGAAGTACATTTGCGGGGTGGCTACGGTCGCTGTGACGCATTTCGCCGACCGGCTCGCGGAGGCAGTGGAGCGCAAACGGAGCCAGGTCGTGGTCGGTCTCGACCCCGTGATCGAGCAGCTGCCGGACGAGCTGCGCCGCGAGGCCGGGCACGGACGCGCAGAAGGCGCTTCCGTCTTCGCACGGTTCTGCTGCGGCATCGTCGACGCGGTCGCGCCCTACGCCGTCGCGGTCAAGCCGCAGTCGGCCTTCTTCGAGGCGCTGGGCGCCGACGGCGTGCGGGCGTTCGAGGAAGTGTGCGAGTACGCGCGCGCCGCAGGCCTGCTCGTGATCGCAGATGCGAAGCGCGGCGACATCGGCTCGACCGCACGTGCCTACGCGACGGCATTCGTCGAGCCACGCGGCAATCAGCCTCCACTCGCGGATGCCGTGACGCTCAACCCCTATCTGGGCGGCGACTCGGTCGAGCCCTTCCTCGCCGCCTGCCGCCGCAACGGCGCAGGGATCTTCTGCCTCGTGAAGACGTCGAACCCGGGCGGCGCCGACATCCAGGATGTGTCGCTCGCCGACGGCCGCCGGCTATGGGAGCACGTGGCCGGCCTCGTGCACGCGTGGGGCGGCGATCTCGTCGGGGAGCGCGGCCTCTCGGCCGTCGGCGCGGTCGTGGGCGCGACGTTTCCGCGCGAGGTGGCGCAAGCCCGCAGCCTCCTGCCCCAGGCGGTGCTGCTGCTGCCGGGAATCGGGGCACAGGGCGGAGCCCCGGCCGACGTCGCCGCAGCCTTTGCGGCCGGTCCCGCCGGCGCACTCGTGTCGGCCTCCCGATCGGTGATCTATGCGTACCGCGACGGCGGCGGCGACTACCGCGCGGCGGCCGGCGCCGAGGCCGAGCGGCTCGCGCGCGAGGTCTGGGCCATCTCGACCAACTGACCGTGGCCGCGCCCTCTCCACGCCGGTCGATCGCGCACTACGCCGCGCCCGGCGCGTTCCTGCTGGGGGCGACCATCCTCGCGCTCCTCATCCACTCGGCGCTCGGCGGCAAGGGAATCGGGCCCAGCCGGACGACGACGCCGGTTGGGCCGGTGACACGTCCTTCCACCGCGTCGACGCCGGCGCACACGACGCGCACAGTCACGCGCACCGGCACGACGGTCTCGAGCACGTCGACCGGCTCCGTCGCAGGCGCCGAGTACACGACCGTCCAGACCGGCGACACGTTCTTCTCGATCGCCACGCGAAGCGGTACGACCGTCGTCGCGATCGAAGGCCTCAATCCCGGCGTCAGCTCGAACTCGCTCCACGTGGGCCAACGAATCCGCGTCAAGTAACGTTCCGCCCATGCGACGGCTGCTGTGCGCTGTGGTCGCCGCGCTCGCGTGGACAGCTTCGGCCCATGCGGCGGTCGCCTCGCCGATCCCGAACGCCCGCGCCTACTACGTCGTCAACGCGTCGAATGGCGAGGTGCTCGCCGCGCACGACGCGCACGTCGAGTTGCCCATCGCGAGCATCACGAAGCTGATGACGGTCATCGTCGCGCTCCAGCATCTGAAGCTCGACGACGAGGTCACAGTCAGCGGCTCCGCTGCGCAGGTGGGGGAGTCGAGCATCCCGCTCGTCCGGGGCCAGCGCATCACCGTGCGCGATCTGCTGAAGGGCGCCCTCATCCAGAGCGCGAACAATGCGGCGGATGCACTCGCCGACGCCGCCTCGGGCGGCAACGTCGGGCGGTTCGTCGCATGGATGAACGCGCGGGCGCGTGCGCTCGGCCTGCACCACACGCACTTCGAGCGGCCTGACGGGCTCGACGCGCCCGGGCACGTGTCGAGCGCGCGCGACGTCGCCGTGCTCGCGCAGGTCGCGATGCACTCCCGCCTCGTGCGCGAGTTGGTCGGCGAGCGCACCGACACGATCGAAGGCGGTCGCTTCGTCGTGCACACGTGGAACGACTTGCTCGGCCTCGTGCCCGGCATGATCGGCGTCAAGACCGGCCACACGAACGACGCCGGCTGGTGCCAGGTCGCGGCCGTGCGGGCGAACGGCTACACGATCTACGCCGTGATTCTCGGCAGCCCGACGCGCGCGCAACGAAATGAGGATCTCCAGCGCCTGCTCACCTGGGGCGTTTCGCAGTACCACACGTCGACTCTCGTGCGCCGCGCCGTCTACGCGCACGTTGGACTCGGCTACGGGAAAGCGCCGGTCGCGCTCGTCGCGCGTGGCACGCTCGTGCGCGTCGTGCGTGCCGGGAGACCGCTCGTCGAGCGCGTCATCGCGCCGTCCGCGGTGTCGCTGCCCGTGGTGCGCGGGCAGCGGCTCGGCCGGATCGAGCTCTGGGACGGGCACAAGCTGCTCGGAACGAGGCCGCTCCTCGCCGCGCGCTCGGTCTCTCGCCCGGGCTTCGGCGGGCGGCTACGGTGGTACGCCACCAGGACGGGGCATCATCTCCTGGGGCTCTTCACATGATCGTCACCGTCACCCTCAACGCAGCAGTCGACCGCACGCTCACGGTGCCGAACTTCCAGCCGGGGCATCGCCATCGCGCGAGCGGCAGCCTCACCTCCGCGGGCGGCAAGGGCATCAACGTCGCGCGCGCGCTGAAGGAGCTCGAGGCGCCGGTGATCGCAACAGGGCTCGCCGGCGGGCGTGCGGGCGACCGGATCATCGAGGAGCTCGCGTCGGAGGCCATCCTCAACGACTTCGTGCGCATCTCCGACGAATCGCGCACGTCGACCGCGGTTGTCGATCCGACGGCCGGCATGTTGAGCGAGATCTACGAGTGGGGCCCCGCGGTACGCGCAGAGGAGCTCGAGATGCTGCTCGACAAGCTCCGGTATCTGTCGCGCGTTGCATCGTTCGTCGTCTTCTCCGGCTCGCTACCACGCGACGTCGAGGACGACTTCTACGCCGAGGCGATCCGCGATCTGAACCGGCGCGGTGTGCAGTGCGTGCTCGACTGCGAGGGCGAGCCGCTGCGGATCGGCGTGGAGGCAGAGCCGTTTCTCGTCTCACCGAATCAGCGCGAGGCGGAGAGCCTCGTCGGGCAGGAGTTCTCGGATGAGGAGGACTTCGTGATGGCGCTCGACGCGATCGCCGATCTCGGTGCCCGCAACGTGCTCATCACGCA
>JAOPYX010000062.1 GCA_025964535.1 Actinomycetes bacterium | reverse complement strand
GCCGAAGATCGCCGCGAGCTGGATGCCGATCATCGCGACGACCGCCGCCACGGGCAGCAGTGCCGTGCGCCAGTCGTCCGAGGCGACGCGTCGCACCCGCTCGGCCGGCATCCACGCTGAAAACGCGACGAGAAAGTGCGCCGCCGGCCAACCGGCAACCAACAGGTCACCGGTGTACGGGCCGACCGCCGTCGTCACGAGCACCGAGTCGACCACGACGAAGAGCGCGAGACCCATGCCGAGCACCACCCACGAGCGTCCCGGTCGGAACCCGCTCAGTGCAAACCCCGCGAGGATCGCCCCCAGCAGCAAGATGTCGAGCAGCGGGTAGCTCAGGAGGACGATATGGCGCCCGAGGCTCCTCGTCTTCTCGTCGAGCACCGGCTGGAAGACGGCGAGCAATCCCAGAGCAGCGACGAGCAGGGCCGCCTGGAGCGCCTCGAGCCACCGTGCGGGCTCGGGCTTCGGGAAGCGCGCCGCTACGAGCGCGACCAGGCCGGCGGCGGCGAGCGGATAGTTCGCGAGCCAGAACGCATCGAGGAGGCCGGGGCTCGGATAGGAGCCGTTGCCGTAGAGCGCGTACTCGAGCGAGTCGCCGACGAACGAGGCGAACGTGCCGAGCCCGAGCAGCAGCCACGCCACGCGTTCCGATTCGTACCGAAGCGCCCGGCTGACGCAGAGCACGGCGGCGGCGAACTCGCACAGCGAATAGAGCGCGAAGAAGCCGGGGTCGAGCTCCAGACCTCCGAGCCCGAGCAGGTGCCGGAAGGCGAGCAGCCCCACCGCTACGAGCCCCGGCACCCAGCGCCCCGCGTCGGGAAGGCGCTGTGGCCCGGCGAGAGGGGGAGCTGTCGCCGTCACGGCGCGCGTCCTACGGCGGCCCGAAGCAGTTGTCGCACAAGCCGCTTCTGGGAACGCCGGTGGCCGGGTCGAGCCGCCCCACGATCCCGAGCTTGAACGGGCTGCTCGAGACGGCGATCTGGCCGGAGAACGGGAACGCGAGCATGAGCGTGAGCAGCAGACTGAACGTGAGCACAGACGTCACACCGGCGAGCATCACCAGGTGGGCACGGAAGTTGCGCGTGCCGAAGAAGAAGAGAAAGACAATCAGCACCAGCGCGCCGCCGAGCAGCAGCACCTGGAACACCGGCGGGAGCGTCTCGACGGACGCGTTCAACCTCGCTCTCCGCGCAGCAAGCAGGTCGTCGAGTCGGGCGACCGCTTCCTGGAAGAAGGCCTTCTGCACGTCGGTCGTCGGCGTCGCCTGCTCCACGCTCGTGTAGATCGCACCGAAGAGATCGTGCGCGCGCTGGCTCTCGTGCCCGTCGCGCATGAGCGGCCACTCGAGCGTACGGACCGCGAGTGCGTACTGCGCGATTGCCTTGCCGACGGCGATGCGCTCCGCGGACGGGAAGAGGTCGGTCGTGCGATAGACCTGAGCAAGCGCCGTCGTCTCGGCTTTCACCGACTGGTCGGCAGCACGGAAGTCCTCGAACAGGACGACGATCGCGAAGCCGAGCACGATCCCGTAGAACGCGCCGAGCAACCCGAGCAAGACACCCGCAACGTCGTTGTTCTCGATCCGCAGCTCGGCCGGATACAGCCGGCGGACGACGAGGAAGCCGAGCACGGAGAGCATGACGCCGCCGCCGACCACGAGCAGCGCCAGCTCGACGGTCGACAGGTTGTTGAGGAGCCACCGGTCGGTCGAGTCCACGCCGGACGACAGTACAGGCGTCGCAGGACGGCGCTGCTAATACCGGTCGAGCTCGATCAACCGCTCGTCGCTGATCGCGAAATGATGCGCGACCTCATGCAGGACGACGCGCTTGATCTGCCGGTTCAGCAAGCTGCACCTGTGCGAAGAACTCGGAGTCCTGCAGCGGCTCGAAAACTCCCTGCCACGGCCAATCCGACAGGGCCAGCTCACTCTCGGCGCCATCCTCGAAGCGCATGCGCAGCCGGTGCGCACCGATGACGTCGACGGCTGACACGTGAACTCATTCGCTCATGCCCTCATGCGACGTCGGTGGTGGGATGCGATCGAGCGGTTGACCGTCCCGTTCCCGCGGGGTGCCGCGACGGACGGTCAGGCTTCGCAGGCGACGGCGATCTCGAGGGCTTCGCAAATCTGACGCATTCGCTCATCGCTGAGCCGGCCAAGACGCTCAACGAGTGTTCCGAGCGAGACGCTCTCGACAGAGTCGAGGTTGACGACCGAGGTCCGCGGGACGGGGTCCTCGCCAGGCTCGAGCAGCACCTCACTCGGGAGACCGCGGATGGTGGTTGTGCACGGCCCGATCAGCGCTCGTCGAAGCCGCGGAATCGCCGCGTCTCGGGACAGCACCACGACAGGCCGCCGCTCGGTCTCGGCGAGCTCACACCACCAGACCTCTCCGCGCGCCGGAAGTGGCGTCACGACGCGCCGGCAGCCGTCCGGAACGAGGCGAGGTTCCCCCACTCGTCATCCGCGTCGAGCGGCGCGCGATCGTAAGCCGCGTAGGCAGCGTCGATCTCACGCCCGCGATGTCGGGCGAGGAGAGCACTGAGCGCCTCATCGATGAGTGCAGCATCCGCAAGCTCCGAGCGCGTCTGCCGCGCCGTCGCAAGCAATTGCTCGTCGACCGTGGTGCTGATCCTGACGCGCGCCATTCCATGCTTATACCACATATGTGGCACGAACGTGGCATGGTGGGTAACGGCGCTCGTCGGACCCTCAGCGTCGGCACACCGTGGAGCCGGCGGTTTGCCCAACGCCAAGTTCCCTCCACTAACGCTTCGCTGCGCTCGCTTCACGGGGGAAACCAGTTTCCTCCGTAGGCCCCCTCTGGTGTTGTGCTCGCCGCCGGGCGCGTCACTGCTGCGCGCAACACGTTCCGCTCCGCGACGCTCGACGAGTGAATCGCGTCGACCGTGAGGCGCGCAACGGTAGTGTTGCGACGCTCCTACACCCGATCTGAGGTACCGATGACCAGGTTCGTCGTCGACGCCAGCGCCGTCCTCCACCTGGCGAGCGCGGAGGTCGAAGTCTCAGGCGCGCACAAGCTGCTCGCGCCGACTCTCCTTCGTTCGCAAACGCTGTCGGCTCTGCACGAGGCCGTCCAGCGGGGCGAGATCCCGGCCGACGTTGCGCGCGACCGCCTCGCCCGCATCGCGCGGATGCCGATCAGGCTTCTCGGCGACGCCGTGCTCCGGCGACGGGCCTGGGAGCTGGCGGATCAGTTGGGATGGGCATCGACCTACAACGCCGAATACGTCGCGCTCACTCAGCTGCAGGCAGACGCGTTCGTCACCCTCGACGCGGAACTGGCGCGTAGCGTCGAAGGCATCGTCGCCACCGCATCGATCGACGCGCTGCGCTAAACGCTTCGCTGCGCTCAGGACATCGCGAGGGGTCTGACCCCGGCGGAACTCCTTGGATGCCGGCCCGTGCTGTTTCACCGACTCTGCACGTGGGACATGGGTGGGGTCGATCAAACGCGGGGAGAGAACCATGACCACGCCGTACGCATTCGTGGCCCGGATCGAGGCCAAGCCCGACAGGGCCGACGACGTCGCGGCCCTGCTGATCGGCGCACTACCGCTCGCCGAGGCCGAGCCTGGCACCGTCGAGTGGTACGCGGCACGGACATCGCCGACCACGTTCTGGATCTTCGACACCTTCGGGAGCGAAGACGCGCGTCAAGAACACATCAACGGCCAGATCGCAGCGGCACTGATGGCCAAGGCCGACGACCTTCTCGCCACCCCGCCCGAGATCCTCGCCGCCGACGTACTCGCCAGAAAATGAGGGACACGACCTGGGGTCTGACCCCGAGCTCAGCGCCTCGACGCGTGAAGTCGCGGAGTCGACACACCGCCGGCCGCGCTTTGAACGAGTCGCCCGCGCGCTGTATGGGCGCGGAACCGGGAGGCCCAGAGAGCGCCGGCGTAATGCCTTAGACGGTGCGGGGTCGCCACGGCTCGTGCTCGTGCGCGAGCCAGACCAGCTCGGGGTCGAGCGCGCGCACCCGCAGCTGGCCTTCGGTGTGTGGCTCGTCGAGCTCGCCGAACCAAACCGCGACGTCGCCGCCGACGACGACCGGACGCCCGCCAGTCTCGACGACGACCACCTGCATGCCGCGTGTGTGGCCCGGCGCCGGGACGAGCCGGAGCCCGGGAAGCAGCTCGAGCTCGCCGTCGACCGGCACGTACCGCACGGCGGGCGCCTCGACCCACTCGCGAATGGTGTAGTCGTCCTCGCTGCGCGCGTCGTCGAGCTCCCGACGCTGGACGTAGATCGGCCTGCCGGCGAAGAGGTGGTTGCCGCCGCAGTGGTCGAAGTGCAGGTGTGTGTTGACGACGATGTCGATGCCGGCGAGGTCGAAGTCCTGCGTGCTCAGTGGACGGAGGCGGGGATCGAGGTCGGCCACCGCCGGGTGCAGCTCCGTCATGCCGGTGTCGACCAGCACGCGTGCATCGGGATGGTCGATGACGTGCACGTAGACCGGCATCCGCTCGCCCTCGGCGAGCAGGTCGGCAACGCGGACTGGTGTGACGGTGATCGAGGCGGGGGCGTTCATTGTGTACCGACGGCCCCCCTGCACGTCGCTCGCGAGGGTGCGGTCGGTTCCGGACCCGGAGCGGCGGTCAGCGCGGGAACTTGCGAACGGCGATCACCGCGTTGTGACCGCCGAAGCCGAAGCTGTTGCTGATCGCCACGTCGACGCGAGTGTTGCGCGCCTCGTTCGGGACGTAGTCGAGATCGCACAGCTCGTCGACGTTCTCGTAGTTGATCGTCGGCGGAATCACGTCCCGAGCGACCGTCAGCACGGTTGCACACATCTCGATCGCGCCGGCGGCTCCGAGGCAGTGGCCGGTGGCGCCCTTGAGCGAGGAGATCGGGGTGGTGCGCGCCTTCTCCTCACCGAGCGCGAGCTTCAATGCGGCGGTCTCGCTCGCATCGCCGAGTGGCGTCGAGCTCGCGTGCGCGTTGACGTAGTCGACGGATTCCGGCCCGAGCTCTGCGTCGGCGAGCGCATGGCGGATCGCCCGCGCCTGACCGTGGCCGGCGGGATCAGGCTCGGTCATGTGATGCGCATCCGAGCTGACGCCGTAGCCCGCGAGCTCGGCATAGATCTGTGCGTTGCGTGCGAGCGCGTGCTCGAGCTCCTCCAGCACGAGCACCGCAGCGCCCTCACCCATCACGAAGCCGTCGCGCTCCGCATCGAACGGGCGGCTCGCACGCTCCGGATCCTCGTTGCGCCTCGAGAGCGCGCGCATCGCCGCGAAGCCTGCGATGGCGAGCGGCGTCACGCCCGCCTCGCTGCCGCCGCAAAGCATCACCTCGGCGCGCCCGAGTCGAATCGCGTCGTAGCCGTCGCCGATCGCCATCGCCGAGGCCGCACAGGCCTCACACGGCGCGGTGACCGGCCCGGTCGCGCCGAGCTCCATCGACACCCAGCCGGCCGCCATGTTCGGCATGAAGGCGGTGACGAGGCTCGGCTGGATCCGCATCGAGTCCGCCTGCGCACAACACTCCGCGAGGCTTGCCACTCCACCCTGCGCCGTCGCAATCGACGCGCCGACGCGATCCGGCTCGCTCGAGACGTCGATCCCCGAATCCGCCTCGGCCATCCTGGCGGCGGCGATGGCGAACTGCGTGAACCGGTCGAGCTTGCGGACGTGGCGCTTGTCGAGCCAGTTCGCAGGGTCGAACGAGTTCGCCTCGCACGCGATGCGCACCGAGTGCTCGCCCGTCTCGAACGCAGTGATCGCGCCGGCGCCGCTCTCACCTGCAACCAGTCGCGTCCAGGTCGACTCGACGTCGGCGCCGAGCGGCGTCACTGCGCCGAGGCCCGTCACGACGACCCGGCGCCGCCCCACCTCGTGTTCGACACTCGCCATCAGTGCCATGGACGGTAGCGGAGCGCTCTAGGTGTCCCGGCGAACGAGCAGCACCGCGGCAATGGCAATGGTGGCTGCGGCGTAGCCCGCGAAGAGCGCCAGCCCGACCCACGGCGAGAGATGGCCTCCCGGCGTCATCGAGAGGATCGCCTCGCCCGCCTGAAGCGGGAGATACGGAGAAGCCGCGTCGTTCCAGCTCGACGGCAAGACGTTCATCAGCGGCGGCAGCACGAACATGATCGCCGCGAAGGACGCGA
>JAOPYX010000014.1 GCA_025964535.1 Actinomycetes bacterium | reverse complement strand
GCCGGCTGGATCGAGCCGTCGCCCGGATGCTCGATTGCCCCGTGGAACGCGCTCAGATGCGCAGCGAGGTCGGCCTTGTCGATCCACTCGGCGGCGATCCCGTCCTCGCGCATCGCCTCGTACTCCGCGCGGATGTGCTCGCGCTCCTCCTCGTCGGCCGCAAGCCGCAGGCTTCCGACGCGAGTGAGACTGTCGCCGGCGAGCGCCTCCATCCGGTCGAGCGCACGCTCCGTCCATTGCCACAGCGCGAGCGCACGATCGGCCCCGTAGGTGTCGCGTGCGACGTCGTAGCGCGTGGCGCCGCCGCGTAGCGCGAAGCCTCCGTTGCGCCCGCTCGCCCCTTCGGCGACGCCGCGCTGGTCGTGCACCCGAACGCTCAGCCCGGCCTCGGCAAGGCGCAGCGCGGCAGAGCAACCGGTAATGCCGGCGCCGACGATCGCGACATCGACGTGGCCCTCGTGCCGCGGCTGGGCGCGCGGAGGCGCTTCGTCTTCGAGCCAGTAGGGGTTCAAACCGCGGCGGATGCTACTCGGCGGCCGACGCCTCCCGGACCGGGAACGGCGAGGAGCCGCCCCCCGGCGGCTCCTCGCCCTCCATCGGGGTCGATCGGCGCTAGTGGCGGCCGACCTGCCCGTGGTCGTCCCTCTGCCCCCCGCCGCTCGGAAGGCTGACGACGTCGGTGAAGACGTCCTCGTCGTGCACGACGCCGTTGGCCGGCGAGTACGGGTCGACGTTCCGCGTGTCCGACCAGATCGGATGCGCGTCCGTGCCCTTGTTGATCGCCAGACCGCTGTAGTCGCCGTTGAAGCCCGCCTGGATGCCGTCCGGCGGCGGGAATACCGGCGAAACCCGCCTGTAGTCGTACGGCGTGCTCCCCCCGGTGCCGCCGGCGAGCACGTAGTCGGAGCTCCCCTGCTTGACGCCGGGATTCCCCGGCGCGAAGCCACCGGCGGGCGTGGTGTTCTCGTTCGGGACCCGCTCGGTGCGGTAGTAGCTGACACCGACGCGGTCACCCTGCTGCGGCGACTGCTCGACCGCCGGCATGTAGTGGTCGAGACCGTGATCGGGATTGACCGTCCCGCTCTCGTGCCAGGTAAGACCGCCGTCGGTCGACACCGACTGCTGGATGTCGTACTCGCCGTTCCGGTAGTCCTGCCACGTCACGTACAGATGATTGTTCTGCGTGTTCTGCGTGTTGATGCGCGGGAAGTCATTCGTCCGGATGTACGCACCCGGAATGCACTCCTCCGGCCCACGCCCGAAGTCGCACTGCGGCTCACCGGTGATGACGTCGTCGCCGACCTTGGCCGGAGTGGCACAGTTGAAGTGCGCTGTACCTGCTGACGAGCTTCCGGTCGGCTTGCAGTGCACAGCGAGCTGCTGACCGTTTGGATTGCCGGCCGGCGTGTTGCCGTTGTTGAACACGACCTCGACGTCGCCGTTCGGAAGCACAACAGGATCCGAGCCCTGGTCGAAGTTGCACTTGTGGGCATCGGCCGGATTACCGGTGAACGTGTCGCCGAAGAAGCAGAGCGCGTTCGCCGAGCCGCTGATCTCCTCCGGTGTAGACCAAGTGATGCCGTGATCCGTCGACATCGAGCCGTAGATCGGCGACTGCTGGTAACTGCCCGACGCATCCGACTTGAACACGGACCACGTCACGTAGACGTTGTCGCGATTCGGGCTCTGCGGATATGCGTCCGCGGCGATGAAGTTCTTGTCGTGGAAGATGATTCCGTTGTTGTCCTCGACGACCATGAACTGCTTCGACGGGGGCGACGGCACATTGAAGTAGAAGGAGCCCGCGGCCCCGCGCGGCGACTGCGTCACGAAGAGGCCGGTCGCATTCGACGCAACGTCGAACACGACGCAGCTGAAGTACGCACGACCTCGGGAGTCCACGGCGAGAGCCGGATCACTCGCGGCGTCGTACGAGTGGAACGTTCCCGCTGTCGGCGCGATGGTGTTGTTGTTGGGATTCGAGCCGGTCGGCCCCATGAACTCCGGCGCGTTGAGCCGCGAGCGGAACGGCGGGAGCTCGTCGCCCCAGCTCTGCCCGTTGTTCGTGGAGAAGTCCGTCCCGCACTGGTTGAACCCGACGCGGCTGTCGTTCTGGCCCGCAACGAGGTTGTTCGGATCTGCCGGGTTGTAGACCACCTCTTCCTCGGCCTGGCGACGGTACGTGCAGTCCTGGTTGACCCGCACGTTGCTCTGCGCATCGCGGTTACCGCAACCGAGCGAGTGAGCGCCGACGCCCGGGGGCCCGGTGTCGACACTCGGGTCGCCACTACCGGCGTCCGCGGCGGTGACGCGCTCGTCGCAGTTCGCGGCGGTCGGACGAACGTCGCACAGCGTCTGCTGCGCGATGACGAGCGTCGCGTTCGAGACGAACGGCAGCGGTCGTGTCGTCGTCTCTCCGTTCTGAAGCCGAATCGTGAGCCGACCCGGCTGATGCTGACCCTGGGCGGCGCCGACGACCCAGCTGTCCTTGCCGTGATCCCCTGCGGCGGGACCGGTGGTGGCAAAGACGACGACCGCGGCGATCGAGATGACCACCGCGGCGATGAGCCCCGATCTCATGCTCTCCCCTTTCGTA
>JAOPYX010000349.1 GCA_025964535.1 Actinomycetes bacterium | reverse complement strand
CCCCGCGGATGGAAACGGCCAGTCCCTGTCGAGCGACGTCATCGCAGGCATCGACTGGATCCTGGCGCGCAAGGCGCAGTACGGGATTCGGGTCGTCAATCTGTCGATGGCAGGAAACACCCAGACGAGCTTCCAGTCCGATCCGCTCGACAAGGCGGTCGAGAAGCTGTGGTTCAGCGGGATCGTCGTCGTCGCCGCCGCCGGCAACCGCGGCACCGGCACGGGTGAGGTCGACATGTCCGCCGCACCGGGGAACGACCCGTTCGTGATCACCGTCGGCGCGGTCGACCAGGGGCAGACCTCTGCCACCGGTGACGACGTCGCCGCGCCGTGGTCCTCGTACGGGCACACGGTGGACGGCTTCGCGAAGCCGGAGCTGTCGGCCCCCGGCCGCTATCTCGTGATGCCTGTGCCGCCGGGGTCGACGATCGCCACGGCGCTGCCCGACCGCGTCGTCGCGCCGGGCTACATGTGGATGTCAGGTACGTCGTTCGCGGCGCCGGTCGTCTCCGGCGCGGCAGCGCAGTTGCTCGCGCGCCATCCCGACTGGACACCCGACCAGGTCAAGGGTGCACTCATGTTGACGGTGCGCTTCCTCGGCCAGGCGCCGGGGAACCTCAGAACGGCTGCCGGCTACGCGGTCCTCGCCGGTACGACGGTCACCAGCACAGGTCCCACGACGGTGAACGGAAACCTCGGGTTGAGCCCGGGTAGCTCGGTCACCGGGTTCGGGCCTGGGCTCGTGAGCGGCGGCGTGCAGAACGTGGCCAATCCGGCGGCGGTGCAGGCGAAGGCCGATCTGGTCACTGCGTACAACGACGCTGCCGGTCAGACGCCCACGACGGCTGTGGCCGGGGACGCTCTCGGCGGGCTGACAGTGACGCCGGGCGTCTACAGCGGTGGCGCTCTCGACCTGACCGGAACCCTCACGCTCGACGCGCAGGGGGACCGCAACGCCGTCTTCGTCTTCCAGGCGGCATCGACGCTCATCACCGCGTCGGCGAGTCAGGTAAAGCTGGTCAACGGCGCCTCGTCGTGCAACGTCTTCTGGAAGGTCGGAAGCTCGGCGACGCTCGGAACGACCACGAGCTTCCGCGGAACGATCCTCGCGCTCACGTCCATCGGACTGAACACCGGCTCCACGGTCGACGGCAGGCTCCTGGCGCGTAACGGCGCGGTGACGTTGGACAGCAACACGATCACCACGCCCGAGTGCTCGAGCCCGCATTCGCTCGCCGCGGGCGTCGGCGAGATCGACGCCGCAGCCGCGGCCGGGCTCGTCACTCCACCCAACCCGAACGAGAACCTCAACGCCTTTGTCGCCGTCGATCCGTCGACGGGCCAGCGGGCCTTCGACAGCGCGAGCTGGGTGAACGTCGTCTCGACGCAGGCGAACTGGACGACCGCGAATTGGACGACTGCGAATTGGACGACTGCGAACTGGACGACGGCCAACTGGACGACCGCGAACTGGACGACGGCGAACTGGACGACCGCGAACTGGACGACGGCGAACTGGACCACGGCCAACTGGACGACGGCTACATGGACGACGGTCGTGTCGAGTACCGGCCACTCGTCCACGAGCTGGGCTCCGTAGCGACGCCGCGGATGAAGTAATGACGGGACGCACGGATACGAGCACCGAGGAGCCAGCATCCGCGAAGCGTCGCGTGAGATCGCTGCCGGCCGCGGCTCGGGCATACCTGGCACTGGTCGGCGTGGCGGCTGCCGCAGCGTCGTTGCCGATACTCGCACGGTTGCAGCTCGAGCCGCGCGAGCTGCTGGTCTTCGGTTTGCTCTGCGGTGGAGCGGCCCTCGGGTCGATCCTGATCGTCTCGACCGAACGCAACCACGGCTTCAACACCGCGCTCGTCTTCATCGCGGCGGCAGTCATCCTCCTGCCGCCGCCGCTCGTCGCGCTGATGGGGCTGGCGCAGTACTGGCCCACGCTCATCCGGCGCCGGTATCCCTGGTACAGCCAGCTCTTCAATTTCGCGAACTGGACCCTCGACGCGCTCGCAGCCTGGGGCGCTGCGCATCTCGTCGCGCAGACAGTGCCGGGGCCGCAGCAGATCGGGCACGCGCTCGGCGCCGCCGCGGCATGTGTCGTCCTCGTCGGCTCGAATCACCTCTTGTTGGCGGGCGTTCTTCGCCTGGCGCGCGCTCGATCAGTGCGCGAGTCGGGGCTCTTCTCATGGAAGAGCCTCTCGACGGATCTGCTGCTCGCTTCGCTCGGCGTCGCGATCGCCGGCGTCTGGGAGTGGAATCCCTACCTACTGCCGCTCACGATCGCGCCGTTCGTGTTGATCAGCCAATCGTTCTCACTGCTCGCGCAACTCCAGCAGAGCGAGCGGCGCTTCCGCGCGATCTTCGAGTCGACGGCGATGGGAATCGGCCTCACCGACAACGCCGGGCGAGTCGTCGATCACAACCGCGCCTTCGGCGAGATGCTGGGGCGTTCGGATGAGGTCCTCGCCGGCAAGGAGTTGTCGGAGTTCACCGCGGGCGAGGACACGGCAGTCGCCGACAAGCTGTTCGACGAGCTCGTCCACGGACAGCGCGAGAGCTATGCGCTCGAGCAGCGTTACGTTCGCGCCGACGGCGACATCGTGTGGGGTCACCTGACGGCGTCGGTCGTGCGCGACGCGGACGGCAATCCCGAGTTCACGGTGGGGATGGTGCACGACGTAAGCGATCGCAAGCAGCTCGAGGAGCGCCTCAGCCAGGTGCAGAAGCTCGACGCCATCGGCCGCCTCGCCGGCGGCGTGGCTCACGACTTCAACAACCTGCTGACGATCATCACCGTGCACAGCGGTTTCTTGCTCGACAGCCTCGACGAACGCGAGGTTGGCTCGCGGGCAGACGTGGATGCAATCGAGCAGGCAGCACAACGCGCAGCGGTGCTCACCCGGAGGCTCCTTGCCTTCGGGCGCAAGCAGGTGCTGCAGCCGCGCATCGTCGATCTGAACTCGATCGTCGTCGACACGAACAAGATGCTGCGCCGCCTGATCGGCGACGACATCGAGGTGGTGACCGAGCTCAGCTCCGACCTCGGAGACGTGCAGGCCGACCCCGGCCAGATCGAGCAGGTGCTCGTGAACCTCGCTCTGAACGCGCGCGACGCCATGTCGGGCGCCGGCAGGCTCACCATCAGTACGGGGAACGTGGACCCGGAGCAGGTTCCGGCAGACGATGCGGCCGGTCCGTTCGTCGTCCTCTCCGTCACGGACTCCGGTCATGGGATGGATGCCGCGACCCGCGCGAGGATCTTCGAGCCGTTCTTCACGACGAAGGCGAGCGCGGGAACGGGGCTCGGGCTTGCGAGCGTCTACGGGATCGTCGCGCAGAGCGGCGGCTTCATCGACGTCACGAGCGCGCCGGACGAAGGCACGACGATGGCTGTCTACCTGCCACGCGTCGCGCGCGAGCGCAGTGATGCCGGCGAGCCTGTGGCGCTGTCCACCCGTGCAACCGGTGGCGAGACCATCCTGCTCGTCGAGGATGAGGACGCCGTGCGTGCTGTGGCGCGCCGGGTCCTTGCGGCGCAGGGCTATAGCGTGCTCGAGGCGTTCGACGGCGCCGAGGCGCTTACGCTTTCGGCGCGCCATCGCGGTGTGATCCACCTGCTCGTGACGGATGTCGTGATGCCGCTGAAGACCGGACCGCAGGTCGCGGCGGAGATCCTGACGCAGCGGCCCGGGATCAAGGTGCTGTACGTGTCCGGGCACGTCGACGAGGCGATCGTGTCACTCCCGCTGGGCGGCGCGAACACGGCGTTCGTCCAGAAGCCGTTCACTCACGACCGCCTCACGGCCGCCGTGCGCGCGGTCCTCGACGGCGAGGAAGAACCTCTCGGGAGGGCAGTTGGCGCGAATCCTCATCGTTGACGACGAGCCCGGAGTGCGCGAGGTGCTCCGCCGGCTGGTGGCAGCCGAAGGTCACGTCGCGACCGTCACGGGCGACACGACGGCGGCACGCGCCGAGCTGGGCTCAGGCTCGTTCGAGCTCATCCTCTGCGACGTGAACCTGCCGGGCGAGTCCGGCTTGGAGCTCGTCCACGAGGTTGTAGCGGGGGATACCGAGGTTGCCGTCCTCATGGTCAGCGGAGCCGATGACCCGCAGCTTGCGGAAACCGCGCTCGGGCTCGGAGCCTACGGCTACATCGTCAAACCGTTCCGCAACAGCGAGGTCAATATCGGGATCGCCAACGCCCTCCGTCGCCGGCGCCTGGAGATCGAGAACAAGGCGCACCACGAGCGGCTCGAGCAGCTCGTCGCCGAGAGGACGGCCGAGCTCGGCCGGTCCCGTGAAGAGACGATCCATCGCCTTGCGCGCGCGGCTGAGCTCCGGGACCACGAAACCGGCCAGCACATCGAGCGCGTCAGCCGGTGCTCCCAGCTGATCGCACAGCGGCTCGGGCTCCCGCCCGACCGTTGCGAGCTGCTTCGGATCGCAAGCCCCCTGCACGACATCGGAAAGATCGCGATCCCCGACAGCATCTTGCACAAGCCTGGCCCGCTCACCGACGACGAGCGCCGCATCGTCGAGACGCACACGGAGCTCGGTCACACCATCCTTGCCGACTCGCGCGAGCCGCTGATCCAGCTCGGCGCCGAGATCGCATGGACGCACCACGAGCGATTCGACGGCGGCGGATATCCGCGCAGCCTCGTGGGCGATGAGATCCCGCTTGCCGGGAGGATCGTCGCCGTCGCAGACGTCTTCGACGCGCTCGTCAGCGATCGCGTGTACCGCTCTGCCCTCCCGGTCGAGGAGGTCGTCCACACGATGCGGGCCGAGCAGGGCGCCCACTTCGACCCGGAGGCGCTCGAGGCGCTGCTGTCCGCGATTCCGGAAGCGATCGCAATTCGCGACCGCTTCCGCGACGAGGAACGGCACATGCGGCTAATCCCGGCCCCGCGCCACAGCGAAGGGCCGCCCGTGGGCAGCCCTTCGCTGGTGTTACCGAACGTGCGGACGTCGGTTAGCCGGTCGGTGTAGTCACCGGCGGCAGCTTGGCGAGCAGCGGAGCGAGCGCGCCGATGTTCGGCGACCCGAGCCCTGTTGCCATGTCGTAGCCGGGTGCGGCGGTGAAGCCGGTGATCGTGCCACCGTTACCGTCGGTGACGCTGTTGTTCGAGCCGTCGGCGATGTCGTGGAACGGGTTGTACTGAGCCGGCAGCTTCGCCAGCGTGTAGAGCGCCGGGTTGATGTTGCCGACGCGGCCACGGGCGATCTGGTCGACGATCGCGGTGATGGCCGCCCACTGCGGGGAGCCGGCGCTCGTGCCGCCGAAGCGGTAGAAGCGACCGTTCCATGCGGTGATGACGCCGTTGAACACCGCGGCGTTGTACGACACGTCGGGCACGTCGCGCGTGCGGTCGTGTGTGGCAGCCGCCTGGTAGGACGGCCGTGTGAACAGGACCGACTGGCCGCCGCCGCCGGCGACCGCGTCGCCGAAGATGGCGGATTCATTCCACGTCGTCTCCGACTGGTACGTGCCCGTGACGCCGTCCGCGTGGAGGGTGGTTCCTCCGACCGAGGTGACGTTCGGGTCGCTCGCGGGCGTGCTGGTCGACTTGAAGTAGCCGTTGCTGCCGTCACAGTTCGGCTGGCCTGCTCCCTGGTCGCCAGAGGACGCGAAGAGCGTGATCCCCTGCTGCACGGCCTTCTTGAACAGCGTGTGCTGCCGTGCCAGGTCGGCCGATGCCATGCACGCCTCGCCTTCGCCGAAGCTCTGGGAGACGACATCGCCGACGTTGTTGTCGATCGCGTACTGCGTCGCGTCGAGGATGTCGGCGTCGTTGTTCGACTTCGCGACGACGAGCGCGATCTTCGCCCCGGGCGCGATCGCGTGTGCCCATTCGACGTCGAGAGACGTCTCACCGGCCCAGCCGCTCGCGTTGTCGGACGTGGTCGCGTCGATGCCGAACGGTGCGGTGACCGTGTAGTTCGTGGCTGGAAGTCCCCAGACCGTGTCGAACTTCGCGACGTCGCTCGCGAGCGTCGGGCTGCCGTACGCGTCGATGATCGTGATCGTCTTGCCCGTGCCGTCATAGCCGGCCGCGAGCAGAGACTGCGTTCCGTACGCGGTGCGCATCTGATCCGGGCCGTAACAGCTGGCCGGCACGGTGAGCTGGCAACTGAACCGGACGGTTCCGGTCGGTTGCGACACTTCCCAGATCTGCTGCCGGATGTTCGGTGCCCGGAGCGTGTCCGGCACCATCCCGTGGCCGGCGGCGGTGCGGTGCGCGCTGCCCGTCGTTGCGGCGACGGTGACTGCGGCGAGTGCGATGAGCGCGACGGCCGCGATGCGCCGACGTGCCACCCCTCTCGGACGAGAGATGTGCAAGTTCGTCCCCCTTATGTAATCCCTCTGACCCCGGGAGCCGCGTGCTGGCCCCCCTTTGACGACGTCATAGTTAACGAGCTTTCTGGATTTGGCAAGAGACAAATATGCGTTAGCTAGAGACAACCTGTCTCGCACATCGCCCGAACCTGATTTACAATCCGCCCTATGCGCGGTACGGCAATGCTCGCCGGAACGGCCTTGGCGCTCGGCCTTGCCGTGAGCGCCGCGGCGACCAATCCGCCTGTCATCGTGGTCACGGTCGACGGCAGCACACCGGCTGTCGACGGCGGGGCCGTCGTCCGTCTCTCGACGCAGAGGGCGGGTGCGCAGCACGTGCGGCTCACAGTGAGCTTCTCGGCCCCATTGCGCTGTGGCATCCCGATCGGCCAGGTCACCGTCGCCTTGCCTCGCGCCGTGACGCTGTCGAACGCAATCCCGCAAGCCGCGGTGCGCGTCAACGGGAAGCCCGCGGCAAAGGTGAGCGTCGCAGGGCACGCCGTAACGATCGATTCGCCGAGACCGAGCGGCCCAACCTGTAACTCGATCACAGACGGCACGATGATCGTGGAGCTCACGGCAGGCGCAGGCCTCGCGAACCCCAAGGCGAGCGGCAGCTACATGCTGCGACTCCGCCACGGCACCACCGCATACACGGGGGCTTTTCGCATTACGTGACCATGTGCTCGCGGGGGCGAGGTGGTCCCACCGAGGTGGGCGGCCGGCGTCCGACGTTCGACCACCATTCGCCAAATCGTTTCGTCATGAGCCTTGACATTGGGTGAGAGAACCGCTTAAGGTTGCCAAATCGTTTAGGCAAAGGTCGGTGTCAGCCTGAAACGCCTGTGCTGTCAGTCCGGCTGAACGGGTCCATCACCTCAGGAGGAGGCACCAGATGGAGGGTAGTTCGGAGAGCGACGGCTCGAAGCTGAGTCGCGGCACGTTTCTGAAGATGGGTGGCGCCGCTGGACTGGCGCTGGCGCTTCCGGCGTCCGCCGGCGCCGCTGTTCGCCGCGTGGCGAAGGCCGGTGCCGGTTCGATCAGCGTCGTCTGTGAAGCAGGCGGTAAGGCGGAGCTGACCAAGATCGCGCAGCTGTTCCAAAAGCAGACCGGTACGACGGTCAATCTCGTGGAGTTGCCGTACGCGGGGCTGTACGACCGGATCAACGGCGAGTTGTCGTCGGGCTCGCTGTCGTTCGACGTCGCTGCGCTCGACGTGATCTGGATGCCGGCTTTCGCCGGAGCGCTGCACTCCGTCGATCAGCTGTTCACGCCGGCGGTGAAGGCCGACCTGTTCCCGTCGCTCGTCTCGGGCGCGCAGATCGGCGGAAAGTACGTCGGCATGCCGGTGTTCACGAACTCCGAGATCCTGTTCTATCGGAAGGATCTGTTCGGGAGCTCCAAGGAGCAGAAGGCGTTCCAGTCTCGTTACGGCTACCCGCTGGCGCCGCCGAAGACGTGGCAGCAGTTCGACGATGTCGCTCGCTTCTTCTCTCGCGGGCCAAAGCTCTACGGCACCGACGTGAAGGGCGCAGTCGAGACCGAGTGGCTCGCGCACGTCCTGCAGGCGGGATCGCCGGGCGTCGTGCTCGACAAGAGCGGCAAGGTCATCATCGACAACCCGCAGCATCAGGCGGCGCTCGCGTTCTACGCCAATCTCCACAACAAGTACAAGGTCGATCCTGCGGGCGCGCCGCAGACCGACTGGGCAGCTGCGCAGAATCTGTTCCAGCAGGGCCGAACCGCGATGATGCGCTTCTGGGCACACGCGTATCCGCTGATTCCGAAGAACTCGCCGGTGTACGGCAAGGTCGGCGTCGCGCCGATGATCGCCGGCAAGGCGGGAATCGCCGGGATCCCCGGCCCTTGGTATCTGTCCGTACCGGAGAAGGGGAACAACACGGCGTTGGCAATGGAGTTCCTCAAGTTCAGCTACGACCACAACGCGCTTGCGGTGCAGTCGTCGCTTGGGCTCGCGGCACGGAAGTCGGCGTTCGCGCACTACCAGAACCAGCCGAAGTACGCGCACTTCAGGCCGTTGCTCGAGACGCTGTCGGCGAAGGCAACGGTGGGCCGGCCGGCGAATCCGAAATGGCAGCAGATCGTCGACACGGTGCTCGTCCCGATGCTGCAGAAGTCCGTCACAGGCAAGGCGGATTACGCGGCCTTGCTGAAGTCGGCGCGTAGCGACGTTCAGAGGCTCGTCGGGTAGCGGCTCTGGCGTGGCGAAGGCTCTTCTCATCGGGGGTTGGCGGATGATGTGTGGTCGTCGGCTGTCGCCATTGGCGGCAGTCGACGGCACCGCCGACGCCCCGGTGAGGGAGCTCTCTGTTCGGTGCGGGCACTCGGCCACGGAGCGCGCCGCGGGTGTTCGGTAGCACGGGGTGGGCGGCTACGGCGCGCCGCGCGCGGCATGGGGTAGGAGCTCCGACCCGGAGGCAGCGGCGAAGCCTTCCCGACAACCTGTTCGCGCTGTTGCTCATGGCGCCGGCAGCGCTCTTCCTCGCAGTCTTCGTTGCGTGGCCGCTCGTGAAGCTGCTCTTGGACAGCCTCTACCAGATCGCGCCACTGGCCGGCACGAAGCGCTACGTGGGATTTGGCAATTACCGCAATGCACTCAGCTCGCCGGAGTTCGTCGGCTCGGCGGAGCGGACGGCGATCTACACCGGCATCGTCGTCTCGCTCGAGCTGACGCTCGGCCTCGCGACGGCGCTGCTCTTCAACACCTTGGGGCGTCGATCGCGAGTTCTGCGCACCGTCTTTCTCTATCCGCTGATGATCGCGCCGATCGTCGCCGGCCTTCTTTGGCGCTTCTTGCTGATCGACAACTTCGGCATCGTCAACGAGTTGCTGACGCGTGTCGGGATCCTTCACACCCCGGCTGCGATCAGCTGGCTCAGCGATCCGAACATCGTGCTGTTCTCGGTTGGGCTTCCCGATATCTGGCTCACGACGTCGTTCATGTCGCTCGTCCTCTTTGCCGGGCTGCAGAACATCCCCGGCGAGCTGCTCGAGGCGGCGCGGATCGACGGCGCGAATGCCCGACAACGCTTCACGTGGATCGTGCTTCCGCTGCTGCGTCCCGTGATCGCGGTGGCCGTGATCGTGCGTGGTATCGATGCGGCGAGGGCGTTCGACGTGATCCTGATCCAGACGAACGGCGGCCCGCAGCAGAAGTCGGAGACGCTGAGCCTCTTGATCTATCAGACGATGATTCGTTACGGCGATCCCGGCCTCGCGTCGGCGATGAGCGTGATGTATCTCCTGGCGATGCTGGTGACGGCCGCGGTTGCGCTGGCCACGATCTGGCGTCCTGGACGGAGTCAAGCGTGACGGCACTCGTGTTCGACCGGCGCCGCGCAACGCGCACACTGCTCTGGCTGCTGCTGGGCGCGGTCGTCGTGCTCTACGCGTTCCCGTTCGTCTATCTGGTCTTGACGTCGTTCAAGTTGCCGACCGATGTCATCTCGGTCCCGCCGATGTTCCTCCCCAAGACGTGGACGCTCGCGAACTTCCATGCGGCGCTGAGTGCTCCCGGCGTTCCTGCGGCGCTGCTCCACAGCCTCGAGGCGGCGTCGATCAGCACTGTGCTCTCGCTGCTGCTCGCCGTCCCTGCCGCCTATGGGGTGACGCGGTACGGCACCGTGCCCGGACAGGTGTTCATCATGGGAGCGCTCGTGGCGCGAATGGTGCCGCCCGTGGCGATCGGTGTGCCGCTCGTCGGGATCATGAACTCGGTCGGCTTGAACGATTCGTCGCTGGGCTTGGCGATCGCGCACACGACGATTTCGCTACCGCTCTCGATCTGGTTGATGGCGAGCTACCTCGATGCAGTGCCCGTCGAGCTCGACGAGGCAGCGCGCGTCGACGGCGCATCGCGTATCGGCGCGCTCTGGCGAGTCGTGATGCCCGTCGCCGCCGGCGGTATCGCGGTGACGGCGATCTTCGCATTTCTTGCGTCGTGGAATGAGTTTCTGTTCGCGCTGCTGCTGACCTCGATCCACGCTCAGACGATGCCGGTCGTGATCGCGAACTTCCAAACGCAGTACGGCCTTCAATGGGGGACGATGACTGCCTTGGCAACGATCTATTCGGTTCCGGTCGTGTTGCTCAGTCTGTTCCTGCAGCGGCGCATCGTCGCCGGCCTCACGCTCGGCGCGGTCAAAGGATGAGCCACCTGCACATGTCACCACGCAACCCCTCACATCAACCCGGAGGTCATTGATCGATGCGTTTCTGGCAACCCAACTCCCCGCTGAGCGGTCTCCCGTACGTCAAGAGCGGTAGGTCCCGCCGCCAATCCACCTGGGATACGAGCGGTGGCAACCGTGACTTCGCCGTCGTTGCCGCGGGCGAGACGCACACGGTCGCCGAGATCGAAGGCGCTGGGATCATCGAGCACATCTGGCTGACGACACGCTGCTACTCGCCTCAGTATCTGCGCAAGCTCGTCCTCGAGATGTACTGGGACGGAGAGGAGACACCGAGCGTCAGAACGCCGCTCGGCGACTTCTTCGGTGTCGGCCACGCCACCGCCGTGCACTACGTCTCCCTGCCGCTGAGCATGGTGTTCGGCCCGCGCCGCGGCCCGAAGGGCCCGTTTGCGGCAGCGATGAACAGCTACTTCCCGATGCCGTTCGGATCGTCCGCGCGGATCGTGCTTCGCAACGAGTCCGACCAGCCGATCGAGAACCTCTTCTACTACGTCGACTACGAGCTCACGGAGGAGCCGCCGACGGACGACGTCGGCCGGTTCCATGCGCAGTACCGGCAGGAGAAGCCTGCCACGAAGGTCGTGCACGAGTCGGACATCGAGAAGCCGGCCCCGTGGGATCTTCCCGGCATCAACCTGACGGGTGACGACAACTACGTGATCCTCGACGCCACTGGTCGAGGTCACTACGTCGGCTGTGTCCTGAGCATCGACAACTTCGATGCGTCGAATCAGACCTTCACCTGGCCCGGCGAAGGCGACGACATGATCTTCATCGACGGGGAGCAGTGGCCGCCGTCGATGCACGGCACCGGCACGGAGGACTACTTCAACGCTGCGTGGGGATTCCCGAGCGGCGCCTACGCCGGGCCGTATCACGGCATCACGCTTGCGAGCAGCGTGCAGGAGCATTTCGGCCTGTGGAGCATGTATCGCTTCCACATCGAAGACCCGATCCGGTTCTCGAGCTCGATCCGCATGACGATCGAGCACGGACACGCGAACGATCAGGGCAACGACTACTCGAGCGTCGCGTACTGGTATCAGGTCGAGCCGCACGCCCCGACTGCGCAGCTTCCGCCTGTCGAGGAGCGGCTACCGCGGCGCTGGCCCGAGCACGGGCTGTGGGATGAGTAGACGCCGTACGTCATCGGGTGGTGATGAGGCGCGCGTGTCTCGCGTGAGCATCCGCGACGTCGCCGAGGCCGCCGGTGTCTCCCAGACCACCGTCTCGCACGTCCTCAACGACGTGGACGGTGCGCGGGTGGCCGAGGAGACTCGCTCACGGGTCCGCCAGGCGGCGGAGCGGCTGCGCTACAGCCCCAGCCGGGCCGCCCGCGGACTGCGGCTGCAGAGGACGAACGCGGTCGCGATGCTCAGCGATCACATCGCGACGACGCCGCATGCCGGCAAGATCATTCTGGGCGCACAGGAGACGGCGCATGCGCGCGGCTGGACGCTGCTGCTCTTCAACACCGGAGCCGACCGCGAGCTCGAGGACAGGGACCTCGACGCCCTCATCCAGCATCAGGTCGAGGGTGTGCTGTACGCGTCGATGTACCACCGACGCGTAGACGTTCCGTCCCGTCTCGTCGGCACGCCCGTGGTGCTGCTCGATGCGCGTTCCGATGACGCGTCGCTCCCGGCCGTCGTCCCCGACGAGGTCGAAGGAGGGCGTGTCGCGGTTGAGGAGCTGATCTCGTTCGGCCATCGCAGGATCGGTTTCGCGACCAACCGCGACGACATCCCCGCGACGTCCGGTCGGCTCGCCGGCTATCGCGAAGCCCTGAAGGCCGGCGACATCCCTTTCGACCGCTCGCTCGTGATCGCAGACGAATCCGAAGCAGGCGGTGGCTACCGCGCGGTGTCGAAGCTCCTGCGCCGCGACCCCCGGCCGACCGCGATCTTCTGCTTCAACGACCGCATGGCGATGGGCGCATACCGCGCCGCCGCCGAGCTGGGCCTACGGATCCCCGACGATCTCTCGATCATCGGCTTCGACAACCAGGAGATCATCGCCGACGGGCTCTTCCCGGCGCTCACGACGGTAGCTCTCCCTCATTTCGAGATGGGGTGCTGGGCAGTCGACTCGCTGATCCGGTTGATCGAGTCACCGGACTCCGCACCCACAGGCCCGTTCCCGACGCTGATCTCGTGTCCCATCGTCCGCCGGGAATCCGTCGCGGCGCCGACGACGTCGGGACTCGACTGAGATGCTCGCACTCCCGGATCACTGGGTGTGGGATTTTTGGCTGGCCGACGACGACGGCCAGTTCCACCTCTTCTTTCTCAAGGCGCCGCGTTCGTTGGGCAACCCCGATCAGCGTCACTGGAACGTGACCGTCGGCCACGCCGTCTCCGCCGATTTGTGCAACTGGGAGGTCGTAGCCGACGTCCTTCGCCCGAGCGCCGGTCCCGCGTTCGACGATCGCGCGACCTGGACCGGGTCCGTCGTACGCGACGCGAACGGGACCTGGCGGATGTTCTACACCGGAGCCGGCTCGAGCGAGAACGGGCTGAAGCAGCGCGTAGGCATGGCGACGTCGCCCGATCTGTTCACGTGGCAGCGCGAGCCCGGCCCCGCGGCCTGCGAGGCGGACGGCCGGTGGTACGAGCAGCTGCCCGACATCCTCTGGCACGACGAAGCCTGGCGCGACCCATGGGTCTTCCGCGACACCTCGGACGACGGCTGGCACATGCTCGTCACCGCACGCGCCGCGCATGGAGCGGGCGACAATCGCGGCGTCATCGGCCATGCACGCTCGAATGACCTCGTCACCTGGGAGGTAACCCCACCGATCACCGACGCGGGCAGTGGGTTCGGTCATCTCGAGGTTCCGCAGGTGGAGATCGTCGACGGCCGGCCGGTGCTGATCTTCTCCTGTCTCGGCAGCGAGCTCGCAGGGGATAGGCCCGGGGAAGGGGGCGTTTGGCTTGCTCTCGGCGAATCGCCGCTGGGGCCCTTCGACATCGCGGGCGCGCGCCGGCTGACCGATGAATCTCTCTACAGCGGTCGGATCATCCAGGACCGCTCCGGGCAATGGGTCATGCTCGCATTCCGGAACACGGACGACTCCGGTCATTTCCTCGGCGAGATCACCGACCCGATTCCCTTCGCCTTGGAGGACGACGCGGAGCTCGGCCTGTCGCCGCCGTTGACGGAGACGGGCGCATGATCGCGGTGGCCGGGGAGGCGTTGATCGACGCTCATCTCGCGGAAGGCGTCCTCCGTCCGTTCGCAGGAGGCGGTCCGTTCAACACGGCGATCGCGCTCGCGCGCCTCGACGTGCCCGTCTGCTTCGTGGGCGGCGTCTCGACGGATCAGTTCGGGCGCCTGCTGAATGAGACGCTCGCGGACAACGGCGTCGATCGGCGCTATGTCAAGCGCGTCGCGGCACCCACGCCGCTTGCTGTCGTCGACACCTCCGCCGGCGACGCCGCGTACAGCTTCTACTTGAGGGACACGGCCTACCAGGCATTCGAGGAGGTCGACGTGCTGCAGCTGTCGAGCGAGGTGGCCGCTCTCCACGTCGGAACGCTGGCGCTCGCTACCGACCCGCCCGCGTCCGCGCTCGAGGCCTTGGCTTCGCGAGTGGCCGACTCGATGGTGATCATGGTCGACCCGAACGTGCGCCCTGCCATCATCGGCACGCGGCAGCCGTTCGTCGACCGCTTCGAACGGTGGGTGCGATTGGCGGATGTCGTGAAGCTGAGCGCCGCCGACCTTGCTTGGCTCTACGACGACGCTCGCCCGGAGGATGTCGCCGGCGACTTCCTCGCTCTCGGAGCCGCGCTGGTCGTCGTCACGGACGGCGCCGACGGCGCGTCAGCTTGGACGAACGAGTGGAGCGCGCGCACGACGGCGCCGGCGGTGACGGTGGCGGACACAGTTGGCGCGGGCGACGCATTTGGCGCTGCACTTCTCGCGTGGCTCTGGCGTGCCGGACGCCTGGACAAGCGCGCGCTGCGCGAGATCGACGCAGGCAGCCTGGAAGCAGCAATCGCATTCGCGGCGGCAGTGGCGTCGCTGCAGTGCACGCGCCCGTCTGCATCGGCGCCGACGTCGGCAGACGTGGATCGATTCCTCGAGCAGCAGGCGCTCGTGGTCAAGGCACACGACTAGAGGGAGCGCGATGGCGGCGATCGAGTTCGAGCAGGTCGGCAAGGCCTATGACGGGAAGGTATGGGCCGTTCGCCACCTTGACCTCACCGTCGCCGATGGTGAGTTCGTGGTGCTCGTCGGGCCGTCCGGGTGCGGAAAGACCACGGCATTGCGAATGCTCGCCGGCCTGGAGCAGATCACCGAGGGCTCGATTCGGATAGGCGGCCGTCGCGTCAACGACGTCGACCCGCGCGATCGCGACATCGCGATGGTCTTCCAGAACTACGCCCTCTACCCACACATGAATGTGTACGACAACATCGGCTTCGGCTTGCGCATGCAGAGAGTGCCGAAGGAAGAACGGCGCGCGAAGATCGAGCATGCCGCCCGGATCCTCGGCCTGACCGACCACTTGAAGCGGAAGCCGGGCCAGCTCTCGGGCGGCCAGCGGCAGCGGGTGGCAATGGGACGGGCGATCGTCCGTGAGCCACAGGCCTTCCTCATGGACGAGCCGTTGTCCAATCTCGACGCGCGCCTGCGCGTGCAGATGCGCACCGAGATCTCGCGCATCCAGCACGAGCTCGGCGTCACGACGGTCTACGTCACCCACGATCAGGTCGAGGCAATGACAATGGCCCACCGGGTCGCCGTCCTCCGCCGCGGCTCGTTGCAACAGCTCGACACCCCGCAAGGCGTCTATGACCGTCCCGCGAACCTCTTCGTCGCGAGCTTCATCGGCAGCCCCGCAATGAACCTGCTGGAAGGCCGGATCGAGCGGCGCGACGACAGACTCGTCTGCACGCTCGGGGACCGCGAGCTCCCAATCCCGGACGAGCTTGCGGCCGCTCGGCCCGCACTCGCGGGCTACGTCGGCCGGCTCGTTGCGGTCGGCATTCGTCCCGAGCATCTCACGGGCAATGACGGCGGCGACGCCGGCGCGGTCATCAGCGCCCGCGTGAAGGTCGCCGAGGCTCTCGGGTCCGAGGTGTTGGTGCACGCCGAGATCGATGCGGCAGCGGTCGTCCGCGACGAGATCCTGGAGGGGCTCGCGGATGCGGACGAGACGGAACTCGTCGCCGAGCTTGGACAGAGCGATACGGGCAAGGCCGTGGTCATCGCGCGATTGCCCGCGGACGCAGATGTGCGCGCCGGTCAGTCGCTGGAGCTCGCCGTCGATGTTCGCAAGCTGCACTTCTTCGATCTGGAGGACGGTACGGCCATCGCACGCTGAACACGTGCAACGACAGAAGGGAGTGGATGGTGCGAGCGGAGATTCGGCGTATTACACGCAGGAGGTTCCTACAGACCGCCTTGGCGGCATCGGCCCTATGGGCTTCGGCTGCGCGAGCTTCATCTTCAGCACCCCTGGTTGCGGGCCGAGAGGACTTGCATCTCGCCTCGGCTTCGATCCCGCAGAGCACGCTCATCGGCGTGCTCTAGCTCACCGCCTTCATCGAGAGGAGTCACGTGTCGACCGTCTACGACGTCACGAACTGGACGATCTCAGCCAATCCGTCCGTGACCGCTTACTCCGACATCGGGGCGATCATCAACGACATGATCGCCAACATCAAGACGAACCAGCCGAACCAGGCGTCGAAGCCCGCGGCGGTCATCTACATCCCTCCGGGCGACTATTCGCTGAAGACGCGCGTCACGATCGACATCAGCTACCTGCAGATCAAGGGCTCAGGGCATGGGTTCACGTCCTTGAGCATCCGTTACAACTCTGGCAACACGTCGAGCTGGTCCGAGATCAACCCCGGCGGCAGTCACGTGAAGGTCGAGAACACCGACGGCCACAGCGAGGCGTTTCTGGTCACGCGGACCCCCAACAACACGCCACGACTCAGCTCCGTCGAGTTCCGCGACTTCTGCCTTGACGGCGTTTCGTTCACGCCGGACCAGAACTCGTATCTGAACGGCAAGGTCGGAATTCGCGTCGACAGCGACAACGACTCGTTCCGCGTGGAGGGGATGGGATTCGTCTACCTCGAGCACGCGTTCATCAACTACAACGCCGACGCGCTGAATGTGACCAACAACTTCATCACCGAGTGCGGTAACTGCATCGAGTTGACCAGCGCCGGTCAGGCGTCGAAGATCACCAACAACTTGATCGGCGCCGGGAATGTCGGCTTCTCGATCTTCGCGGAGGGGCACACGGGGCTACTCATCAACGGCAACAACATCTTTCCGCGTGGAGCGAGCATGGTGCACCTGAAGAACACCAGCCAATCCACGATCACCGGCAACAGGTTCCACAACTTCTATCCCGGCATGATCAACATGGAGGGATCGAACAATCAGAACCTGATCAGCAACAACCACTTCAAGCGCGAGGTCGAGACGTATTCGCCGTTCTCGAGCAAGAACAACGGCAAGGACGACCTCTACGGGCTGATCTTTCTCTATGGGAGCAACAACATGGTGACGACCAACTTCTTCACCTACAACGTTGCGAGCTCCTCGATCCAGCCGAACAGTTCCACTACTCCGACCATGATCTTGGTCAAGAACGGCGCCGGCAACTTCATCTCCAACAACTATGTCGTCAGCAACGTCGCGACCAATCACGTGGTACTCGATGGAAGCACCACCGGCACGAAGGTTCTCGACAGCGGCGCAACCTCAGAGATCCTGGCCTACTGCTCCAGCTCCGCCTACACGCTCAGGCCGACTCCGTAAGCGACGCGAAAGGACCGAGAGGTGCCCAACGTCTACGACGTCACCAACTGGACCATTGCAGCCAACCCGTCGGTGACCGCCTACTCCGACATCGGGGCGATCATCAACGACATCATCGCCACGATCAAGACGAACCAGACGAACCAGTCATCGAAGCCCGGCGCGATGATCTACATCCCTCCGGGCGACTATTCGCTCAAGACGCGCGTCACGATCGACATCAGCTACCTGCAGATCAAGGGCTCGGGGCACGGCTTCACGTCGATCGGCATCCGAAACGGAGCGGGAAACACGTCGAGCTGGTTCGAGCTCAACCCCGGAGCGAGTCACATTCGCGTGGAGAACACCGACGGGCAGGCAGAGGCGTTTCTCGTCTCGCGCGGCGGCAACCCGAGACTCAGCTCCGTCGAGTTTCGCGACTTCTGTCTCGACGGCGTGAGCTTCAGCTCGCCGTACGTGAACGGCAAAGTCGGCATTCGGGTGGCCACGGCGAACGATTCGTTCAGGATCGAGGGAATGGGATTCGTCTTCCTCGAGCACGCGCTCATCGACTACAACGCCGATGCGTTGAACGTCACCGGAAATTTCATGACCGAGTGCGGCAGCTGCGTCGAGCTGACGGGTTCGGGTCAGGCATCCAAGGTGACGAACAACCACATGGGTGCCGGCTACATCGGGTTCTCGATTTTCGCCGAGGGCCATACCGGCCTGCTCATCGCCGGCAACAACATCTTTCCGGCCGGCGCGAGCATGGTGCATTTCAAGAACACGTCTCAGTCGTGCATCACGGAAAATCGCTTCAACTCCTATTACCCCGGCAGCATCAACACCGAAGGCAGCAACAACGAGAACCTGATCAGCGGGAATCACTTCTGGCGGCAGAGCGACCCCAACACGTCCCACCCGAGTCAGCCCGGCTGGGACGAGCTCTACGGCGAGATGTTCCTGCTCGGCAGTAACAACATGATCTCCGGGAACCACATCTCCTACGACGTCGATCCCAGCCGCGTCACGCCGAGCACGTCCACTGTTCCGACGATGATCCTCGTCAAGTCGGGGGCGAACAACTTCATCTCGAACAACCACGTCGAGGGCAGTGTTGCCGTGAACACGGTCGTTCTCGACGTCAGCACCACCGGGACGAAGGTCCTCGACAGCGGTAGCTCGTCGCAAGTTCTGTCCTACAGCTCGAGCTACACCCTGCGGCCGACGCCGTGAACGCCGACGGGCACCCGTAACCCCGAATCGGATCCTGCCGTAGGTGACGTACCGCGACCGGCCGCCTCGAGCGGCCGTTCGCGCTTAAGAACCTCTGACTGAATGACCACGCGCTGGCGGGGTGCGATGGGTGCGTGCGATGCAAGGACGCAGGGAGGGTCGATAGTGGTTTTCTATCGGCCCGACTGAGGACGCCGCAGCGCGCGTGCACAGCGCGGCCCGGCGGCCCGTGCTTGTTTAGTTAGAGGTTCTAAGTCACCCGACCGATGCCAGGGGCTTCTGGCCGGCTCGACCTCGTTTCCAACTGCCGTCAGGTGACGGAGGCGACGGGAAGACGCCGTTCGTAGCGTGGGGCTTCGACATCTCGAGGCAGGAGGAAGCGATGCTCGCCCACGGCGAAGCGACGAATCGGGTCGTCACCGACGACGGTACTCAGATCTTCTACAAGGACTGGGGCTCGGGGCAGCCGGTCGTCTTCAGCCACGGCTGGCCGCTGAACGCGGACGCCTGGGACGAGCAACTGATGCTGCTGGCATCGAACGGCTATCGGGCGATTGCTCATGACCGTCGCGGCCACGGGCGGTCGAGCCAGCCGTGGGACGGCAACGACATGGACACCTACGCCGACGACCTCTCGGGGTTGATGGAGGCGCTCGACCTGCGGAACGCCGTGATGGTCGGACACTCCACAGGCGGCGGCGAGGTCACCCGCTACATCGGCCGGCATGGAACCTCGCGAGTGGAGAAGGTCGTGCTGCTGGGCGCGATACCGCCTCTGATGCTGCAGACGGAAGCCAATCCGGGTGGGCTGCCGATCGAGGCGTTCGACGCGATTCGGGACGGGCTCAACACGGACCGTTCCCAGTTCTACAAAGATCTCAGCGCGGCGTTCTACGGTGCGAACAGGCCGGGCTCGAACGTTTCCGACGGCGTCCGCGAGACGTTCTGGCTGCAGAGCATGCAGGTGGGCTTCAAAGGCGCGTACGACTGCATCAAGGCGTTCTCGGAGACCGACCTCACCGAAGATCTGAAGAAGTTCGACGTCCCCACGCTGATCATCCACGGCGACGACGACCAGATCGTTCCGATCGGGGCGTCGGCGTTACGCTCGTCCGAGATCGTCGCCGACGCGACCTTGAAGATCTATCCGGGCGCGCCCCACGGACTCGCGACCACGCAACGAGACAAGTTCAACGCCGACCTGATGGCGTTCGTCGAGGCGTGATGATCCGAGCCCATGCCGTCCGCTTTGCCATTGCGGTTCTCCTCGCCCTTGGCGCGCTCTCCGACTCGACGGCGGTCGCAGCGCACGCGCAGCGCGCCCAGACCAAGCCGACGATCGTCCTCGTGCACGGCGCCTGGGCCGACGGCTCGAGCTGGAGCGGCGTGATTCAACGCCTACAGCAGAGCGGCTACACCGTCTTCGCCCCGCCGAACCCGCTCCGGGGGATTGCGAGCGACGCTGCAACCATCGCCGCCTTCGTCAACAGCCTTCCCGCCGGCCCGGTTGTCCTCGTAGGGCATTCCTACGGCGGCGCCGTCATCACCAATGCGGCGACCTCGACACCGAACGTGAAGGCGCTCGTCTTCGTCAACGCGTTCGCTCCCGACCAGGGAGAGACCCTGCTGCAGCTCGTCGCGGCGAAGCCGGGGTCGGCGTTGGGCGGCAACCCGGCCAACGTCTTCAACCCCGTTCCCTACCCCGGCGCGCCCGCCGGAGACGCCGATCTGTACATCAAGCAGACGCTGTTCCCGAGTGCGTTCGCGAACGACCTGCCGGCCAGGACCGCGCGGGTGCTGGCGTCCACGCAGCGGCCCCTCGCAGGCAGCGCGGCGGCGACGCCCTCGGGTGTGCCTGCCTGGAAGACGATCCCCAGCTGGTACCTCGTCGGCACCCAGGATCACGTGATCCCGCCCGCCGAGCAGCGCATCATGGCGACTCGCGCAAAGGCGCAGACCGTCGAGGTCAAGGCATCGCACCTCTCGATGATCTCGCACCCCGCCGATGTGGCGAAGCTCATCGTCGCGGCCGCTGGAGGCTCGTAGGGGCCCTGGTCCTCTGGCCTTGTGCGTCCGTCGCGGGACGGGCAAAGTGCAATCAGGCGAGCAAGCCGCCGCTAACCGACTGGAGGAAACGCATGTCCGTCTCGACACCGTCCCCCGTCACCGATGAGCAGATCGAGCGGGCCAATGCGTCCGGCCTGATGCCGGTCGTCTTCGTCCACGGCCTCTGGCTGTTGCCGAGCAGCTGGGACCGCTGGGCCGCAGTCTTCGAGGAAGCCGGCTATACCGCGTTGACGCCCGGCTGGCCGGATGACCCGGAGACGGTGGCAGAGGCGAACGCCCATCCGGAGGTCTTTGCCCACAAGAAGATCGGCCAGGTGGCCGACCACTTCGCGGGCGTGATCGGCCAACTCGAGAAGACGCCGGCGGTGATCGGGCATTCCTTCGGAGGCCTGCTGACGCAGATCCTTGCCGGACGCGGCCTCTCGGCGGCGTCGGTGGCGATCGATCCCGCGCCGTTCCGCGGAGTGCTGCCGCTGCCGGTGTCCGCGCTCAAGTCGGCGTCGCCGGTGCTCCGCAACCCGGCCAACTACGGCCGTGCCGTGCCGCTCACCTTCGAGCAGTTCCGCTTCGGCTTCGCGAACGCCGTCAGCGAGGACGAGGCGAAGGAGCTGTACGAGACATTCGCCGTGCCCGCATCGGGTGCGCCGCTCTTCCAGGCGGCGACGGCGAACCTGAATCCTGGGACAGAAGCAAAGGTGGACACGACGAACCCCGATCGCGGGCCGCTGTTGATCATCTCCGGCGAGAAGGACAACACGGTTCCGTGGGCGATCGCGAACGCGTCGTACAAGAGACAGCAGCGAAACCCCGGCGTCACCGAGATCGTCGAGATGCCGAACCGCGGGCACGCGCTCGTCGTCGACAGCGGCTGGCGCGAGGTCGCCGACAAAGCGCTGGGTTTCATCAAGCGCTTCGTCTAGCTCTCCCGATCGTACGCGGGTTCGCCGGCTGGCCTGCTCGGCGGCTCGCTCAATTCTTCGGATTCGAGGACGAACACCCGTGATGTCCCTATGCGTATCCTCGCTCACCGTGCCCTGCTCCAGGGCCCTGACGCGTCGGTGGAAAACACGCTGCCCGCGCTCGCAGCTGCTTGCGCCGAGCAGTTCGACGTCGAGTTCGACGTCAACGTCGATGCTGAAGGCCGCCTCGTGCTGTCTCACGACCCCTGCCCGTGGAGCGTCGACCGCGACGCGGCAACGTTCCTACGGCGCACCCGTCCGCAATTCGCGCATGCACTGAACGTCAAAGATCTCGACACGCTCGACGAGCTGCTCGCTGCCGTCGGCGCCGCAGGCGCGGCGGACCGGTTCGTGCTCTTCGACTTCGAGCTGCTCGATGCTCCACGCGAGTTGCTCGCCGAAGTGCAGCGCCGTGGCTACCGGGTCGCTCACCGGATCAGCGAGCACGAGCCGTACACCGCCGAATACGCTGCCGACGCATCGGTGACGATGATCTGGCTCGACGAGCTCGAAGGCCCGTGGGTGGATGCTGCGGTGGTGCGCCAGCTGCGGAACGCGGGCAAGGACGTGCTCTACGTCTCACCCGATCTGCACCGCCGCGCCGAAGGGGAGGAGCTGGAGCGCCGCTGGCGCGAGCTCGCGGCCTGGGACGTGAGCGGCATCTGCACCGACTACCCGCTGAAGCTGCGCGACCTCCTGCCAAACGCCGCATGATCAAGGCCGTCGTATTCGACATGGACGGTGTTCTCGTCGACGCCGACAAGTGGCACTTCAACGCGCTCAACGTCGCGCTGCAGCACGCCGACATCGACCCGATCTCCTGGCAGGAGCATCTGACCGTCTACAAGGGGATCCCAACCGGCCGAAAGCTCGCGATCCTCTCGGAGCGCCGCGGTCTCGCTACGGACCTTTGGGACAAGATCGCAGCCTCGAAGCAGGACGTGACGGAGCACATCATCGCGAGCTTCTGCACGGTCGATCCCGAGAAGGTCGAGATGCTGCGCCTGCTCTCGCACCGCTACCGGATCGCCGTCTGCTCGAACTCCGTCCGCGCAACCGTCGACCTGATGCTCGAGAACTCGGGCCTCGCGCCGTACGTCGAGTTCTCGCTCTCGAACGGAGACGTGCAGCGCTCGAAGCCCGATCCCGAGATCTACGTTGCCGCGTTCGAGAGGCTCGGCGTTGCTCCGGAGGATTGCGTCGTGATCGAAGACTCGGACGTCGGCAAGGCGGCAGCGGTCGCGGCCGGCGCCGTGCTCTGCTCAGTGGACGATCCGTCGGAGGTCAACTACTACCGCGTCCTCCGCACAATCGCGTCCGCGGAGCGCGTCAACGTCGTGATCCCGGCTGCGGGTCAGGGCAAGCGTTTCGCGGAGCTCGGATACCAGCATCCGAAACCGCTGATCGACGTGGCCGGCCGCCCGATGATCGACTGGGTGCTCGACGACTTCCGCGGTGTCGGCCACCCGATCGTGATCATGCAGGGCCGTCACGTGAAGCAATACTGCGCCGACGACCTGATCCGCCGGCTCGCCCCCGGGGCGGAGGTCGTCGAGATCGACGGCCTCACGGAGGGCGCCGCCTGCACCGTGCTGGCCGCCGCAGAGCACTTCGACGGGCCGAACGAGCTCGTTCTCGCGAACTCCGACCAGAAGCTCGATGCCGACATCGCGGCGTTCGTCGAGCGCATGCGTTCGCTCGAGGCCGACGGCGGCATTCTCACGTTCTCTGACGACGACCCCAAGTGGAGCTACGCGCGCTGCGACGACAGCGGCCGCGTCGTCGAGGTCGCCGAAAAGCGTGTCATCTCCGACCAAGCGACGGTCGGCATCTACTACTTCCGCCGCGGCTCCGACTTCGCTCGTGCTGCGCGGCGGATGATCGAGAAGGACATCCGCGTCAACGGCGAGTTCTATGTCTGCCCGGTCTTCAACGAGCTGATCGAGGACGGCAAGCACATCTTCGTCGACGAGATCCAGAAGGATCAGATGCACGGCCTCGGCACACCCGAGGACCTCGCCGTCTTCCTCTCCGACCTTGACCCCGCGCCGTTGAGGCTCGCCGCGTGAGCGCGCTCGCCGAGCAGCCGTACGACGCCCCATCGCGCGAGACAGACGGGCCGACCGTCGCCATCGGCTGGGTGGACGCTGCGATCGACGAGCTGGCCGACCAGGTGGTCTCGTATCAGTCCGCGCAGTTTCATCACCTTGCTGCGCACGCTGACGTGGTGGCGTGGGGTCACGACTACCACGTGCACGCGCGCGCGCTCGCCGCGGCGCCGGGGCCGAATGCCATGGTCACGTTCGACGAGTGCAACCTCTTTGTGAATCCCACGATTCGCGACGTGGCGTGGGGGCCGGCAACGTCGTTCGTCTGGTTGGCGCACGATTCATGGCATCGTCCCCTTTCGCTCGTGGAGCTCCTGCGGCAGCAGCCGAACCCGCTGCTCGTCCTCCGGCATCTCTCGGCCATTGCGCTCTTCGATCGGCTTGCGCCGGAGCTCCCGAAGGTGTTGCAGCGGCCGGGGGTCGAGCCGACGATCTTTCATCCGCGGGGGCCGAAGCAGTACGACGTGTTGCTCTCCGGCTCGGAGACGCCCGACTATCCCCATCGGATCCGCTTCAACGCCATCGTCCGCGCGAATGCGGAACGGTGCGGCTGGAAGCTGCTCGACCTGTCGGCAATCGGCCTGCTCAACAACTGGCCGCCGCGGGCGAACCAGCTCGGCTACGCGCCAGCGCTCGCCGCGGCGAAGGTGTCGCCGACGGCGACGGTCCACGGCGGCCGAGTCGGCGCGACGCTGGTGACGCAATACCTCGATCACAGCTCTGCGCGCGCCGACTCGGATCTGCCGTTCTACGCCCTTGACTCGCCCGAGCTGCTCGTCGAGCACGTCGGAACGGGCGGCGTGACGCCTCGCTACCTCGAGTCGTTCGCGTCGAAGACGCTGTTGATCGGTGACCTTCCGGAATACGACGCGCAGGAGTGGTATCGAGACAAGATGGTCGTGATCGAAGACTCGATGAGCGACGAGGAGATCGTCGAGCTCGTCGACTACTGGATCCGTGCTGACGACGAGCGCGAGGCGCTCTGTGAGCATGCGTATGCCGAGACGCTCCGCACCGAGACGTCCGCGATACGCGCCGCCGAGCTCTCGCGGATCATTGCGCGCCACCTGGCGCGATGAACGCATTGCCGCTGGAGCCGGTTCATGCCGGCTACTTCGAGGAGCTCTTCGTGCAGGGGTGGGCGGTATCGGCGTTCCCGCGCGGCCGCAATGCGGCGCTCGCTGCTGGATCGCCGCACGTCTCGGTCCTCATCCTCGTCGACGGCCGGCAGCCGGCACTCGACACGCTGGCCCCGCCGGATAGCGCAGACATCGAAGTGCTAGTCCTGGACGGCGCGAGCCCGGTACCGGGCGAGTGCGTGCGGTTTGCTGCTGCGGCGGAGAACCGGGTCCTCTATCGGACGCCGGTCCGGATTCCGCGCGCGGACGCCTGGCGCATCCTGCGCGGGCTCGCACGGGGGCACGAGATCATCGAAGCGGTCCCGCAGACCCGGGAGCTTGCAGTCCTCGCTCACGGAGACGAGGTCATCGCGGATCCCTCTCTGCTCTCCGCTTGGGGCTCAGCCTTCGGGGACGACGCCGACGCAACACTGGTGATCGGGGTCGAACCGCTCGACGTCCTGCTCCTCGCCGAGCTCGCGTCCGCAGTGGACGGCGACGTCGTGGCCGTCGTCTGCGAGGACGCCGGCAGCGTGCGGCGGCTCGCGGGAATGTGCACCGCCACGCTGACGCGCCGGCTCCGCTCCGGATCCTGCATCACCCCGGAGCGACTGCCCGCGCTCGCGAGCGGCGTGTCAGTCGAGCCGTGCGTACGCCGGCAGCGTGAGGAACTCGACGAACTCGTCGCCGGTGGCGACCTGCTCGAACAGGCGTCGTGCCTCGTCGTAGCCGGCGCCGAGCTTCGCGACTTCCTCGTCGGTGATCCGGGCGACGTCCTCGTCCGTGACCTTTGCGTGATAGAGCCACTGCCACACCTGCGAGCGTGAGATCTCCGAGGTAGCGGCGTCCTCCATCAGATTGAAGATCGCAACCGCCCCGGAGCCCTGGAGCCAGGCCGCCAGATACTGGATGCCGACCGAGATGTCGTTGCGCAGGCCGGCTTCGGTGATCTCGCCGGGTGTCGCGGCGACGTTCAGAAGATCGGCGGCTTTCGTGTCGACGTCCTCGCGCAGCTGATCGAGCTGGTTCGGCCGGTCGCCGAGCACCCGGTCGAAGATCTCCATCGCGACCGGAACGAGGTCCGGGTGCGCGACCCACGTTCCGTCGTAGCCTTGCCCGGCTTCGCGTTCCTTGTCCTCGCGCACCTTCGCCAGCGCGACCGCGTTCACCTCGGCGTCCTTGCGCGACGGGATGAACGCCGCCATGCCGCCGATCGCGTGCGCGCCGCGGCGGTGGCATGTCTTGACGAGCAGCTCCGCGTACGAGCGCATGAAGGGTGTGGCCATGCCGACGGAGTTCCGGTCGGGCAGGACGAACTCGGGCCGGTGCCCGAGCTTCTTGATGATGCTGAAGAGGTAGTCCCAGCGGCCTGCATTGAGGCCGGTTGCATGTGGGCCGAGCTCGTAGAGGATCTCGTCCATCTCGAAGGCGGCGAGCACCGTCTCGATCAGGACGGTCGCGCGGATCGTGCCGCGCGGAATCGCGAGCGTGTCCTGCGCGAGCTCGAACGCGCTGTTCCACAGTCGCGCCTCGCGATGCGACTCGAGCTTCGGAAGATAGAAGTACGGCCCGCTGCCGATCGCCTTCAGCCGCTCGTGGTTGCGGAAGAGATAGAGGCCGAAGTCGAAGAGGGACGCCGACATCGGTGTGCCGTCGACCTCGAAATGGCGCTCGACCATGTGCCAGCCGCGCGGCCGCACGAGCAGCGTCGCCACCTCGTCCTTCAGCTCGTAGACCTTCTCGCCTTGCTCGAGCCTGATCGTGCGGTCGAGCGCGTCGGAGAGGTTCCGCTGGCCGCCGATCATGTTCTCCCACGTCGGCGAGTTCGAGTCCTCGAAGTCCGTCATGAAGACCTTCGCGCCGCAGTTCAACGCATTGATCACCATCTTGCGGTCGGTCGGCCCCGTGATCTCGACGCGGCGGTCGGCGAGATCTGCCGGTGCCGGCGGAACACGCCAGTCACCCTCACGCACGCTGCTCGTCTCCTCGAGGAAGTCGGGCAGCTCGCCGTCGCGCAGACGCTGTGCTCGCGCGTCACGCGCAGC
>JAOPYX010000348.1 GCA_025964535.1 Actinomycetes bacterium | reverse complement strand
ATCGTTCTGCCCGAGCTCGAGCACACGCTCGCAGCCGAGTTTGCGATTGTCGCCGCCGAAGCAGCCTCGTATCACGAGGCGCGATTTTCGCGCGCGCCGGACCGCATTGGAGACGACGTACGAGGGTTGCTCGAGACGGGTCTCCTCTTGCCCGCCTCGTTGTATCTCCGCGCCCAGCGAACGCGCCGCGCGGTGCAGCAGGCCGTCGCCGACGCCTTCGCCACTCGACATCTCGACGCGCTTCTCGCTCCCACCGTTCCCGCGTCTCCGCAGGGCTGTGACCAAGTCGAGTACGAGTTCGAGAGCGGGACGGAGCCGGTGATCGACGCGCTTGTGCGGACGACGGCGCCGTTCAACCTCACCGGGCTCCCTACGGTGGCCGTTCCCACCGGCCTGGGTCCCTCGGGATTCCCCGGCAGTGTGCAAATCGCCGGCCGACCGTTCGACGAGGCCACGGCCCTGCGCCTCGCACGTGCGATCGAGCGCGCGGCCGGCCGCCACGGTTGGCCGCGTGCGGTGGAGCTCGCACTCGCGAACCCGATCTGACCGTCAGCCAGGAGGAGTCATGGAACGCACCTATCTCGAGCCCGATGGGCTCGCCGCCCCGCCGGAGCCCTACGCCCACGCGATTCGTTGTGGCGACACGTTGTACATCGCGGGGCAGGTCGCCTTCGATGAGCACAACCAGATCGTCGGCGTCGGCGATGCAGGCCTGCAGGCGGCGCAGGTCTGGCGGAACATCGGCCTTGCCGTTCAAGCCGCGGGCGGCACCCTCGCCGATGTCGTCAAGATCACGATCTTCTTGAAGGACATCCGCGACGCGCCCTCGGAGATTGCCGTGCGTGAGCGCCTCTTCGAGCCCGGTCGGTTCCCTATCTGCACGATGGTGCAGGTGGCGAACTTGGGTCTTCCGGACCTGCTCATGGAAATCGACGCGGTCGCGGCGCTCGGCTGAACCGATCGCGACGGAAGGGAGACAGCGTGTCAAGTGAATTCCGGCTCGGGCAGGGACGCGGGATGGCACCGACTGAGCTGCGCGACTTCCTCACGGAGACGAAGATCTTCGCCAAGATCGGAACGCTCGGGGAAGACGGGTGGCCGAACGTCAATCCAGCCTGGTACGAGTACGACGGCGACTCGTTCTGGCTCGTGACCAAGGAGCTGGCGGGCTTCTGCTCGAACATGCGTCGCGATCCTCGGGTAACGCTCTGTATCGACAACCCGGAGCCTCCGTACAAGCGCGTGATGGTGCGCGGGCACGCCGAGTTTCCCGAAGGCGACTGGGTCGAGCTGGCACGGCGAATGGTGCTCCGGTACCTCGGCCCCGGAGGGATGGATTACTTCGAGGCGACGCTCGACTTGCCACGCGTGCTGATTCGGATCCGGCCCGAGCGGGTGTCCAGCTGGGACGGCGGAGGGGTCGACCGCACGTTCACCAAGCGCACGCGCTGGCATGAGGTAACTCCCGGCCAGTCGGTGGAGGAGGCTGCGTCGTCCTGATCGTCGACGCCCATCTTCACATCGACGAGGTTCCGGCCCTCGGCTGGAAGCTGGAGGCGGCCGAGTGCATACGGCGCATGGACGAGGCCGGCATCGATCGGGGAGTCGTCATGACGATCGTCGACGCGCCCGCGGTCAACCCGCAGGCACTCGAGCTGATAGCCGAGGCATGCGCGGAATACCCCGGACGGCTCGACGCGTTCGCCCGCATTCATCCGTGGTACGGGCAGGAGTCTCTCAGGCTGCTGGAGCGCGCGTTCGGCCTCGGCTTCAAGGGGCTGAAGCTGCACCCGGTCTCGACGCTCGCGCACCCCGCAGGAGAGGAGACGCTGCGGCTCATCCGCGCGGCCGCGAAGCACGGGGCGCCGACGCTCTTCCACTGTGGCGACGAGCCGCTGGCCACGCCGCTCGCCGTCGGACGGGCCGCGGCCGCATGTCCGGACGCGACGATCATCCTCGGCCACATGGGCGGCTACTTCCATGTCGACGAGGCGATCGAGGTGGCCGAAGCGCATGACAACGTCGTGCTCGAGAGCTCCGCGATGCCCTACCCGGTAAAGATCGCCGAGGCCGTCGAGCGGATCGGTGCCTCGCGCGTGCTCTATGCGAGCGACGGCCCCGCGTGCTCGCCGCGGATCGAGGTCGAGAAGGTGCGGCTCGCAGGCCTCGCACCCGAAGCTGAGGCGCTGGTCTTCGCGGCAAATGCCCTCCGGATCCTGGACGGCGTCCGCTGATCGTCGACAGCCTCACGTTTCTCGGCGACTCGCTCTTCGGGCACTCGGCGAGCGCGGCGGAGCTGCTCAGGGGTATGGACGAGCTCGGCGTCGACAAGGCTGTCGTCTGCCCGGCGAAGCCCCGCGCCTACCACCTCGGCGCCGCCAACGAGGCGATCGCCGAGATCGTCGCCGACTCCGGCGGGCGGCTCTCGGGAGTCGCGCGTGTCGATCCGCTCCTCGGCGACGACGCCTGCGCAGAGCTCGAGCGTGCAGTGGAGACGCTCGGGCTCAGGGCGCTCTTCCTCCACCCCTGGGAGGAGACCTTCCGCATCGCCGACCGACGAGTCGATCCGATTGTCGAGGTCGCGCAGCGGCTGGGCGTGCCGGTGATCGTGGCCGCGGGCTACCCGTTCGTCTCGGAGGCCCTGCAGGTCGGCGCGCTCGCACGCCGCTTCCCCGACGTGACCTTCGTCGCGACCAACGGGCTCCAGCTGAACATCTCCGGCCTGGGCCAGGTCGACTCCGAGCTCGCCCTGGCCGACAGCGAGAATCTGCTCCTCCAGACCTCGGGCGTCTACCGGGAGGACTTCATCGAGGGTGTCGTCCGCCGGTTCGGGGCGCGGCGCGTGCTGTACGCGAGCTCGTACCCGCTGCTCGACCCACGGCTCGAGATCCGGCGTGTGCAATGGGCGGCGTTCTCCGAGCCGGAGGTGGAGGCAATCCTCGGCGGGAACGCTAGAGCCGTGTTCTCGCTCGACGGGGACTGATCGGAGGGGATTGATCAGAGGCGGACGAGGCCGCCGTCGACGAGCAGCGACTCGCCGGTCACGAACGACGCGTCATCGGACGCGAGAAACGCGACGGCGGCGGCTATCTCCTCGGGCTGCGCCGCGCGGCCCATCGGCGACTCACCCTCCGCAGCGCGCCGCGCCGATCCGCGCTCCTCGCCCGTGCGCGACGTGAGCTCCCGATCGATGAGCTCCCACATCGGCGTCGAGGTCACGTGTCCCGGGCAGTATGCGTTGACCGTGATCCCGTGCGGCGCCAGCTCGACCGCGAGGCTCTGCGTGAGACCGATCACGCCGAACTTGCTCGCCGCGTACGCGCCGATCAGCGCGTTGCCTCGACGTCCCGCACCTGACGAGCCGTTGACGATCCGGCCGCCGGTGCCCTGCGCGATCATGTGGCGCGCCGCTTCCCGGCAGCCGAGGAACACGCCGCGGAGGTTGACCGCCATGAGGTTGTCCCACGTGTCGACGCTCGTGTCGACGACCGGGCCGATGGCGATGCTGCCGGCGTTGTTGACCATGATGTCGAGCTGGCCGAAGGTAGCGACGGTCTCGTCGACGGCCGCGGCGACGTCACGCTCCTCCGAGACGTCGCCTGCGATCGCGATCGCGACTCCGCCGTGCGTCGCGAGCTCCCGTGCCGCACGAGCGGCCGAGTCGCCGTGAAGCGCCAGCACCGCGACAGACGCTCCATCCTCGGCGAGTCGTCGTGCGATCGCGTAGCCGATGCCGCGCGCGCCGCCGGTGACCAGAGCTGCCTTTCCCTCGAGACCGTTCCGCGACATCAACCACCGGTCCTGAGGAAGGCGTCCAGGCGTTCGAGCGCTGGTTCCAGCACCGAGCGCTCGGCGGCGTAGCAGATCCGCAGCGAGCCTTCGCCGGCGGTCCCGAAGGCGGAGCCGGGTGCGAGCCCGACGCGCTGCTCGAGCAGCAGTCTCTTGCAGAACGCGAAGGAGTCCTCGAGGCCGTCGATCCGCGGAAAGACGTAGAACGCTCCGCTCGGTTCCGCGAGCTTGACGCCCGGCATCTCCCGCAGCGCCGTCACGCAGAAGTCGCGATTCGCCCGGTAGCCCTCGACCATGCGGCAGAGGGACTCCTCTCCGTCCGCGAGCGCCGTCGTCGCCGCCACCTGCGCGAAGGTCGCTGCGTGCGACACGTAGAACTCGTTGAGCTGCGCGAGCTTCGGGCCGAGGTCGGCGCGCGTAACGAGCCAGCCGACGCGCCAGCCGGTCATGCAGTAGCTCTTCGAGAAGGACTGCACCACGGTTACGGCGTCGCCACGATCGCAGAGCCGGAGGATCGAGGGCGCCGGCTCGCCTGTCTGTGAGCCGTCGTAATAGATGCGCTCGTAGACCTCGTCGGCGAGCAGCCAGAGGCCATGCGCGCGGCAGAACTCAAGCAGGCGGCGCTGTTCGCCGACGTCGGCGACCCAGCCGAGGGGATTCGAGGGCGACGTGAGCACGACGATGCGGGTCCTCGAGCTGACCGCGGCCTCGAGAGCGGCAAAGTCGATCGCGTACCGCTCGTCTGCCAGCGCAAGCGGTACCTGGACCTCGACGCCGTGAGAGAGCGCGACGATCGACGCGCTGTTGGGCCACGCCGGCGAGATGACGATCGCCTCGTCGCCGGGGTCGAGGACAGAGCGGATCGCAAGATGAAGCGCCTGCACTCCCGACGCGGTGATGACGATCTCGCTTCCGGGATCGAGCTCGACGCCGTGGTGTCGTCGGTAATGAAGCGCGATCTCGCTTCGCAGCGACGGGAGCCCCGCGTTCTCGGAGTAGAAGGTGTAGCCCTCGCGCAGGGCCTGCACGGCGGCGTCGACGATGAACTTCGGCGTCGGGAGACTGGACTCTCCGAAATACAAACGGAGGACGCCGTCCATCCCCATCGCGATCTCTCCCAGCTCGCGGATCCGCGTATACGGGACGCGGTCCAGCGACCCCGCGAACGGAATCGAGGCAGCCGGCGCCGGACGGTGTGTGCTCGCTGCGAGAGGCTCGGACATGCGCGTCAGCCGCTCCCGGTCGAGGCGCGGTGCTAGCGATTAAACACGTCGGCGCGCTACCCGGCACACTGACCCGCGAGGCCGATAGTCTCTGCGGCTGATGGCAGAGAACGCCTGGCGCGGGAAGGTCGGAGGCATGTCCGACGACGAGAGAGAGGCGTTTCTCGCGCGCGGCAAGACCATGCGTCTGGCGTGCCTGAAGCCCGATGGATCGCCGTACATCACAGTCTGCTGGCACGACTGGCATGACGGGTACTTCTGGCTCGTCCCGCGCCAGCGGTCGCGCTGGGCCGAGCTCCTCGAGGCAGACGGCCGCCTCTCGTTCGTCATCGACGAAGAGCAGACGATGGAGAAGGTCATGGGCGAGGGCGTCGCCGAGCTCGTCGAGAAGCCGAACGTGGGCGGCGCCTGGGTCGAGGTCGCCACGCGGATGGCGATCCGCTATCTCGGCGAGGACGGCCCGACCTATCTCACCCCGACGCTCAACCAGCCGCGTTGGCTGTTTCGCTTCCGGCCCTCCGATGTCCGGACATGGCAAGGAGTGGGCTGGTCCAAGCGCTACTGGGCAGACGGCACCGGCGGTCCGACGTACGAAGAAGCCCACGCGGGCTGATGGCTTGCAGCTCGACGAGCGCATCCACCTCGTCGGCTCCGGATCGTTCGGCTTCGACCTGAGCGATTCGCACGACTGTCACGTCTACCTGGTCGACGGCGGCTCCGAGCTCGGTCTCATAGACGTCGGCGCCGGCATCGGTGCGGCACAGGTGATCGCGAACGTTCGCAAAGCGGGATTCGATCCAGCCCGCATCCAGCACATCCTCTGCACCCACGGCCACGGAGATCACGCTGGAGGCGCGGCAGCGATGCGGCGGTTGCTGCCGGATGCCTCCGTATCCGTCTCGCGCCAGATCGCCACGTTCATCCGCAACGGAGACGAGCAGGCGACGAGCGTTGATGTCGCCAAGGTCGCAGGCATCTATCCGCCGGATTACCGCCTCGAGCCCTGTCCTGTCGACAGAGAGCTCGCAGAAGGCGACACGATCGCAATCGGCGACCTCCGTCTGGAGTGCATCGAGACGCCCGGCCATGCAGCCGGGCATCTCTCGTTCGTGCTCGATCACGCTCAAGAGCGACGACTCTTCGCCGGAGACGTCGTCTTTCACGGAGGGGCGATTCTGTTGCAGAACATCCACGACTGCAGTCTCGAGGCGATCATCACCTCGCTGCGCAAGCTGCGGGGCCTCGCCGTCGACGCGCTCTTGCCGGGCCACTTTGCCTTTTCGCTCCGCGATGGGCAACGACACATCGAGAAGGCAAATGAGGCGCTCGACCGCTTGCTGATCCCGCCCCAAGTCGTCTCCGCCTGGTAAGGGCGCGGGATGGTCAGCCGCCGCTGATCGCGGCGATCACGTCGATCCGCGAGCTCGCGGCGAGCTCGGTATCGAGCCCCGCTCGCTCGCGGTCGACGTACACGTGGATGTGGGGGCGCAACGTCGGGCCCTCGGCACACAGTCGATCGCGCAGCCCCGGCCACCGCTCGTCGAGCTGCGCGATCGCCTCGTCGACGGTCGTCGCGTCGACGTCGAGGCGGCGCGGCAGGCCGTTGAACAGCGGCGGCAGCGTTCCGGGGAGGTGAAGATCCGCCATCAGTCCAGAACTGCGACCTCGACCGATGAGATCGCCGGCAGATAGCTCGCGATCTCCGTCCAGCTGTCGCCCTCGTCGACGCTCGCGAAGACCTGGCCGGTGCTCGTGCCGAAGTAGAGGCCGGGCGTGTCGCGTGCGTCGATCGCCATCCCTTCGCGCAGGACTCCGAGATGCGCGTCGCGCTGCGGCAGGCCCTGATGCAGCCGCTCCCAGCTCGAGCCCGCATCGCGCGTGCGCCACACCGCCGCCTTCCCCTCGGGCATGACGCGCCCGTGGCCCGGGTCGAGCGGGATGACGTAGAACGTCTCCTTGTCGTGCGGGTGCGTCGCCGCGGCGAAGCCGAACTCCGTCGGCAGCCCCTCGGTGATCTCCGTCCACGACATGCCGCCGTCGTCGCTGCGGTGCATGCCCACGTGGTTCTGCTGATAGCGACGCTGCGTGTCGACGGGCGACATCACGAGCTTGTGCACGCAGTAGCCGACCTCGGGGTCCTCCAGTGGCCAGTCGGCGCGGAGGCCCTTGTTGCGCGGCGTCCACGACGCCCCGTCGTCCGTCGTCTCGAAGATGCCGATTCCCTGCACGACGGCCCAGAAGTGGGACGCGTCGTCGGGATGGGGGAGAATCGCCGGCAGGCCGAGATGACCGGGCGGCTGGTTCTTCGGATCGTTCCAGCCTTCACGGCCGGGCATTCCCTCGAGCGTGCTGAGCAGCGACCACGTCTTCGCGCCGTCGCGGCTCTCGAAGATGCCCGCGTTTTCCGCGCCGGCGAGGATCCGCCCGTGCGCGACCGTCAGGCCCGAGACCTTCGACAGCTTCTGGCCGCCGTCGTCCTCATAGCTGAGCCCTTCGCTCGACAGCTCCCACGTCTCACCGAGGTCGGTGCTCCGCCAGACGCCCGCGCCGTGCCACTCGCTTGCCGCCGCCGCATAGATCGCGCCGGTCTGCGCATCGTGCACTGCGTGGTAGACGGGCCAGCCCTCGCAGTACGGGCCGCGCACGTTCCAGTCACGACGATCTTCGTCGCTCTCCAGCACGAAGCAACCCTTGCGCGTTCCGACAAGTACGACGGTCTGCGACATCAGACGCACCTCCGATGAGTGAGACGGGGGAAGGGGCTCATACGGGCTCCGTTGCAGGCCGCTCGGGAGCAAGCTGGGGCTCGCGGATGAACAGCGCGCGCGCAGCCACGCGCGGCATCCACCAGTTCGCGTTGCCGAGCAATCGCATCAGCGCCGGTACGAGCAGCGCGCGGATGACGGTCGCGTCGAACACGATCCCTGCGGCAAGCCCAAGTCCGAACTGCTTGATGTCGAGGCCGGGACCGGTGGAGAGGACGAA
>JAOPYX010000316.1 GCA_025964535.1 Actinomycetes bacterium | reverse complement strand
GCGTCGGCGCCGCGCTCTGCGATCCCGGCCAGCAGCGACTGCGCGGCGAGCGTCCGATCGACGTCGCTGCGGGCCGACAGGCTGTATCCGGCGATTCCGCACATGCTGTGGATCCTGGTCGAGACCTCGGACGGCGAGAACCGTCCTTCTCTCTATCGGACGACGCATCGTCTTCTGAAGTTAGAAGCAGGATTCGCCGCGGGGCCATGCGGACCTTCGGCGGGCGCTCTTCGACAAGGTCACTCCATCGAGGCTTGACGTTTCGCTCAAGCCTCGGTCGAGGGATGCCGATAACACCGCACATGGAGCAGCGGCCGCTCCCAAGCGACATCTTCCCGCCCCCGGAGATCTCCGAGCCACGGCTCGAGCTCGTCCCGGCCGTGGAGGATCCTGCCGCGCTCGACGACGTCGACGCCGAAGAAGTCGAAGAGGTCGAGGAGGCAGACGAGGCCGGCCTCGCGGCCGCCGGCGACGCGGACGAGGTGCATGCCCTCATGCCGGCCGCGCTCACGCAGGATCCGCTCAAGCTCTACGTGCGCTCGATCGGCGGCGGCCCGCTGTTGACGCGTGAGGAGGAGCGCGAGCTCGCCCGGCGCAAGGACGCGGGCGACGAGGACGCGAAGCGCGAGCTGATCGAGGCGAATCTCCGTCTCGTCATGTCGATCACGCGCAACTACACGAAGGCCGGCGTCCCGCTGCTCGACCTGATCCAGGAGGGCAACCTCGGCCTGATCCGCGCCGTCGAGAAGTTCGACTACAAGATGGGCTACAAGCTGTCCACGTACGCCACCTGGTGGATCCGCCAGTCGGTCACCCGCGCGCTCGCCGACCAGGGCCGGACGATCCGCCTGCCGGTGCACGTCGCCGAGCAGGTGCGCCGGCTGCTCCGCTCACGCCGTGTGCTCGCCCAGAAGCTCAACCGCGAGCCGACGATGGAGGAGCTGACCCAGGAGAGCGGGCTGCCAGAGCAGCGGGTACAGGACCTCCTGGAGCTCGTGGACGACCCGGTCAGCCTCGACGTGCCGGTCGGTGACGGCGAGAGCCTCTACGGCGACCTGATCGAAGACCTGAACTCCGCGCAGCCGGAGGAGAAGACGGCCCACGTGCTCCGGGCGACGGAGCTCGCGGTTGCGCTCGGCAACCTGAACCCGCGCATGCGCCGGGTGCTGGCGCTGAGGTTCGGCCTCGACGGCGAGAAGCCGCAGACGCTGGAAGAGGTCGGTGCGGGACTCGGGATCACGCGCGAGCGGGTCCGCCAGCTCGAGTCACGGGCCCTGCGCGAGCTGCGCCTGGCCGCGCCCGATCTCGAGCTCTACCTCCTGGCGTAACTCGTCTAGCCCGCCTGCATGACCTGCATCTCGCGCAGGCCGGCGAGACGGCGAAGCGACTCGAGCTCGATCTGCCGCACGCGTTCCCGCGTGAGGCCGAGGCGTTTGCCGATCTCCTCGAGCGTCTTCGGCTCCTCGTCGACGAGCCCGTACCGCAGGACGAGCACGTGCCGCTCGCGCTCGGGCAGCGAGTGCAGGGCAACGGCGAGCGCCTGGCTGCGCAGCGAGACCTCGACGCGCTCTTCCGGGAGCGGGTCGTCGCCGGCGACGAAATCGCCGAAGACGGCGTCGTCGCTCTCACCGACCGGCTGGTCGAGGCTGGCGGAGGCGCGTGCCGCGGCCTTGACCTCGCGGGCCTGCTCGATGGGGAGAGAGGCCTCCTCGGCGATCTCCTCGAGCGTGGGCTCGCGTCCGAGCTCCATCCACAGCGTCCGCTCGGCGCGGTTCATCTTCTGCAGCCGTTCCACGATGTGGACCGGCATCCGGATCGTCCGCGCCTTGTCGGCAAGCGCGCGCGCGACGGCCTGGCGGATCCACCAGGTGGCGTACGTCGAGAACTTGAAGCCGCGGCGCCAATCGAACTTCTCGACTGCGCGGATCAGGCCGAGGGTGCCTTCCTGGATCAGGTCGAGGAACGGCAGGCCCTGGTTGCGGTAGTTCTTCGCGATCGAGACGACGAGCCGCAGGTTGGACTGGATCATCCGCTGCTTTGCGAGCATGTCGCCGGCCTCGATCTTCTTGGCGAGCTCGACCTCCTGGGCGGCGGTCAGCAGCTGGTGGCGTCCGGCCTCGCGGAGGAAGAGCTGCAGGGCGTCGGTGGTGGTCTCGACCGGGGCGACGGCGGCCGGGGTCGGCGGCGGCGTTTCCTTCTCCTTCTCGGGCTCCTCGGCGACGAGCTCGATGCCGCGGCGGTCGAGCTCCATGTAGACCGCGTCGACCTCCATGACGTCGAGCTCGAGCGGCTCGATGATCTCCTGCAGCTCTGCCTGGCGTACCTGGCCGTTCGCCTCGCCGGCTTCGAGCAATGCCGCGAGCTCCTCGTTCCCGAGGATTGACTCGATCTCGACCGTCGTCAAAATTGCGCTCCCTCTGATTTCCGCGTGTCCTGGCCAACCGTTGTTCCGCGCCCCTGGGAGACCCAAACACGCCGGGCGTCCCTGAAGCAAGTGATTCGGCGCCTAAGGCCTATGCACGAGAACGTGCGTTATGTCGAGTTGGAGAATGAGCGTATCGGCGGCGATGCTCTCCTCCGCCGCACGCGACGCGCTCCGAGAGGACGCGTCTCGTGACTGTCACCCGACGTGGCTCGGCGCGCCACTGTCCGTCAGGCGGTTACCTGCGCGACACCACTGCAGCGGTGCGGTCGCCGCCGGTCCGGCGCGCGTGTGCGCAGACACGGCCGGCGCCTGTCACCGGGCATGGCTCGATTAGACGCCTCCGGGGTTTTTCCACAGGTTGGACACTCTGCTGTGGAAATGTTGATTATTGAAAATTCGCAAAATGCGAGCTTTTCGTTCCGGGAGCACTTGCATGAAGGTTGATGAACCCCTAGATTCACAAGTGCGCCGAGCGCGGCGCGGAAGTAGGTTGAAGCAGCACCGAGAGGCCGTACGAGGAAGTCCGCAAGGGCTGAGATCGGAAAGTCAACCGGAGTTGTGGACGAAACCGCGACAGACTCGGCGAATCTCTTTGGACAGGCTCCCGCAAGGGAGCCTGTCCTGTTTTTGCGCCTGTATATGATCGCCCCGTGCACTTCCACGCACCGAGCATCGACAAGGGCATCGTCGCCTTCATCTGGGCGATAGTCCTCGGCGCGTACCTCTACTTCTTCCTCGTCGCCACCGGCTCGAACAGCGCGTTCTCCTTCGTGATCTCCGCAGTCGCCGCGGCCGGCATCTGGCTCTTCGTCCGCACCCGCGGCGACGACGTGCCGTCGGCCTAGGCAGCGAAGCGCTCACTCCCGGCGCGGGTGAGCGCAAGGACGAGCCGCTGCGCGAGCTCCCGCCCGAGGGCCGTGTCGAGCCGGTCGCGGGCGCTCGGAGCGTCGGGGTCGAGGCTGGCGCAGTGCGCGACCAGCAGCTCGAAGCCGCGCCGTCGCGGCAGTGGAGAAACCGCATGCATCCCGATCCAGGTATCGACGCGACTGGCCTCGCCGCATGATCCCCACCGCCAGTGATTCGGAACTGGGATTCGGAACCCGGGATTCGGAACGCGTCTGGGATTCGGGAGCCGCCGCTGCACCGGCGGCTCCCGCCCTCCCTACGTCTCGTCGCGCGGGCCGACCACCACGGTCCGCGGCTCGGCCGCGTGCGCCGCGTCGCGTTCGGCGGTCAGCGGCTCGTCGGTAGCCCACCGATCGGTCGCGCGCCCCGTCGTCGGCGTGGCGTCCGCCGCGACTTCGACGGCGGCGGGAACGGTGTCGAGGCTCAACCCGAGCACGAGCCCGAGGCCGAAGGCGATCACGCCGTGCCAGAGGCCCAGATCGTGCACGACGTTCAGCACGCCGATGCTCCCGCTCCAGGAGACGATCCTGCCCTCGTGCCAGCCGGAGCCGGGCTGGTTCGCCATCAGGATCCAGCCGGTGACGACAAGCGTCGGCAGGAAGCCCAGCAGCATGGTGCCCGGCGAGAGGCGGAACCGGAGCCCGCTCGTCCAGCCGCCGACGGCCTGCGCGAGCGCGACGACGAGTCCCGCCGCGGCGACGATCCCCATGGACGCCCAGAAGCGAAGCGTCGTCTGCTGCCCGACCTGCGTCGCAAGCCACAGCATCAGGCCGGCCGTGCCGGCCGCGACGGCCAGCGTCAGCCCGCGCGTCGCGTCGTAGAGTCCGTACCTGCGCATCCGATCACCCCTATCCCATTTCCAGTTTCCTCTAGGGAAACGGGATAGAGGCGGATCGGGGTGCGCAGTTCTAGAGATCCAGGCGGCGAGCGTCGAAGCTCGACGACCAGAGCTCGCTGCGGAACGCCTCGATCGTCGCGTGCGTGTCGTCCGGGAACAGGTGCTCGACCACGCCCACCTCACGGTCGTTGTGGAACGGCAGGTCGACATGCTCGTGCGAGACGAGGTTCACCGACAGCCGCTGGCAGGCCGGGCAGCGCACGGCCAAGCCGAGCGCATCGTCACCGGGCGTCAGCAGGAAGAAGAAGGAAGGAAAGACCGGCCTCGGGCGATCCTCCGGGAAGCAGAAGAAGGTCCACGGCCACTCCCCCGCCTTGATCCGCGACGCCGCGACCTGCGTCAGCTCGCTCGCAACCGGCTCGACCCGTGAGGTCATGAGGTTCAGGAAGATGCCCGCCTCGAGCCCGAGCGGCGCCCAGTCGAGCTCGTCGTGCCGGACGAGGCCGTCGTGCTCGTCGCCGCAGGTGCACTCGAAGCGGACGCGATAGACGACGGGATGGGCTGTTCCGCCGAGCCGCTCGATGCTGCGAAAGGCCGACAGCGCGACGCTGCTCTCGCCCAGGAGAGGACACGCGAACGTGTACCGGCTGGTCAGCGCGTCGTACATACCGGTGTTGTAATCGACATTTCGGACGGTAAACGAAGGCCGGCGGCTTTCGGCGATGCTGTGGGCATGGAATCGGCCGGCCACGACGACCTCTCCTCCATCCTCGACGCAGCCCGCGCCGACATCGCAGCGGGCCGAGATCCCGATGAACAGGCGCTCGCGGACAGGATCCGCCGGACCGGCGGCGGCGCCAAGGCGCTCGCGCAGCTCGAACGGGTGCTGACCGTCCAGCGCGCGCGTGCCCGACTCGCCGCCCCTCCCACTCCCCCGCCGCCGGCCCCTTCCGCCGTCCGTTCACGCGGCCGGGCGCCGTTCCGGGCACAGCCCACGATCACCGGCAACATGGAGGTGCGCAGGGCACGCATCGACGACTCCGTCGTTCTCAGCTGGGACGCCGCCCCGGCGGTGACTGCCTGGGAGGTGCGCTTCAGCGAACGCGCCGACGCGCGGTCGGAGTATGTGGTTCGCGAGACGCTGACCCTGCCGGCGACGACGACGAGCGTGCCGCTGACATTGAGCGAGTTGCCGCTGCGCGTGCACCTGCTCGGGCGGGCAAACGACGGACGGCTCGTCCGCCGGGCGATCGTCTCCGCGCTCACCCGGGACAACTGGGACGACCGCTGGCAGCGGCGCGCCAGCGCGTCATAAGGCGCGCCTGGCCTAGTACGTGATCAGCGAGAATACGTCGTGCTCGGCGAGCCGTTCGCGACCGTTCAGGAACGACAGCTCGATCACGAAGTTGACTCCGACCACGTGGCCGCCGAGCTTCTCGACGAGCCCGGCGATCGCCTCGACGGTGCCACCCGTGGCGAGGACGTCGTCGTGGATCACCACGCGGGCGCCTTCGGCGATCGTGTGCTTGTTCACCTCGAGCGCGTTCTCGCCGTACTCGAGCGCATAGCTCGCGGAAACCGTGTCCGGCGGCAGCTTCCCGGGGCGGCGCGCAGGCACGAAGCCGCAGCCGACCTTGCAGGCCACCGCCGCGCCGAGCCAGAAGCCGCGCGCCTCGGCGCCGAGCACGAGATCAGGCTCACGCTCCGCCGTCCACTCGGCCAGCTCGTGCACGGACTGCCGGAGTGCATCCGGATCGAGCAACAGCGGCGTGATGTCCTTGAAGCCGATGCCCGGCGTCGGAAAGTCCGGGACCTCCCGGACGCGTGATTTCAGGTCGATTGCGCTCATTGCCCAGCGAGTCTACGGACGTTGCGCCAGAAGAGGAGCTGGGACAGTTCATGCGCCGCCTCGCCCATCGCCTGGAGGTCCTCGACACCGGCCCGCCGGCGTTCGGGATTGCGCGAGCGCAGCGCCGGCGCGATCACTGCGTCGAGCAGCCCTGTCTCCCGGTCGACTGCTGTGCGAAATGCTCGCATGTGTCGGGGCGCGATCCCGTAGCGGGAAAGCGTCTCGCACGCGACCGCGATGTCGGCATCGTTGTCGGAGTAGACGCGCTGGCCGCTCTCGACGCGCGGCTCCAGTAGCCCGAACTCCTCGAGCTCGCGCGCGCGCCGCGGATCGATGCCCGCACGCTCGCAAAGGCCGTCCAGATCGAGGCCTTCCTCCCGCTCGCCCAATGCGCCTGCCCGCTTGCGCCGGCGCTTCTCGGAGGCGCCGGAGGCGAGCTCCTCGCGGATCACGCGCAGCGGCAGGAACTCGTCGCGCTGGAGGCGGAGGATGGTCTCGAGCCGGTCGACATCGTCTTCGGCGAAGAGGCGGTAGCCGCCTTGCGTCCGCTTCGGCGTCAGGAGCCCCTGGTCCTCGAGGTAGCGGATCTTCGAGATCGAGATGTCGGGAAACTCGGGCTTCAGGCGCCGGCAGACCGTGCCGATCGTCAGGAGCCGTTCGCGTGCGGGAGCCGTCGCGCTCATCAGCGGGTCAGGAAGGTCAGCCGGTACTTCCCGATCTGGATCTCGTCTCCGTCGCTCAGCTCGGCCGATTCGACGCGCTGGCGGTTCACGAAGGTTCCGTTGAGGCTGCCCTGGTCCTCGATGAACCAATGGCCGTTGCGCTCCAGCACGATCGCGTGCTTGCGCGACACGGTGACGTCGTCGAGGAAGACCGGGCAGTCCGGCGAGCGCCCGATCGTCGTGCCGGCCTCGTGCGCCGCGAACGTCTCGCCGGATCGACCGCCCCCGGAGCGCACGACGAGCGCGGGGCCCTGTACGCCGATGTCCTCGAGCGCCGAGAGCATCTCCGCCCCCTCCTCGGGGCTGAACGTCTGCGTCGTCTCGACGCTCTCCTGCGTGTGCAGGAGGGCGCCGCACTTGGCGCAGTAGTTCGCGGCCTCCGGGTTCTGGAAGCCGCACTCGGGGCAATACACGTGGCTCATGCGGCGGGCGGAGTGGCTTTCCCGGCCAGGATCTCTGTCAACGCCTCGACGTTCACGTCCTCGAGAATGCTGCGCCCACCCGTCTTCTGGAGCCGCGCGACCAGCTCGGCGCGCAGGATGTCGATCTTGCCGTGGAGGATGCGGCGCCGGTACGACACCTCCTGCTCTTCCTGCGTGTACTCGTCGATCAGGCGCTTGAGATCCTCGTCAGACGTCGATGCGAGATCGGGGAGCGGTTCCACGACGACCTTTCGATTCGGAGGGTAAACCTGAACTTTAGCCTTTGGCGGGCCGCTGTCTACACCTGAGGTAGAGATCTGGTGTCGAGGCCACTAACTTCGCGCTGCGGCGGCCTCGCCCTGCTCGATCTCCTCGATCACCTCACGCAGCTCTGCGGCCAGCTCCTCCGACTCCTCGATCGTCTCGCCCTCGGCGTAGAGGTGGACGAGCGGCTCGTCGGGATCGGGCAGCACCTGCGCCCACCCGCGCTCGGAGAAGACCTTGATCCCGTCGGTGAGATCCACGTCCCTGCCGGCCATGCGCTCGTTGAGCACCCGCATGATCAGCCCCTTCAGCGCCCAGGGGCACGGCATCTGCCGGTGGATGAGCGTCGGAGCGGGCAGCTCGGCGACGAGCTCCGAGATGGGCCGGGCGACCGTGGCCAGCAGCTCGAGCAGCTTGGCGAGGCTCGCGACCGCGTCGTAGCCGGGCAGGAAGTCGGGGAAGACGTAGCCGCCGCCCACCGCGCCGGCGAAGACGACGCCGTCCTCGACTGCCGCCTTGGTCAGCTCCGGCAGCGAGGCGCGCGTGCGGACGATCTCGAGCTCGGTCCCCTCGACGAGCCGATCGACCTGGCTCGTCACCGTGATGGGGAATGCGAGCCTGCCGGTCCGGCCGCTCGAGCCGATCAGGCTGAGGTACAGGAGCAGCGCCTGCTCGACCGGGATCTCGCGCGCCTGCTCGTCGATCAGATACAAGCGCTCGCCCGCGCGGTCGAAGACCGCGCCGAGATCCGCACCGACCGCCGGCACGAGGCGCTTCGCCTGGCCGATCGACGCCGCGAGACCGCCGGCCATCCCTCCGTCGCCCTCGCTCGGGAACGCGTGGGCGGCCACCGCCTCCACGCCGAGCGGGCCGAGCACGAGCGGCAGGACGTAGGAAGACGCGGAGAAGCCGTAGTCGACGACGAGCCGGAATCCGCGGGCACGGATCGCCTCGACGTCGAGCGTCTCGAGCAGGTCGTTCGCGTAGCTCTCACGCACGCGGGCCGGATAGGAGATCGATCCCACCTCCGCTGCCGCGACCCGCCGCAGCTCGCCGCGCGTGAAGTGCTTCTCGACCTCCTTCTGCATGTCCGGCGTCATCTCGATGCCGGGCTGCTCGAAGAACTGGATGCGGATCGCCTCGGGGTCACTCGTGCTGATCCCGACGTGGAAGCCGGCGGCGTACCCCTCCGACTTCACGAGGTGGCGGCCGACGCCGGCCGGGATCACGCGTAGGTCGGCCACCTCCACGCCCGTCGACGACAGGCCGGAGATCATGGCGCGCTTGATCATCCGGCACGCCGGCGAGCCTTCGCGCGAGGCGACGACGCGCGCACCGCGCTTCAGCGCGGTTCCGAATGCGGCCGCGAGCCGAACCGCGGTGTCGGGAGTCAGGTCGACGTTGACGAGGCCGGTGACGCCGTCCTTGCCGAAGACGCGCGTCGTGCCGCGAGATTCCCAGATGAGGCTCTCGAAGATGTGCGAGCCGGTCTCGACCTCCTTGTAGGGGTAGATCCGGACGCCCGGCATGATCACGCTCTCGGCGCCGATCTTCACCTCGTCACCGATCGCGACGCCTTCGTGCACTCGGGTGTGCGCGCGGACGTCGCAGGCGCGGCCGACGACGGCGCCCTCGATGACGGCGCTGCGCCCGACGTACGTCGCGGCGTCGATCACCGACCGCGAGACACGCGCGCGCTCGCGCAACGTGACGCTCGTGGAGAGCACCGAGTACGAGCCGACGGATGCGTCGGGTGCGATGCGGCAGTAGTTGCCGATGTACGCCGGCCCTTCGATCGCGTCGAGATCGTGCAGGTCGACGCCCTCCCCCACCCAGATGTTGCCGCGGATGCGGATTCCGGAGATGTCGAGACGCACCTTCTCGTCGAGCGCGTCGAAGTTCGCCTGGCGGTACTGCTCGAGGTTGCCGATGTCCTGCCAGTAGCCGTCGAGCACGCAGCCGTAGATGGGCCGCCCCATCTCGAGCAGCAGCGGGAAGAGCTCCTTCGAGAAGTCGTACGGCCGGTCGGTCGGCACGTGCTTCATGACCTCCGCGTCGACGACGTAGATACCCGTGTTGATCGTGTCGGAGAAGACCTGGCCCCACGACGGCTTCTCGAGAAACCGTTCGACACGACCCTCGTCGTCGGTGACGACGATGCCGAACTCGAGCGGGTTCTCGACCGACTTGAGGCCGATCGTCACGGACGCCTGCTTCTCCCGATGGAAGGCGACGAGCCGCGTGAGGTCGACGTCACAGAGCGCGTCACCCGAGATCACGAGGAACGTGTCGTCGAGCCGGGCCGACGCGAGCTTGACGGAGCCGGCGGTGCCGAGCGGCGACTCCTCGACGGAGTAGCCGAGATCGATCCCCAGCGCGTCGCCGCCGCCGAAGTAGGAGCGGATCGCCTGCGGAAGGAACGCGACCGTGACGATCACGTCCTCGAAGCCGTGCGCCTTCAGGAGCTCGAGGATGTGCTCCATGCACGGCTTCCCGACGATCGGCACCATCGGCTTCGGCTGGTTCGAGGTGAGCGGGCGAAGACGCGTGCCCTCGCCCCCTGCCATGACGACGGCCTTCATTTCCGTAATGCTTTCCACGCGTCGCGCACGTAGAACATCGCAGCGGCGACGGCCATGCCCAGGCCGATCCAGAAGAGCCAGAGCGGCCAGCTCGTGTGGTTGTGCGTGACGATCCGGCAGCCGATCCCCAGGTAGAGGAGCCAGGTGGCCGCCTTGCCGAGCAGGTTCACGTCGAGATCGATGCCGCGCGGGGTGAGCACGCGCCAGCCGACGAAGAGGAGCAGGTCGCGCGCCGCGATGATCGCGAGGCCGACCCACGTCAGGCGCCCGTAGACGACGAGCAGGATCACGCCGGAGTCGATCATCAGCCGGTCGGCGAGCGGATCGGCGATCTTCCCGAAACGGGATTCGACGTGCCAGCGCCGCGCCAGGAAGCCATCGACCTGGTCGGTGATGCCGGCGATGAGCCAGACGATGCCCGCCGGCCAGGTGTGCGCCTCGCCTGCCTGCACCATGTACGCGACGAAGAGGGGGATCAGCGCCAGGCGCCCGAGCGTCAACGCGTTGGGCAGGTGGGCTAGTGGAGCCGGCACGGCGCGGGTCGCCATCCCCGACGATTGTACGGGTGGCTCAGCTGCCGGAATGGAAGCGGCCGGTCCAGTACGCCGTGCGCATGAGGTACGCGCCCTGCGCGGCGACACCAAGCAAGCCCCAGGCGCCGTCGTAGCCGCGGTAGCCACGGTGCGGGGCGGCGGCCTCGATCTGCGTGCCTTCCCCCCACTCGTTGTAGCTCGTGATCGTCACGATGTCCGGCTTTGCAGCGAGCGCCGACGTCCAGAGGTTGTCGTAGGTGATGCCGTCGCGACGGCCACTGAGCACGGCCGACTCGCCGGCGCGGATGCCGTCGTAGCCGGGGCCGACGCTCGGCGCACAGAGGAGATGGACCGCGTGCGCCTGCGCGCAGAGGCGCGTGAACTTGCCGCCGCCGTAGTTGATGAAGTCGTACGTGTAGAAGCCGTCGAAGAGGCCGGCGGCTGCGAAGCCGACGAGCTCGGTGCCGGCGAAGAGCCGTAGTGACGCGGGTACTTGCGGCCGGATGGCCGCCCAGTCGGCCGCCGAGAAGTCACGCGGGTGGTACACGTAGACGTCCCGGACGCCGAGTGCCGCGAGGTACTTCAGATCGAGGACGACCGACGCAGGCGAACGTCCGTTGTACGGCTCGAGGTGGATCGCCGGTTGCAGACGGCGGCGGCGCTCGGCGGCGAGCACGAGCGGCAACCGCGTGTCTTCACCCGAGCCTCGCCCCCACCACGACGCGACGACCTCGTCGACGCCGGCCGCGGCGATCTCCGCCATCTGCTGGTCGACGACCGCCTGGTCGTTGCTCGAGTACGGGCCGCGGGCCGGGTAGAAGCGGGAGTAGAGGTCGTTCGGCGGTTGATGCCGGTTCTGGTTCCAGTGCTGCCAGGCGCCGTCCCTTGCAGGCGTCCCGTACCAGGGGTAGTAGAAGATCGAGACCGTTCCGGCATGCGCAGCTGCAGGCACGCAAAGCGAAGCCCATGCAAGCCCCACGACCAGGAGGCGCCGCAGCACCGGCGTATCCTCTCGCACATGGCAGACGGAATCCAGATCCCCGGCTTCGTCAATGCGCACAGCCACGCGTTCCAACGGGCACTGCGAGGCCGAACCGAGGGTGCCGACTTCTGGGCGTGGCGCGACCTGATGCTCGACCTCGCCCGGGGTCAGACCCCGGGACACGTCCGAACGGAGTATGCGGCGGTGTACCGCGAGATGCGCGATGCGGGCTATACGGCCGTGGGCGAATTCCACTACCTGGGTCATCGCGAGGCGCAGGCCGCACTTGAGGCGGGGGCCGAGGCGGGTGTCGAGCTCGTGCTCCTCTATGTCGCGTACGGACGCGGCGGCCTCGACCGATTCCGGCAGGCGTCGGTCGCGGACTATCTCCACCAGCTCGAAGAGCTCCGGGCCGGAGGTGCACGCGTCGGGGTGGCGCCGCACTCAGTGCGCGCATGCCCGCGGGACTGGCTCGAAGAGCTCGGCCGGTACGCCGCGGCGGAAGGACTGCCGCTGCACGTGCACGCCGACGAGCAGCCGCGCGAGATCGAGGAGTGCGTCGCAGAGCATGGCCTGCGTCCGATCGAGCTGCTCGCCGAGACGGGCTGCCTCACGCCGCTGACGACGATCGTGCACGCAACGCATGCCGACGGCCGCGAGCTCGACCTGCTCGGTCAGGCCTGCGCGCGCGTCTGCGCCTGCCCCACGACGGAGGCGAATCTCGGCGACGGCTTCCTCCCTGTCGAGCGGCTGCTCCACCGCGGTATCGGCCTCTGCATCGGCTCCGACTCGAACGTCCGCATCGACCCACTCGAGGAGCTCCGCGAGCTCGACGGAATCGCGCGCAGGCAGGCAGGCCGGCGCGATGTCCTGACCGTCGACGCTCTCCTCTCGATGGGCGCCGACGAGGGCGCCGCATCACTCGGCCTCGAGACCTGGCCGGAGATCGAGATCGACGTCTCGCACCCGCAGCTCCGGGGCGTCGATGAGCCGCTCTGCGCGCTCGTGGCCTCGTGCACGGCCGACGTCGTGCGGTAGCGGTGGGCGGGGCGTATCCCCTGTGGCTCCGCGGCCGTTTCAGCGAGGAACCGATCCAACCACGCTGTTACCTGAAGGGGGACACATCATGGGTATCGGAGTCAGCCTCTTGCTGATCGCCGTCGGAGCCGTGCTGGCGTTCGCCGTGCACGTCACCGGCAACGGCTTCAACATCCACACGATCGGCATCATCCTGCTCGTCGTCGGTGCCATCGGCGCCCTGCTCTCGATGATGTTCTGGTCGAGCTGGGGCGGCGTCGGCGGCACCCGCCGCGAGACGATTATCGAGGACCGCCGCTAGGTATCACGCGCTGGCTGCGGCGCGCGCGGGCCCCTGCGGGGGCCCGCTGCGCTTCCGGAGTACGTCTCAGCCGGCTTTGCGGACGATCAGGCAGATCGAGGTGGAGACGTACCCGCTGAGCAGGAGACGGATGTGCGGATCCTGCTGATAGGGCGGCAGGTCGACGAAGCGGTCGTACACGGTGGTGCCCTCGGTGTAGTCGAGGCAGATCTTGTGACCTTGCGCGGTGAGCCGCTGCGCGAGCCGGTCGATGTCTTGACGGCGGAAGATGACCGTGCCTCCCTGGTCGACCGTGTCGTCGTTGCTCGACAGGTTGAACTCGGTCGTGTGGATCGCGATGCCTCCGGGACGCAGGCAGTCGAGCGAGCGCTCGACGAAGGTCAGGCCGTGCTCGATGGAGCCGAGGTGCTCGAAGCAGCATGACGACCATGTGAAATCGAATCCGCGCAGGTCGGGCGCGATGTCGTTCATGTCGGCGAAGCGGAATGAGACGCGCTCCTGGAACTCGTCGGGGGGGCAGAGCCCGAGGCTGTTCATCTGGTCGAGGCTTGCAGCGTGCTGGTCTCCCGCGATCCACCCCTGCGACGCCGCATTGTCGAGGGCGAGGTCAGTGGCGACGATCTCGCAGCCGTCGCTTGCGAAGAGAGCCGGAAGCGGCTCGAGACCGACACCGAAGCCGATGCCGCGCTTGCCCGGCGCGAGCAGTCCGCGCTCCTGCAGTGCATCGCAGATGATGACCCACTCCCATTGCTTGCGGTGCATGCTCGGCTGCTGCTTGAACCGAGCGGTCCAGGCGGCATAGGACTCGGTCGTCATGTACGCGTGCGAGCAGAGGGAAGAGCGAATGAAGCCGGGCTCCTCTTCGTAGAGCGGCAGCAGCGGCACCGCCTCCGCGAGGCGGCTTACCGACGAGGACAGCTCGCCGACTGCGCCGGCGTCCGCAGCCAGCGCACGCAGCTCGGCGGCCGTCCGGTCGTCGAAGGCGGGAAGGTTCGTGAACGCCTCGCCAAGCCCGGCGCGCGAATAGACCGCATCCGCCCCAAGGGCGACGAGGCGCTCGCCCTCGGCGGTCTTGCCGGCCAAGGCGACGAGATCTGCCGAGGCGTCGTCGCTCAGGCCGGCACGCTCGGCAGCAGCCGCAAGCTCGGCGACCAGCTCGCCGTCCTGCATCCCGTCGAGAATCGAGAGCGTGACGTCGTCGCGCGAGTCGAAGAGCAATGCATACGCGGCGAGCAGTCGTTCGTCGGCCACGAGCTCGTCTGCGCGGGCAACGATCCCGAAGCGCAGCCGAACCAGGGTCGAGCCCGCGCCGGAACCGGTCGGGGAGGCCAGATGATGAGCTACAGACGCCACGGGCCAGGTCATCGGTCGGCGGGCGCTTTGCTTTAGGACGTTTCGCTCAGCGAGCCCTAGAGCGTCGGGAACGCTTTGGTCGCCAAGCCGGTGAAGGTGTAGCCCCGAAAGCCGTCGACTTCGTCGGCGAAGCCGAGCTGTCCGGGGAGTGAGCCTTCTTCGCTCGGCCGTTGCACCACCCCGACGATCGACGTCGTGTCGTGGGCGTCCTCCACCACAGCCCAGGCGACGAGCATGACCGTCCGCTCTTCGTCCTGCGGCTCTGTTGCCTGGAAGCGCGCGCACCATCCAGGTGCAGCGGCGATGGAAAGCGTCCGGCGAGCCACGACAGGAAGGCTAATCAACGGGCCGTGTGCCGCCGCCGCCCTTTACCGGCCACGCTCGCGACTGTGCGCCATCGATACCGTGCCGTCGATGCTCGCGACCAACGACAGCGCCATGAACGTCATCGTCGTGGCGGCGGCCATGGTGGGACCGCTGCTCGCCATTGCGATCTTCTGGTTCGGGCTTCGTCACGCCCGCAAGCACGACGCGTAAGAGCCGGGCCGGGCAACCGGAAGAGCCCCGTTTTCGGACTACCGGCGCGATTCAATCGGGGTGGCGAGACTCGAACTCGCGACCTCACGGCCCCCAGCCGTGCGCGCTACCAACTGCGCCACACCCCGAAGCGGCTCAGGATACCTGGGTGCGCCGCGGGGCCTGTCAGTCGCCGAGGCGCTTGTAGAGCCTGTCGATCAGCTCTGGCATCGCCTCGAGGCGCTCGGTGATCGAGCGCAGGCGGAACTCGCGGAAATGCTCGGCCTCGACGCCGAGCGCCTCGGCCAGCGTGCGGACGACGTCGGTGGACGGCACAGGACGGTTCCCGTGCACGAGGTGGTTGAGATACCCGGCCGAGAGGCCCGTCCGGGCCGCCAGCTCCCGATAGGTCACCCCCGACTCGGCCATCAGCGCCTCGATCGTCGGACCGAAGGGCTCCTCGCTGAATCGTCTTCGCCGCGCCATTCTCATGCCTTCTTGCCAAGTTCGGAAACGGCTAACCGCGTCTCCTCACCCGATGCCCGGTTCCGGACGTCGACCTTGCCGTCCTCCAGGCTCTTCTTGCCGGCCGTGATCCGGATCGGGGCGCCGATGAGGTCGGCGTCGGCGAACTTCTCGCCGGGCCGGGCGACCCGGTCGTCGAGCAGGACGGCCAGCCCGTCCGCCGAGTAGGCCTCGGCCGCCTGGAGCGCGATCTCCTCGGCGCCCTGAAGCGCGACGACGTGCACGTCGTACGGCGCGACCTCGGCGGGCCACACGATGCCGTTCGCGTCGTGATGCTGCTCGACGATCGCCGCGATCACGCGGCCCGGACCGATCCCGTAGCTGCCCATCACGAGCGGCTTCTCGCTGCCGTCCTCGTCGAGGAACGTCGCGTCGAGTGGCACGGAGTAGCGGGTGCCGAGCTTGAAGATGTGGCCCAGCTCGATCGCGGTGTGCACGCGCAGCTTGCCGCCGCACACGGGGCACGCGTCGTCCTCCTTCGTCGCCCGGATGTCGGCGAAGCGGGCCTCGTAGTCGCGGCCGGCCTCGACGCCGCGCAGATGCCACCCGTCGCGATTCGCGCCCGCGACGAACTGCCCGGTCCGAAGCATCTCGTCGGCGACCACCTCGCCCTTGAACCCGACCGGGCCGAGCGAACCGCCGCTGGCGCCGAACGCCGCGCGGATCTCGTCGTCGGTCGCGGGTCGGAAGTCGGTGCCGAGCGCGCTCAGCATCTTGTCCTCGGAGAGACGGTCGTCGCCGCGCACGAGCGCGAGCACGAGCACGCCGTCGGGCTTCACGACCGGCATCGCCTTCGACGTGGCGGCGTCGTCGATGCCGAGGAGCTCCGCGAGCTTCTCGATCGTGTTCGCGCCCGGCGTCTCGATCTCCTCGGGCGCGTCGAGCGACGGCGGGAACTCCGGCGCGCGGGGCACGCCCTGCGCGACGTCCATGTCCGCTGCGTAGTCGCCGTTCTCGCACGTGACGAGCATGTTCTCGCCCGCGGCGGCGGGAGCGAGGAAGTCCTCGCTCTCGGAGCCGCCCATGAGGCCCGACTCCGCCTGGACGCGCTGGAACACGAGGCCGCAGCGCTCGAAGATGCGCGCGTACGCCTCTCCATGCTTCTGGAAGCTCTCATCGAGCCCCGCCTCGTCGCGGTCGAACGAGTAAGCGTCCTTCATGACGAACTCCCGCACTCGCAGAAGCCCCGCCTTGGGGCGCGGCTCGTCGCGATCCTTCGTCTGGAAGTGGTACCAGGCCTGCGGAAGCTGCTTGTACGACTGCAGCTCCCTCGCGTGGAAGGTGAAGGCCTCCTCGTGGGACAGCGGCAGCACGAACCGGCGTCCGCTCCGATCCTCGAGCTTGAACACTTCGGGGATGTCGTAGCGGCCGCTCGTCTCCCACAGCTCGGCCGGCGTGAGGACCGGGGCAAACATCTCCTGGTCCCCGATCGCATCCATCTCCTCGCGGATGATCTGCACGACCTTCTGGTGCACGCGCCAACCGAGGGGCAGGTACGTCCAGAGGCCCGCGCTGACCTGGCGCACGTAGCCGCCGCGCACGAGCAGCTTGTGCGAGGCGGCCTCCGCGTCGGCGGGGTCGTCGCGCAGCGTCGGAAGGAAGAGCTGAGAGGCTCGAACGATCATCTGTTGCCCGCTGAGGCTACTCGACCGGGATCAACGACGCTTCGGCCATCGCGAGCGCGGCCGGCTTCGCCATCTTCAGGCGCTTCGGACGCTGCATTCCCTCCGAGATCCACCTGTCGATCTCGAAGAAGAGCTCGTCGATGAGGATGTCGGAGGAGACCTTCTTCAGCACGCGGCCGTGCGCGTAGACGAAGCCCACGTCGCGGCCGCCGGCGATGCCGAAGTCGGCGTCGCCCGCCTCCCCCGGTCCGTTGACGGCGCAGCCGAGCACGGCGACCTCGAAATGCTGCGGATACGTGCGCAGCCGCTCCTCGACCGTCTCCGCCAGGGTCTGCACACCGACGTTGTCGCGGCCGCAACTCGGGCACGCGATCATCACCGGACCGCGTTCGCGGAGGCCGAGCGCCTTGAGGATCTCGAAGGCGGTCTTGATCTCCTCCACCGGGTCGGCCGTGAGCGAGACGCGCAGGGTGTCGCCGATCCCGTCGGCAAGCAGCGCGCCCATCCCGACCGCGGACTTGATCGAGCCGGCGAACGGCGTGCCCGCTTCGGTGACACCGAGGTGCAGCGGGTACGACACCTTCTCGGAGAGCAGCCGGTAGGCGCGGATCATCGTCGGCACGTGGCTCGACTTGACCGAGATCTTGAAGTCGTGGAAGTCGAGGCTCTCGAGCAGGCGCACTTCCTCGAGCGCCGCCTCGACGAGCGCCTCGGCTTGATCCTGTTGCGCGAGCTCGGCGAGATGCTTCGGCAGCGATCCCGAGTTCGCGCCGATGCGCATCGGGATCCCGGCGCGCTTCGCGGCCTCGACCACGAGGGCGACCTTGTCGGGACCGCCGATGTTTCCGGGGTTGATCCGGACGGCCGCCACGCCGCCCTCGATCGCCTTCAAGGCGAGGCTGGCGTTGAAATGGATGTCGGCGATGATCGGCAGCGGCGAAAGCCGGACGATGCGCGGCAGGGCCTCGGCGTCCTCGAGCTTCGGGACCGCGACGCGAACGATCTCGCAGCCGGCCGATGCGAGGGCCGCGATCTGCGCGGTCGTAGCGGCGACGTCGTGCGTCTTCGTGAGCGTCATCGACTGGACGACGACGTCCGCGCCGCCTCCAATCGCGACGCCGCCTACCGAGATCTGGCGCTTGCTGGCCATCGGGGCAAGTCTAGCCAGCAGGCTCGACGCCACCCCAGCCTCAGCGGACGCTGAGCTTGCGGCTTGTCTAGCCGGGCCTGTGGGAGGAGAAGTCGTTGTTGAGCGCGATGTACATGAGCACGAGGATCAGGGCGATCCCCGCGAGCGAGACGCGCTCGTAGACCTCCCGGGCGAGGGCCCGCCGCCGGACCGACTCGATGAGTGAGAAGAGGATGTGGCCGCCGTCGAGTGGCAGCAGCGGCAGCAGGTTGAGCAACGCGAGCGACATGCTGATCAGGCCGAGCAGCTCGAGGTACCAGTTGAAGCCGATCTTCAGCGCGGCCTGCGACGTGCGGACGATCCCGACCGGACCGGAGATCTGTGAGCGGCCCTTTGCCTGGAAGATGTTCGCGAAGCCGGTCCCGGTCGCGGTGACGACCGCCCAGCACTCGTGCACGGCTTTCCCGATGCTCGTCCCGATCGGGTACGAGATGCTCTTGGCCGCCGGAACGAAGCCCCAGATCCAGCGGTTCTGCACCTGGATGGTCTTGCGCGGGCCGAGCGTCAGCGTGTGCGCGTCACGGCGAACGGTGACCGTGATCGGCTTGCCGTGGCTGGCGCGGATCAGCTTGGAGACCGCGTCGAACGTCGCAGCCGGACGGCCGTTCACGGCGATGACCCGATCGCCATCACGCAGTCCGGCCGCGGCGGCAGGCGTGTTCTTCTCGACCTGCCCCACCTGCGTCGTCGGCTGCTGCGAAGGCGCGCCCGTCGTGAAGACGACGAGGAAGATGACGAAGGCAACGACGATGTTCGCGACGGGGCCCGCGGCGATGATCGCGATCCGCCGCCACGTCGCCTGGCGCCAGTAGGCATCGAGACCGGTGCCCTCTTCGAGCTCACGCAGCGCACGCTTCGCCGACCGCCGCGCGCTCGCCGACAGCTCCGCGCGCTCCACCTCGCTCTCGAGCTCCGGCAGGAGGGCACGTGCCCCCTCGAAGTCCTCGGCATCGAGCGCGCGCCGCACGCGCTGCACGTACGGCACGAGCGCGGGGTCCTCGCGCACCGCGCCGGACATGAACGTCTCGATGTCCCGGCCCGACGGACGGTTCATGCCGGGGATGCGCACCATGCCGCCGAGCGGAATCGCGCCGAGCCCGTACTCGATCCCCTTGCGCTGCACCTTGAAGAGCGCCGGCGGGAATCCGACGTAGAAGCTGCGCGGGCGCACGCCGACGAGCAGCGCCACGGAGAAGTGGCCGAGCTCGTGCAGGAACACGAGCAGCAGCAGACCACCGGCGACGACAAGCCAGGTCATGCGACCGAGAGCCCCTCCTCTGCGAGCTTCCGCGCAGCGCCGTCCACTTCCAGTAGGTCTTGCACATCGCGTGCTGGCGCGCCGGCCGAGCGCGCGAGCGCATCGGCGACGACCTCGGCGATCGCGAGGAACGGCAGGCGCCCCGCGAGGAACGCCGCCACCGCGACCTCGTTCGCCGCATTGAACACGCACGGCGCCGTCCCGCCCCTCTCCCCCGCTTCGCGCGCCAGCGCGAGCATCGGGAACGTCTCGATGTCCGGCGTCCGGAACTCGAGCGTCAACACCGAGAAGTCGAGCGGCGCGACGGGTGTCGCCGCGCGCGCGGGATACGTCAATGCGTACGAGATCGGCACGCGCATGTCGGGATAACCGAGATGCGCGAGCGTTGCGCCGTCACGGAAGCGCACGAGCGAGTGCACGATCGACGTCGGCTGCAGCACGACCTCGATGCGCTCGTACGGAATGTCGAAGAGGAAGTGCGCCTCGATGAGCTCGAGCCCCTTGTTGGCGAGCGTCGCCGAGTCGATCGTGATCTTCGGGCCCATGCTCCAGGTCGGATGCGCAAGTGCCTGCTCCGGGCTGACGTCGGCGAGCTCGTCGCGCGTGCGGCCCCGGAACGGCCCGCCGGAGCCGGTGAGCACGAGCGACTGCACGTGCTCGGGGTCGCTTCCGTCGAGGCACTGGTAGAGCGCGGAGTGCTCGCTGTCGACGGGCAGGATGCGCCCGCCGCCGCGCTCCATCGCCGCGAGCGCGAGCTCGCCGGCGGCGACGAGGCTCTCCTTGTTCGCGAGCGCGAGGTCGACCCCGTGCTCGAGCGCCCAGAGCGTCGCGTGGATGCCGGCGAAGCCGACGACCGCGTTGAGCACGACATCGGGCTGCGCCCGGTCGAGCAGCTCGGTGAGGTCGCCGCCCACCTGCTTCAGCGGAGCGTCGACGCCGTCGAGGGATGTGGAACCGGACGCTGCGGCGCAGAGCTCGAGCTCCGGATGCGCTTCGACGATCTCGATCGCCTGGCGCCCGATCGAGCCTGTGGCGCCGAGGAGGGCGACCCGCTTCACGAGGCCAGTGTACGGACCCTCTACCGGCCTACCGCTATGCGTAGCCGAACGCGAGAACCAGGTAGAACGCCGCCACGGACGCGAAGAGCAGCGAGTCGATCCGGTCGAGCACGCCGCCGTGGGCGCCGAGCAGCCGACCGGTGTCCTTCACCTCCATATCGCGCTTCAGCATCGACTCGAACAGGTCGCCGGCAGCCGCCGCGAGGACGACGACGAGGCCGAGCGTCACCGCTTGCCAGCTCGTGAGGTAGGTGTCGCGCGTGTCGTAGAGCGCGATGAAGGACGCGAAGATGCCTGCGATCGAACCGATGACGAAGCCCTCCCAGGTCTTGCCGGGAGACAGCGAGGGCGCGAGCTTGTGTCGGCCGATGAGGCGGCCTGCGAAGTACGCGAAGGTGTCGGCGGCCCACACGGTGATGAGCACGGTGAACGCAAGGAGGCGCGCCTTGTCGTGCAGCTCGCGCAGCAGCAGGATGTGGCCGAGGCCCAGACCGATCCATGTCGCGCCGAGCACCGTCGCCGCGATCGCGACCGTCGAGGGCGCACGCGTCTTTGCGAAGGCGTTCAGCACGAACGCGAGCAGGAACGTCGAGAGCACACCGCCGAGCATCCAGACGACGCCGCCCTTGTGCGCTCCGATGAGCGCGAGCGCGGCGCCGACGTACACCGCGGGCGCGAGCGGCCGCAGCGGACGCGCCATCGTCACGTACTCGTGTATCGCGATCGCCGCGGCAACTGCGACGAGGGCGAAGAGCCACCAGCCGCCGACCCATACGGCGCCGAGCACGACGGGGAGGCCGATCACGCCGACCAGCATGCGGGAGAAGAATGTCGTCATCGTCCGCCGAATCTACGGCGGCGACTCGCATAGTCCTCGATTGCGGCGCGGAATGCGTCCGGCCCGAAGTCGGGCCAGAGCGTGTCGACGAAGACGAACTCGGCGTACGCGGATTGCCACAGCAAGAAGTTCGACACCCGCAGCTCGCCCGACGTGCGGATGACGAGGTCCGGGTCGGGCATCTCGGGCGCATACAGATGACGGGAGAGGAGCGACTCGTCGATGTCCTCCGGATCCACGCCGCTCTCGGCGATGCGTCGCGCTGCTTCGACGAGCTCTGCGCGCCCGCCGTAGTCGAATGCGATCCAGAGATTGAGCCTCGTCTTGTCCGCGGTCGCCGCCTCGAGGTCCGCGAGCTTCGTCTGCAGCCAGTCTGGTGCGCGGTCGCGCCGGCCGAGGAAGCGCGTGCGCACTCCCTCCTTCGCAAGGTCGGAGAGCTCGCGGTCGATCGTCTCGCCGAAGATCTCCATCAGCGCCTCGACCTCCTCGCCCGACCGTGACCAGTTCTCGGTCGAGAACGCGTACACGGCAAGCGACTCGACGCCGAGGTCGATCGCCGTCTCGACGACGGGCCGCAGTGCGCGCGAGCCCGCGCGATGGCCGTCGGCCACGCCGACACCCCGCGCGCTGGCCCAGCGGCCGTTGCCGTCCATGATGATCGCGACCGCACGCGCGACCTCGGGCAGGCCGTGCGCCTGGGCCGGGTCGGCGTCGGTATGCCGGAGGATGGACACGGTCCAGAGGCCCCTTAGACCTCC
>JAOPYX010000314.1 GCA_025964535.1 Actinomycetes bacterium | reverse complement strand
GTCGAGCCTGAATTCCCCCTCGTCCGGCTGGAGCGCGCCGGAGAGCACCTTGAACAGCGACGACTTCCCGGCGCCGTTGTCGCCGATCACGGCAACCACTTCGCCCGGGTAGAGATCGAAGTCGGCGCCCGAGAGCGCGGTCACGTGGCCGAAGCGCTTGACGATCCCGCTCGCCTGCAGAATCGGCTCTGTCATGCGCGCGACCGTCGGTGTGTCAGCTGGTCGACCGACACCGCGAGGATGACGAGCATGCCCGTGATCAGGATCTGGTAGACCGACGAGACGCCGATCAGCACGAGCCCGTTGCGGAAGATCCCGACGATCAACGCTCCGATCAGCGTGCCGATCACGTTGCCGCGGCCGCCGAAGAGGCTCGTTCCGCCGAGGACCACGGCGGTGATGCTGTCGAGGTTGTCCGTCTGGCCCGCGTTCGGATCGCCGACCTGCGTGCGCGCGACGAGCAGCAGCGCCGCGATCCCGTAGATCGCGCCCGCGACGACGTAGACGCTGATCACGAGCCGGTCGGTGCGGATGCCCGAGAGGCGCGTGGCCTCCGGGTTGTTGCCGACCGCGTAGACGCGGCTGCCCCAGGCGGTCTGCGTGAGCACGAACCACGCGAGGCCGAAGAGGACGAGCATGAGCACGACGCCGTAGGTGATGTCGGTGCCGCCGACGGAGAACGTCCGCCCGAAGAAGAGCATCGCACTCGGCGGGTTCGCGATCGTCTGCTCGTTCGAGTAGATGTGCACGAGCGCCATCGCGATGTTCAGGGTGCCGAGCGTGACGATGAACGCGGGCAGGCGAATCTTCGTCACGAGCGCGCCGTTCAGGAGCCCGAAGCCCGCACACGCGAGGATGCCGATCAGGATCGCCGGGATCGCGGGGATGCCGCTGACGACCGCGAGCTTGGTCATCACGATCATCCCGAACGCCATGATCGCCCCGCACGAGAGGTCGATGCCCGCGGTCAGGATGATCAGCGTCTGGCCGATCGCGAGCACGCCGACCTCGATCACCTGCTGCAGCACGAGCGAGAGATTCGGCCCCTGGAGGAACTGGCCCGACTTGAGCGAGAAGAACAGCATGGCCAGGCCGAGCGCGGCGAGCGGCCCGGCGGTCGAGAAGCCGGCGACCGACCGTACGACGCGCCGCGCCTGCGACCAGGCGGCCGGGCTGGGCGGGGGAGGGGTGGTGTCCGTGGCCGTCACGAGATCCTAGAAGGGCGATGCCGAGAAGGCGCTGCCGGGGCGGCTACGGCCGCCCCGGCAGCGGGAGAGAAGGTAGGGCCTAGCCCCAGCAGTTGGCGAGGCCGAAGGCGACGCTCTTCGACGGAACACCGGCGACCGGCTTGCTCGTGATCAGGTTCACGCCGGTGTCCGTGTAACCGGAGGCCTTCTTGCCGGTCTTCGCGTATTTGACGACCGCCGAGACGCCGAGCGAGGCCATCTTGAGCGGGTACTGCTGCGAGGTCGCGGCGATGACGCCGGCCTTGACGTTGCGGACGCCGGCGCAGCCGCCGTCGATCGAGACGACGGTGACGTCGCCGGACTTGCCGGCGTTCTTCAGGGCCGTGTAGGCGCCGGCCGCTGCCGGCTCGTTGATCGTGTAGACGAGGTTGATCGACGGGTCCTTCTGGAGGCACGTCTCCATCGCCGTCTGGCCCTTCGCCTGGTCGCCGGACGTGTCGGCGCTGCAGACGACCTGCGGCGAGGTGTCGTACTTCTGGGCGTCCTTCGGGCTGATACCCGAGACGCCGAACCCGCTGAGGAAGCCGTTGTGGCGGAGATAGCCGACCGACGGGCCGGGGAAGAGGTCGAGCATCGCGATCTTCGGCGTCTTGCCGGCGAACAGCGTCTTCGCATACTTGCCGACCAGCACGCCCGCGGTGAAGTTGTTCGTCGCGAACAGCGCGTCAACCGCCGTCGCCGGGTTGGGCGGCGTGTCGAGCGCGATCACGAGCACGCCCTTTGCGCGGGCCTTCTTGATCGCAGGCACGACGGAGTCGTTGCTCGGTGTGATCAGGATGCCCTTCACGCCGGCGCTGACCATGTTCTCGATCGCGGTGATCTGCGTCGCGGCGTCGCCGTCGATCTTGCCGGCGGCGGTGAGCAACGTGACGCCGAGCGCCTTCGCCTGCTTGCTCGCGCCCTGCTTCATCTTCACGAAGAACGGGTTCGTGTCGGTCTTCGTGATCAGGCCGACCTTGATCGTCGCGGCGGGGCCGGCGACCGAGCCGGGGTGGGCGCTGCTCCCCCCGACGAGAAACGCGAGGCTGACGGCGACGATGCCGGTGAGGCTCCCTAGCCAACGGGAAATACGCATGCTGACTCCCTTCGTCGGGAAGCGCAGCACGCCGCAGTGCTGCGTTCATGGTATCGGTAACGCAGGCAGTTGCTACATGTACCACAGTCGATTTGGCGTGTCAAGCAGCTTGCTGGCAGCCAGGGCGACGCCTATGATGCCTATCTCGGTGGTATCGGTACCAGGACCATTGCGAGCGAGAGGTAACCAACGGACGTGCGAGTGACGATCAGGGATGTCGCCGGGAAGGCGGGCGTTTCGCCGATGACCGTCTCGCGGGTGATCAACGACAGCCCGCGCGTCAACGACGGCACGCGCCGGCGCGTCGAGGCGGCGATCGCCGAGCTCGGCTACGTGCCGAACCGGCTCGCCAGCGGGCTGAGCCGCCGCAAGACCGGCGCGCTCGGCGTAATCGTCCCCGACGTCGCCAACCCGTTCTTCACGCTTGTCGTGCGGGGCGCGGAGGAGGTCGCCTGGCGGGCGGGCTACCACGTGATCCTCTGCAATACGCAGGCCGACCTCGAACGCGAGCGCGGCTACCTCGAGGACATGCTTGCCTTCCAGGTCGAAGGGCTGCTCATCGCGCCGGTGAGCGACCGCTCCCGCCCGCACCTGCGGATGCTCACCCGCAACAACGTGCCGTTCGTGCTGATCGACCGTTCGATCGCCGGCTACGAGGGAGATCTCGTCCAGGGGGACAGCGTGGCCGGCGCCCGGCGGCTGACCGACCACCTGATCGAGCTCGGGCATACGCGTATCGCAATGGTCACCGAGACGGATGAGGTTTCGACCGCGCGCGATCGCTTCCTCGGCTACCGCGAGGCGCTCGAGGCCGCCGGCATCCCGTTTCAGCCGGAGCTCGTCGAGGAGACGAGCGCGCTTGACCCGAGCGGGGCGCACGACGCGACCTTCCACCTGCTCGACCTGCCGGAGCCGCCGACGGCGATCTTCTCGGTCAACAACATCGCCATGGTGGGCGTCGCCGAGGCCGCGCGCGAGCGGGGGATCGCGATCCCCCGCGATCTCGCGCTGGTCTGTTTCGACGACATCGAGCACGCATCGCGCTTTCATCCGTTCCTCACGGTGATGGCGCAGCCGGCCGAGACGTTCGGGACGATCGCGACACAGCTGCTGCTCGACCGGCTCGCCGGCCGCGTCGCCGAACGCAGAAGGATCGTGGTGCTGCCCGCGGACTTCATCGTCCGCGAGTCGAGCGGCGCCTCGTCGCCGGTCGCCGGATGACGTACGGCGGCATCGAGGCGGGCGGAACGAAATGGGTCTGTGCGATCGGCGAGGGGCCGGCCGACCTGCACGACACGGTCACGTTCCCGACCACGACTCCGCGGGAGACGATCGCCCGCGCGGCAGACTTCTTCGCACGGAACGGCACCGTCGCCGCTGTCGGGGTCGGCTCCTTCGGTCCGATCGACGTGCGGCGTTCGTCGCCGACCTGGGGCCGCATCACGACGACGCCCAAGGCCGGCTGGGCCGGCACCGACGTCGTCGCGGCGCTCGGCCTCGCTCTCGACGTCCCGGTCGCGTTCGACACCGACGTGAACGCCGCGGCTCTCGGCGAGCAACGTTGGGGCGCGGCGGTCGGGCTCGTGACCTTCTGTTACGTCACGATCGGCACGGGCATCGGGGGTGGCGGCATGGCAAACGGCCGGTTGATGCACGGGTTGTTGCACCCGGAGCTCGGCCACATGCGCATCCCGCACGACCGGCAGCGCGACCCCTTCGACGGTGTGTGCCCGTACCACGGGGACTGCTTCGAGGGGCTCGCGTCGGGCGAGGCTGTGCGACAGCGCTGGGGTGCGCCGGGCGAGACCCTCACGGACGACGCCGCCGTCTGGCAGCTCGAAGCGGAGTACGTCGCGCTCGGCCTCGTGAACGTGATCTGCACGCTCTCGCCGCAGCGCATCGTCCTCGGTGGCGGCGTGATGCAGCAGTCGGCGCTCCTGCCGCTCGTGCGCGGAGAGGTGCGGAGATTGCTTGCCGGCTACATCGACGCGCCCGAGCTGGGCGACGGCATCGACGAGTTCATCGTCGCGCCCGGGCTCGGCGATCGCGCCGGAGTCCTCGGCGCAATCGAGCTCGCGCGACGCGCAAACGACGCTTAACGACTCAACCGAACGGTCGGGGTGCATAGCCTTCGCGGCGAACTGGCGCATGCGGCGCCGAAACCGACGCGAAAGTAGGCCCGATGAGATCCGATGCAGCAACGCTCCGTCTCGCCACGTTTCCCCAATCGAGCATCGTCACAGACGTCGGCCTGGTCGCCGCCGGCGCTGGGTTGATCGCAGGCGCGGCGCAGTTGTCCATTCCGCTGCCGTTCACGCCGGTTCCGATCACGGGCCAGACCTTCGCGGTGCTGCTCGTCGGCGCCTCGCTCGGAACGGTGCGAGGCGGCGCGAGCGCAATGCTCTACGTCCTGCTGGGCATCGCCGGCGCACCCGTATATGCCCACGGAGCGGAGGGCTGGGCCGTGATCACCGGAGCGAGCGGCGGCTACCTGATCAGCTATCCGTTCGCGTCGGCGCTCACAGGATGGCTCGCCGAGCGACGCTGGGACCGGCGTTTCTCGTCGGCGGTCGGCGCGATGTTGACCGGTAACGTCCTCATCTATCTGTTCGGACTTCCGTGGCTTGCCGTCGTGTTGAACACGAGCCTCGAGAAGACCCTTGAGTACGGTCTCTACCCGTTCGTCCCAGGCGACACGTTCAAGCTCTATCTCGCAGCAGCGCTACTCCCCGCAGCATGGAAGTTCGCGGGTCGCAGGAGTGGATAGCGGACGCGTCGTCGAGTTGCTCGTCGGCTCCGAGCCGGTCGTCCTGCCCGTGGCAGTAGAGCTCGCCCGTGCGGTCGCGGGGAAGGGCTTGGACGGCGATCGCTATGCCACCAAGCGCGGAACGTGGTCGGACTTTCCGGTGCAGACCGGCGTTGCCCTGACGTTGATCGAAGCCGAGGTGCTCGAAGCGGTGGGCCTCTCGGGCGCCTCGGCGCGCCGTAACGTCGTCACACGTGGCATCCGCCTGAACGAGCTGGTCGGGAAGCATTTCTTCGTCGGCCCTGTGGAGTGCTACGGCGACCGTCTTGCTGAGCCGTGCACGCACCTCGAGCAGCTCACCGGTGTCGGTGTAGCCGATCTCGCCCACCGCGGAGGGCTCAGAGCAGACATCCTGAGCGACGGCGACATTCGCGTCGGGGATCCTGTCTTCGTCTCGTGACCCGCTCCTTCCTGATCGACACGGACACTGCGTCCGACGATGCCGTCGCGCTGCTGATGGCGCTTCGGCATCCTGATGTCACGGTCGAGGCGATCACGGTCGTTGCGGGCAACGTGCCGCTCGACCTCGCCGTGCAGAACGCGCTCTACACGCGCGACCTCGCGGGCTCCGACGTGCCGGTCTACGCCGGAGCGGCACTGCCACGCAGCGGCCCGCAGGAGCTGGGGCAGCACGTGCACGGCGTCGACGGCATGGGCGACGTGGGGCTCGAGCTGCGCGGGCGCGACCCCGCCCCGGGGGACGCCGCCGAGGTGCTCGTCGACGCGATTCGTGCGCGACCGGGGGAGCTGACGCTCGTCACGCTCGGCCCGCTCACGAACGTCGCGCGCGCGTTCGAGCTCGCGCCGGACATCGCGCCGAAGCTGCGTTCGCTCGTGATGATGGGCGGCACGTCCGACGCGGTCGGAAACGTCTCGGCAGTCGCGGAGTTCAACATCTGGGCCGACGTCGACTCGGCGGCGCTCGTCTTCTCCTCAGGTGCGCCGATCACGATGGTCGGCTGGGACATCTCACGCAAGTACGCAGTGTTCGCACCCGACGACGCGGCTGAGCTACGCGCGCTCGGCCCGCTCGGCGCGTTCAGCGTCGACATCCAGCGCACGCTCGTCGAGTTCGCCTTGCAGCACACCCGTCTCGCGGGCTTCGACCTGCCGGACCCGATCGCGATGGCGGTTGCGCTCGATCCCGCCGTCGCCACCGACGTGCGCCGCGTGCACGTCGCGGTCGAACGGCAAGGCGAGCTGACGCGCGGGCAGACCGTCATCGACCACGACTCGCGGTTCGGCGACGCAAACGCCGACCTCGTCTTCGCCGCCTCGCGGGAGCGCTTCCTCGCGCTCCTGCGCGACGCCCTGCGCCCCTGAAAACCCTTGCAACAAACTGTTACAAGGCTCGGAAGGCGCGCGATCGCACGGCCCGAACGCCTTGTAACAGTCTGTTACGAGGGGAGTTCGGCGGCGGCGACGCGCTCGGCGGCGAGGCGCTCGGCAGCTTCGGCAGGCGTGATGCCGCCCGCGTCCGCGTCGCGATAGAGCCGGCGCAAGGTGTCGCCGATCCCGGCGAGATTCCGCTCGAGCTCGTCCTCGTCCCAGCCGAGCGCCTCGAGGCCCAGCAGCTGCAGCACGCCGCCTGCGTTGATCACGTAATCGGGCGCATAGAGGATCGCGCGTCCGTGCAGGCGCGCTGCGTCCTCCGGCTCGACGAGCTGGTTGTTCGCCGAGCCGGCGACGATGCGGCAGCCGAGCGTCGGGATCGTCTCCGCGCTCAGCGTGCCGCCGACCGCGCAAGGCGCGTAGACGTCGCATTCCGTCGTCAACGCCTCGCGCGCCGGGACGACCTCGCCGCCTACCTCCGCGGCAACCTGACGGGCCTGCTTCTCGTCGACGTCGGCGACGAGCACGCCGGCGCCCGCCTCGGCGAGATCGCGCGCGAGATCGTGTCCCACCGCGCCGACGCCTTGCACGAGCACGCTGCGACCGTCGAGGTCGGGGGAGCCGAAGATGTGCTCGACGCTCGCGTGGATGCCGTGCAGCACCCCGCGCGCCGTCCCGCGTCCGCTGTTGCCGCCGTGGCCGGTCGAGCCGAACACCCACTCGCAGGTCTCCGAGACGACGTCGAGGTCGGCGGGCGTGATGTTCATGTCGCCCGCGGTCTGGTACGTCCCTCCGAGCGAGGAGACCAGGCGTCCGTAGCGCAGGAGCAGGCGCCGGCGGGCATCGCCTTCGGGCAGCTCGGGCACGGCGAGCACCGCCTTGCCGCCGCCGCGTGGCATGCCCGCGACCGCCATCTTCCGCGTCATCGCGCCCGACAGGCGCATCGCGTCGGCGAGGCCGTCCGCCGGCGTCGCGTAGACACGCAGTCGCGTGCCGCCTCCGGCGGGGCCGAGCGCGGTCGAATGGATGCAGACGAACATCCACGCGCCGCTCTCCGCGTCGTACCGGATCACGGCCTCCTCGCCGTCCCACCCCTGGAGGAGCTCCTCGAACACACCGTGATACTGCAGGCTCGAGGCCGTTCTCCGCTACACTCGGCCGCCGGAATGGCTGGAGAACGCACAAAGCTGACGGTCACCAAGCGCGAGCAGCTCGGCTCGCGCGAAACGCGGCGCCTGCGCAAGCAGGGCATCGTTCCCGGCGTGCTCTACGGACGCACCGAGCCGATCGCGATCGCCGTCGAGGCGCGCGAGCTTCGCCGCGCGCTCACCGGCAACGCAGGCCTGCACTCCATCCTCGACGTCGAGATCGACGGAACGGGCGCCTCGCACGCCTCGATCCTCAAGGACTACCAGCTCGACAAGGTGCGGGGCGGTGTCACGCACGTCGACCTGCAGGAGGTGCGGCTCGACCGTCCGATCCATGCTTCGGTCGCCGTGCACCTCGTCGGTGGCGACGACGCGCCGGGCGTGCGCGAGGGCGGCGTGCTCTCGCAGCCGCTGCGCGAGCTCAACGTCGAGGCGCTTCCGCTCGAGGTTCCGGAGCACATCGATCTCGACGTGTCGCACATGGCACTGGGCGACACGCTTCGTCTTGCCGACATCACCCTCCCCGACGGCGTGACGCTGCTCGACGACCTCGAGACGGTCGCCGCGACGGTCACCGCGCCGACGCGCGAGGAGGAGCCCGAAGCGGCCGAGGGCGAGGCCGGCGAGGCGCTCGAGGGCGAGGGCGGCGAGGCTGCTGCGTCCACCGAGTCGGAGGCAGACGCCTCCGGCGAATCCGGCGAGGCGTAAGCCATGCGGCTCTGGCCGCGGCGGCAGGGCTCCTCGCTCGATCTCCTCGTCGTGGGCCTCGGCAACCCGGGCCGTGAATACGCCGGGAACCGCCACAACGTCGGATTCATGGTCGTCGACGAGCTCGCGCGACGGCACGACGGCTCGTGGCGCTCGAAGTTCTCGGGCCAGCTGGCGGAGATCCGGATCGACGGGCACAAGCTCGCGCTGCTGAAGCCGGAGACGTTCATGAACGAGTCCGGCACCTCCGTCGGCGCCGCCGCGCGCTTCTTCAAGCTCGACCCCGACGCGGTGCTCGTCATCCATGACGAAGGCGACCTCGACCGCGGGCGGCTGCAGCTGCGCCTCGGCGGTGGGCTCGGCGGCCACAACGGGCTGCGCTCGATCGCGGCGCACCTGAAGACACAGGACTTCCTCCGGCTCCGCGTCGGCGTCGGCCGCCCGGGGCGCGGCGATCCCCGCCCGCTGGCCGACTACGTGCTCGCCGACTTCGAGCCGCACGACGATGCCGACTCGCTCGTGTGGAACGCGGCGCAGGCGGTCGAGAAGCTCGAGGCCGAGGGCGTCGAGCGTGCGCAGGCCACGGTCAACCGGCGCTGATCGCTCCGGAGGCGGTCAGCCTCGGCTGTTCCGCCAGCGGTGCAACGCCTTCGACTTCGAGGCCGCCTTCGGACGCGGCGGCTCGGGCTGCTCGTCGTTCTCCGCGAGCCAGCGCGCCGCCTCGTCCTCGGCATCGAGCCCGACGGCGCGCTCGCGTTCGACCATCCTCTTGACTCCGCGCTCGGTCAGCGGCTTCTTGCGGCTCACGCGCCGAGCGTAGCGAGGGCGTCGAGACGAGGGACGCCGGTACCATGGCGTGGCGCGGAACCGCCAGGTTCCGCCATTTGCATGGACCGTCCCGTACTGCACGCATTCGTCCGCGAAGTCGCGGACCTGGAGCGTCTCGGCGAATTCGCCGACGCGCTGCCGACCCGTGCCCGCGTGTCGGAGGCGGCGCTTCCCGTGCTGCTCGCCTCGCTCTTCGAGAAGCTCGACCGCCCGCTCGTCTGCCTCCTGCCCGAGGACGCCGACGCGCGCGATGCCGCCGAGGCGGCTGCCTGGTTCCTCGGCGAGGAGCAGGTGGGGTTCATGCCGAGCCGCGGCGTCCGCTGGGAGTCCGGTCTCGAGCCGGCGCCGCACCTCGTCGGAGAAAGGGCACGCGCACTCGACGTCCTGGCCCGCGGCGGGCTCGTCTGCGCCTCGGCGCACGCGCTTGCCGAGCCGCTACCGCCGCCGCGCACCCGGCCGGAGCCGCTCGAGCTCGCTGCCGGGCGCGATCTCGGCGTCGAGGGGCTCTCGGAGGCGCTCGCCCTCGCCGGCTACGAGCGCGCGGACCGGGTGGACGATCGCGGCCAGTTCGCCGTCCGCGGCGGCATCATCGACGTCTTCCCGACCACCGGCCGGGAGCCGCTGCGGGTCGAGTTCTTCGGCGACGAGGTGGAGTCGATCCGCGCGTTCTCCCCGTTCACGCAGCGCGCTCTGCACCCGGTGGAGACGTGCACGATCTATCCGGCCGCCGAGCGACGCCTCGACCTGATGCAGGACTGGCACGGGGAGGAGGGCGAGATCCGTCCCGTTCCCAACGACCTCGTCGCCCCGCTTAGCTCTGTTAATGGGGGGCGCACGCCAGACTTCGTCTACCAGCCCGACGATGTGCGGCGAATCTGGGAGGAGGACAAGCTCCAGCCCATCTCGCTGAAGGGCACGACGGAGCTCGATCCGTTCCCGCAGAACCAGCCCTTCTCGTTCGAGGCGCAGCGACCCGCGATCGCCGCGCGCGGGCTCGCAGAGGCGGAGGGTGAGCTCGCCGCGCTCGTGCGCTCGGGCCAACGCGTCGTCGTCGCGTTCCCGCACCGCGGCGAGGCGCTGCGCACACAGAACCTGCTGCGCAAGGTCGAGGCCCGCATCCTCGAGCCGGACGACAAGCTGCCCGCAGACGCGGGCCTCTTCTTCGCGATCGCGCCGGCGCGCCGCGGCTTCGTCTGGCGCGAGCTCGGGCTCGTCCTCCTGCCCGACCACCAGGTGTTCCGTCGCCGCGTCTCGCGGCAGGCGCGCCTCGGCGGCCGCTCGCTCCAGTCCTTCGCAGATCTGCGCACCGGCGACTACGTCGTGCACGAGGACCACGGGGTCGGGAAGCTGCTCGGCTTCGAGACGAAAGAGGTCGCGGGCGTCACGCGCGACTATCTCCTGCTCGCGTTCCGCGGCGAGGACCGGCTCTACGTTCCGCACGAGCAGCTCGGGAAGGTGTCGCGCTATGTCGGTGCCGATGCGGGCTCACCCGCGCTCTCGAAGCTCGGCGGCAAGGCGTGGCAGCTGCTCAAGTCGCGCGCGCGCGAATCGGTGCAGGAGCTCGCGTCCGAGCTCATCTCCCTCTATGCGCAGCGACAGACCCGGGAGGGCATCGCCTACAACCTCGAGCACGAATGGCTGCAGCGGCTCGAGGCGTCGTTCCCCTATCGCGAGACCCCCGATCAGGAGAACGCCATCGAAGCCGTCAAGGAAGACCTCGAGTCGACGCAGCCGATGGACAGGCTCGTCTGCGGCGACGTCGGCTTCGGCAAGACCGAGGTGGCGGTACGTGCGGCGTTCGCCGTCGCGGTCAACGGCAAGCAGGTGCTGATCCTGGCGCCGACGACGATTCTCGCCGAGCAGCACTGGAACACCTTCCGAGAGCGCTTCCGCGATTTTCCCGTGCGCGTCGAGATGGTCTCGCGCTTCCGCGCCGCGAAAGAGGTCAAGCAGGTGCTCGCCGACTTCAGCGAGGGCAAGGTCGACGTTCTCATCGGTACGCACCGCGTGTTGAGCCGCGACGTGATCCCCAAGGAGCTCGGCCTCGTCGTCCTCGACGAGGAGCAGCGCTTCGGCGTCGCGCAGAAGGAGCTGCTGAAGTCACTGCGTCTCGAGGTGGACGTGCTCACGCTGAGCGCCACGCCCATCCCGCGCACGCTCCACATGTCGCTCGCAGGGATGCGCGACATCTCCATCATCGAGACCCCGCCCGAGGGCCGGCGGCCGATCCGCACCACCGTCGGCGAGTACGACGAGGAGATGATCGTCCAGGCGCTCCAGCGCGAGAAGGAGCGCGGCGGCCAGGCGTTCTACCTGCACAACCGCGTCGAGTCGATCGACGCGGCGGCGGAGAAGCTGCAGCAGCTCTGTCCCGATCTCCGGTTCCTCGTCGCGCATGGCCAGATGCGCGAGAAGGAGCTCGAGGAGAAGATGCACGCCTTCCTGCGCGGCGACGCCGACGTGCTCGTGTCGACGACGATCATCGAGTCGGGGCTCGACATCCCGCAGGCCAACACGCTGATCGTCGAGCGCGCGGACATGCTCGGCCTGTCGCAGCTCTACCAGATCCGTGGTCGCGTCGGCCGCTCGGACGCCACGGCGTACGCCTTCCTCTTCTATCCCGAGGCACGCGAGCTGACGCCCGAGGCGCGGGCCCGCCTCGCGACGCTCGCCGACCACACGGAGCTCGGCGCAGGCTTCGCCATCGCGATGCGCGACCTCGAGATTCGCGGTGCCGGCGAGCTGCTCGGCGGTGAGCAATCGGGCCACGTCGCCGCCGTCGGCTTCGAGCTCTACGTCGAGCTCCTGAACGAGGCCGTCGCCGAGCTCCAAGGCCAGCGCCGCGTTGCCGCCCGCCCGGTGCGCGTCGACGCCCGCATCGACGCCTACGTGCCGCAGCACTACGTCAGCTCCGAGGCGCTGCGGATCGACATCCACCGCCGGCTCGCCCTGGGAGAGACCGAGGACGAGCTCCGCGAGCTCCAGGCGTCGCTCGAGGACCGATACGGGCCGCTGCCGGAACCGGTCGAGAACCTCTTCGCGATTCAGGAGGCGAAGATCAAGATCGCCCTGCTCGGCGCCGACTATCTCGTCTTCCGCGGCGGGAAGGCCACCGTCGGCCGGCTCGTCCTCGGCTCGCAGGAGCTGAGGGAGCTGCGGAGCCGCATCCACACGGCGGTCTACTCGACCGGCAGCAGCGAGGTGACCCTTCGCAGCGAGGACGGTTTCCCGCAGGCGATCCGGCTCGTCGATGCTATCTTGGAAGCCCGTCAGGCAGCGTGAGGCGTAAACCTTCGCGGCTGTACCGGCCTTATTCTCGCCATCCGAGCCCTGGGATCCCAATGAGACTGCTCCGCTTCATTCCTCTTTTCGCGCTTCTGGCCGTCGTCGCCGTCGTCCTCGCAGGCTGCGGTGGCGGCTCGACAAAGGCTGTGCCTTCCGACTCCGTTGCCGTGGTCGGCAGCGCCAACATCACGAAGAGCGAGTTCACGCTGCTCATGGACGGCACGAAAAGCGCGTACGTCGCGCGCAAGACGCCGTTCCCGAAGCCGGGCACCTCGCAGTACAAGGCGCTCCAGGATCAGACGATGAAGTACCTGGTGCAGCAGTCGGAGCTCGAGCAGAAGGCCAAGTCCCTCGGCATCACCGTGACGGACAAGGACGTCCAGGCGCGGATCGCGCAGATCAAGAAGCAGTACTTCGCCGGCAACGACGCCAAGTACAAGCAGCAGCTGAAGGCGCAGGGGCTCACCGAGCCGCTGCTCGCGCTCAACCTGCACGGGCAGATCCTCTCGGAGAAGCTCTACGCGAAGGTGACCGGCGCCGTGAAGGTCACCGACGCAGACATCAAGGCCTACTACGACGCGCACAAGTCGACGTACTCGAAGGCCGCGAGCCGCGACGTCCGCCACATCCTGGTGAACAACAAGAAGCTCGCCGACAGCATCGAGACCCAGCTCAAGGGCGGGGCCGACTTCGCGAAGCTCGCCAAGAAGTATTCGAAGGACCCGGGCTCCGCCGCGCAGGGTGGCAAGCTGACGATCACGAAGGGCCAGACCGTCGCGCCGTTCGACAAGGTTGCGTTCTCGCTGAAGAAGAATGAGCTCTCGGCGCCGGTGCACACGACATACGGATGGCACATCATCCAGGCGCTCTCCGACACCAAGCCGGCGACGCAGCAGCCGTTGAAGGACGTCAAGGCGTCGATCTCGACCCAGCTGCTGCAGACGAAGAAGACCGACGCGATCAACAAGTGGGTCGACGACGTCAACAAGGAGTACGCGAAGAAGATCGCGTACCGCACCGGGTACACGCCGCTCGCCACGACCGCTGTGACGACGGCTCCGGCGACCACCACCGGCTAGCGTGGAGGGCCTGGAGCAGGCCCTCCTCGATCTGCAGCGTTTGACCGAGCGGCTGCGGCGCGAGTGTCCCTGGGACCGGGAGCAGACCGTTCGCACGATCGTTCCGCACACCGTGGAGGAGGCCTACGAGGTCGCCGACGCGGCGCTTGCGGACGACGATGCGAAGCTCCTCGACGAGCTCGGTGACCTGCTCTTCCAGGTGTATTTTCTCGCGCTGCTGCTCGAGGAGCGTGGCAAGGGTGACCTCGCGCAAGTGGCGCGGCTGATCCACGAGAAGCTCGTCCGGCGGCATCCGCACGTCTTCGGCGACGCCGCGGCCGAGACGCCGGACCGTGTGAAGGAGAACTGGGACCGCATCAAGCGGGAGCAGGAAGGCCGCGAGGGCGTCTTCCACGACGTGCCTGCCGCGTTGCCCGGCCTGCTGTACGCGCGCAAGGTGCAGCAGCGGGCGAAGTCCGTCGGCTTCGAGTACCCGGACGTGGCGGGCGCCGTCGCCGATCTCGACGACGAGCTGCGTGAGCTCAAGGACGACCTCGACTCGCCCGAGCGGCGCGCCGAGGAGCTCGGCGACGTGTTGTTCGCGGCGGTCAACGTCGCGCGCAAGCTCGACGTCGATCCGGAGCTCGAGCTGCGTCGCGCGGCGGATCGTTTCCGCACGCGCGTCGAGACTGCGGAGAAGCTCGCCGGCGACAGCGGCGAGAATTGGAGCGAGCTGCCGCTCGAGCAGCAGGACCGTTACTTCGACCTTGCCAAGGAGACGACCGAATGAGCCAGATCGCCCGCGTGCACGCCCGCCAGATCCTCGACTCCCGGGGAAACCCGACGGTGGAGGTGGACGTGCTCCTCGACTCTGGCGCATCCGGCCGCGCCGCCGTCCCATCGGGGGCGTCGACCGGAGCACACGAGGCCGTCGAGCTGCGGGACGGGGGAGAGGCCTACGGCGGGAAGGGCGTGACGCAGGCCGTCGCCAACGTCACCGGAGAGATCGCGACGGCGGTGCACGGTCTCGACCCGGCCGACCAGGAGGCGCTCGACCGGACGCTGATCGAGCTCGACGGCACGCCCAACAAGGGCCGCCTCGGCGCGAACGCGATTCTCGGCGTCTCGCTTGCCAACGCGAAGGCCGCAGCGGCCGACGCCGGCGTCTCGCTCTTCCGGTACCTCGGTGACGGCGAGGGCGCAACGCTGCCCGTCCCGATGATGAACGTGATCAACGGTGGCGCACATGCGGCCAACTCGATCGACCTGCAGGAGTTCATGGTCGTACCGGCCGGCGCCGAGTCGTTCGCAGAGGCGCTGCGGATCGGAACCGAGGTCTACCACGCACTCAAGAAGGTGCTCGGCGACCGCGGCCTCGCGACCGGCATCGGCGACGAGGGCGGCTTTGCGCCCGATCTCGAGTCGAGCGAGGCCGCGATCGAGGCGGTGCTCGAGGCGGCCGAGCGCGCAGGGCACCGTGACCGCATCGCGATCGCGCTCGACCCGGCTACGAGCGAGGTCTACGAGGACGGCCGCTACCGCTTCGAGGGGCGCGACCTCTCCTCCGCCGAGATGCCCGCATTCTGGCGCGGCATCGTCGAGGCATATCCCGTCGTCTCGATCGAGGACGGTCTCGCGGAGGACGACTGGGATGCGTGGAAGACGCTGACGGCCGAGCTCGGCTCGTCGGTGCAGCTCGTCGGCGACGACCTCTTCGTCACGAACCCGGCCCGCCTGCAGCAGGGCATCGAGCGCGGTGTGGGCAACTCGATCCTCGTGAAGGTCAACCAGATCGGCACGCTCACCGAGACGATCGAGGCGGTGCGCCTCGCACAGGCGAACGGCTACACGGCCGTCATGTCGCACCGCTCGGGCGAGACGGAGGACTCGACGATCGCGGATCTCGCGGTCGCGCTCGGTACGGGCCAGATCAAGACGGGCGCTCCTGCACGCTCCGACCGTGTTGCGAAGTACAACCAGTTGCTCCGCATCGAGGAAGAGCTCGGTAGCCGCGCGACCTATCCGGGCTGGGACGCGTTTCCCCGTGCGCGTGGCTAACCTGGGCTCAGTGGTTCCGGAACGCCGCACGAAGATCGTCGCGACACTCGGCCCGTCGTCGGACTCTCCTGAGCAGATCCGCGCGCTCGTGGCGGCCGGCATGGACGCAGCGCGGCTGAATCTCTCGCACGGCACACATGACGACCATGGTCGGCGCGCGCGGCGCGTGCGCGAGATCGAGGCCGAGGTCGGCCGCCCGATCGCGCTGATCGCCGATCTTCAGGGGCCGAAGCTCAGGATCGGCGCCCTCGAGGAGCCGGTCGTGCTCGCCCGGGGCACGAAGGTGACGATCTGTGCCGAGGAGTTCGCGACCGACGGAGAGCTGCCGATTGCACCTGCCGTGATCGGCGACGTGCTCGAGGCGGGCCACGACGTGCTGATCGACGACGGCCTCGTCCGGCTGCGAGTGGAAGGCGTCGAGCGCGGCCGTGCGCTGTGCACCGTCGTGATCGGTGGCCGCATCACGTCGCACAAGGGCGTCAACCTGCCGGGCGTCCCGCTGCCCATTCCGTCGCTGACGCGCAAGGACATCGCCGACCTGGAGTTCGCGCTCCAGCTCGGTGTCGACTACGTCGCGCTCTCCTTCGTCCGCTCGGCAGCCGACGTTCGTGACCTGCGCGCGCTGATCGAGCAGGCCGGCGCGCACGCTCGCGTGATCTCGAAGATCGAGAAGTCCGAGGCGGTCGAGGTGCTCGACGACATCCTCACGGAGACCGACGCCGTCATGGTCGCTCGCGGAGACCTCGGGGTCGAGATCGGGCCGGCTCTCGTGCCGCTCCTGCAGAAGCGGATCATCCTGAAGGCGCTCGAGCGTGGCAAGCCGGTGATCACTGCGACGCAGATGCTCGAGACGATGATCCACTCGGCCGAGCCCACTCGCGCCGAGGCGAGCGACGTCGCGAACGCGATCCTCGACGGGACGTCTGCGCTGATGCTTTCCGGCGAGACGGCGATGGGCGAGTATCCGGTCGAGGCGGTCGCGTACATGGACCGGATCGCACGCGCGATCGAGCCGAGCATGGGCTACCGCCACGAGATCCCCGAGGCCGGGCAGAACCCGACGATCGGCGGCGCGATGTCGAACGCAGCCTGCGACATCGCCGAGGCGCTGCGCGCCGCCGCGATCCTCGTCCCGACGTTTACGGGCCGCACCGCGTCCGCCGTCGCCCGGCTGCGCCCGCGTAGGCCGATCGTCGCGCTCACGCACAAGGACTGGGCGATGCGCCAGCTCGCGCTCGAGTGGGGCGTGACGCCGATCCTGATCGAGGAGTGCCCCGACATCGAGCAGCTCTGGTCGGCCTCGATCAGCGCGGCCCGCGAGGCCGGCTTCCTCGAGGCGGGCGACCGCGTCGTGATCACGGCGGGCACCGCGGTGAACATCCCGGGCTCGACGAACGTGATCAAGGTCGACATCGCCTGACGCCGGTTGAGAAGCGCTGAGGAGGTTCGCGGCGTCCGGGGGCGAAATGCGTTCGGATGCCTCGTAAGGGTCGCCGTCCCGCGCGCTCGATCGTGCTTCGCCGCTGGCTTGCGGTCGGAGCGTTCCTGCTCGTCGCGCTGCTCTACTACCGCCCGCTGAAGGCGTACGTCGACGCGCGCTCCGAGCTCGGGCACCGCAGCCAGATCGTGCACACGCTCCAGGCCGACAAGGCGCAGCTCGAGCGGAGGCTCGGATCGTCGACGTCGCTCGCGACGCTGTCGCGCGAGGCGCGTGCGCTCGGGTACGTGCGGAAGGGCGAGCACCTCTTCATCGTCAAGGGCGTCCAGCAGTGGCGGAAGCGCCTGCGGGCCAGCATGATGGCTCACGGTGGCTGACCGTGACGCAGACGTGGATAGAGCCGACGTCGCCCGCCAGATCGGCCGTGAGCCGCGCGCATTCGGCCGCGTCGTCGTGCGCTGCCCGTTCGGGCGGCCGGCGATCACCGAGCAGCGCCCGTACGACCCGAAGGGCGAGCCCTTCCCCACGACGTACTACGTGACGTGCCGGCATCTGGTCGCCGCGATCTCGCGGCTCGAGGCCGCCGGCGGCGTCGAGCGCTGGAGCGCCGCGGCGCACGACGATCCCGAGCTCGCCGCGAGCCTTGAGGCGGCTCACGAGGAGTCGCGCATCGTGCGACGGGAGCTCGCCGGCGGCCAGACGGGTCTCGACGGCGGCGCGTCGCTCGACCTTGGCGTCGGAGGCGCCGGGCGCGGGTCAGGCTCGCTCAAGTGCTTGCACGCGCACGCGGCGTTCGCCCTCGCCCGACCCGGCTACGAGCTCGGCCGCCGCATCGTCGTCGAGCTGGAGCCGCTGTGGCCGGACCGCTGCTGCATGGATGCGGCTCGCTAGAGTCGCGGCCCGTGTCCCTCGACGCATTGAGCCTGATCCGACAGGAGTGGGAGGACGGCAACCGTCGCCTCGAAGCCGAGCGGAGCGACGCTCGCCGCTACCGCACGCTCGTCCAGCAGGTCGAGCTCGTGATCGACGAGTTGCGCAAGCAAGTGGGTCAGACCTTCACCCTTGGTGAGCTGGCCAATGCCTACCGGGATGCCGACCGCTGGGCGCGCGCCACGGTCGAGGAACGGGCGCCCTCGCGTGGCTGGCCCCGCGACCTCGCGCTCGTGCTCGCTGCGGCGTTCTACGCGTATCAGCGCGGCGCAGTGGACTACCTCCAACGATGATCACGCATGTTGAACGCCGTTCCCGTCGCGGCGCACCACGCTCACGGCCGCTGCTCTGGCTCGTCGGACTCGCGCTGGCGGCCGTACTCTTCGGGGCCGGGGTCGCCGTCGGAGAGGCGCTGCACGACAATCCGACGCCCGGAATCACGCACACATCGGTGCGAACGATCCATCCCTGACGGATCCTTCGTGTAAAAACCGGCAGCTTTGGCCAGAATCCCCCCGAATGGCACACAGAGACGACAGTGAATGGTTGACCCTCGGGCAAGCCGCGCGCTTCCTGGGCGTGGCGCAGAGCACGATTCGCAAGTGGTCTGACCAGGGCCGGGTGCCCGCCTTCTACACCCCGGGCGGCCACCGCAGGTACCGCCGCGCCGACCTGGAGGCGTTCCTCGACCGGTCGGGGCCCGGCGGCAAGCCGAAGGCCGGGCCGCTCGTCCTGCTCGTCGACGACGACGAGAAGGTGCGCGAGCTCGTGCGCGTCAACCTCGAGTTCGAGGGCTATCTCGTGCGCGAGGCGGGCGGCGCCGACGAGGGCCTCGCGGCGATCGAGGAGGCGAAGCCGGATCTGATCCTGCTCGACGTGATGATGCCGCACGTCGACGGTTGGGAGATGCTGCGGCGCGTGCAGGAGCGCTACGGCGCGGGCTCGATTCCGGTCGTGATGTTCAGCGGGAAGGTCGACGAGCAGGCGCAGGCGCTGGCGGCGACGAGCGGCGCGCAGGCTTTCGTCGGCAAGCCGTTCGACCTGCAGCACCTGATCGACCAGACGAAGCAGATCGTCCCGGTCTGAAGATGGGACCGGCCTGACTGGGTTCGACCGTCGCTGGGAACGGTGGGTCGTCCACCATCGTTGGCATCCGCTCGACGAGGTCTTCATCTGGCTAACGCGCATCGGGACGTGGGGCGCGGTCTGGCTGCTGATTGCGCTGGGTCTTGCGATCGTGTGGCGCAGGGCGTCGGTCTTCATCGCCGTCGGGCTCGCGGACCTTGCGGCGAACAGCCTCGCCAGCGCCTTGAAGGCTGCGATCGGGGTCGAGCGGCCGCCACTTCGCTACGCCAATCCGCATGCGCTCGTGGGAGTGCCGAGCGGATCATCGTTCCCGTCTGGCCATACCTCGACGAGCTTCGCCTGTGCGACGGTGCTGAGCTTCTTCGTGCCGCGCGCGGCGCCGGCGTTCTACCTGCTGGCGCTGGCGATCGGATTCTCGCGGATCTACGTCGGCGTGCACTGGCCGCTCGACGTGGTCGGCGGCATCGTCCTGGGCGTCGCCGTCGGGCTCGCGGTTACAGCTCTTCTGCGGCGCGGAGCAGGCCGGCGATTATCAGCGCGACGGCCGCGACGAGGCTGATGAAGATTCCGATCCCGCGGTTCGCCGTGTCGAAGAACGTGTCGGGGATCGAGAGCAGCCGGATCAGGATGAAGATCGTCGCGAGCGATCCGAAGCCGATCAGCACCAGGCTCTCGGGAACGGTCGCGGGCAGCTCGATTCCCGCCTCGCGTAGCGCCTCGAGGATCAGCGTCGCGAGCCCGATGAAGAAGACGAGCTTGCCGAGCGCGCCCGTGTGCCAGCCGGTGACGGCGAGCGTCAGGCCGTCGGCCTGGCTTCCGGCGTACCAATCGGTGAAGGCCGAGACCGCGAGCACCAGTCCGGCGACCCAGGCCAGGCGCTCGCCCCAGTAGCCGGGGACGACCGCGCGCGAGCCGTGGCGCGGCTCCAGCGGGTCCGGGCCGAGATCGGGGGGATATGTGGGCTCGGGCGTTTGCACAGGTCGCAGTATGGGGAAATTCCCCAAGCTGCGTGCAAATGAGGGTCGACGAACAAAGGGGAGCACATGCCTGAGGGGTCGGGTCATGACGTCGAGCTGCTGGAGTCGTGTGGCTTCGTCGGCTTCCTGGAGACCGGTGAGGCGGCGGCAGGCGAGTACCACTGCAGCAGCTGCGGCTACGGGGTGGTCGTCCAGCGGGAGCTGCCGCGCTGCCCCATGTGCAGCGGGACCCACTGGGAGCAGGGCGGCTGGGGCGCCTTCAGGCGTCGCGCCGCGAAGCAGTTGCAGTAGCAGGGGCCGTTTATAGGCCGAAGAGGCGCTGGATCTCGTGCCAGCTGCCGATCGCGAATGCGACGGCGAGCGCGATCAGCACGAGCATCACGATGTAGAAGCGGTAGCGGGCGAGCCGCGTCTCCTGCTTCTGGTTCACCCGCGCATGGCGCCGGGCGCGGTGGTAGCGATAGCGGAGCTCGATCGCGTCCGGGTCGAGCGGCGCGTCGTCGCCGACTACGGTTCGAGGGTCCTCGGGCAGCGGTTCGCTGGGCATCGGCCGGGCCACAGGCCAAATTGTAAGGCCCCCGCCGGTGGGGCGATACTCCAGGGGGCCACTGACGATGATCGCCCAGACCGATCACGACGTTCCGACAGGCGGCGCAGGCGTTCCCGTGGGGGCCCTGTCCGCTCTTACGCGTGCCGTCGCGTCGGCTGCAGGAGAGGGCTCGCTTGCCGGCGCCCTCGCGGAGCTCGTCGACGCGGCCCGCGCGGTCGCAGGCGCCGAGGTTGCCCTGGTCCGCGTCCGCGCCTCCGGAACGGAGCGGTTCGAGGCCGTCGCGGTCTCGGCGACGGATGCCCTCGCCGCGGAGCTCGGAGGAACGTTCGTGCCCGCGGACGAGATGCCCACGGAGCTGCTCGCTTCGCTCGAGGACATGCCCGACGCCGTCCGCCGCGCGGCGAGCCGCGTGGGTGCGAGAACCGTCCTGCTCGTCCCGGTCGAAGCCGACGGGACGGCGGCGACGCTCGAGCTCTACCGGGCCGGTGGTGCGTTCACCGTGGCAGAGCGGGTCGGCGTCGAGCTCGTCGCCGCCTACGCCGCCCTGACGTTGCGGGCCTTCTCCACGGGGCCCCACGGTGCGGTCGTCGCGCTCGCACGGCCGGCGCTCGAGCTCGCGGGCGAGGCGCTCGCAGCCGCGCTCGACGAGTCTCACACGTCGGACGAGCTCGTCCGGGTCGCGGCCACGATCATCGGCGCATCCGTCGGCCTGCTCTGGGCGCGCGGCGAGGACGGCGAGCTCGAGCTGACGGCGTCGTACGGTCTCGACCCCGCCGAGGACCTCGTCCCGGTGGGCGAGCTCGCACGTGCGGCCCTCGAGGAGGGAGGGCCGGTCAGGCCTGTCGCGTCCAAGCAGCTGCCGGCGTCGTGCGGCGTCTCGACGACGCTCCCGCTCGGTCAGCCGGCGGTCGGAGTTCTGCAGCTCCTGTTCGCTGCCGATGACGCGCCCGACGCCGAGCAGCTCGTGCGGCTGACGACCTTCGGCGTGCGGGTTGCGCATGCGCTGCGCTCGAGCGCGCGCGCTCGCATGCTCGGGGTCGAGCTCGACCGGACGCGCGCTCTGCTCGCGGTGGTGGGCCAGGCCACTGCGCAGCTGTCGCTCGCGCACACACTCGAGACGGCGGTCGACCGTCTCGCGGAGCTCTTCGCCGTCGAGCACGTCGCGGTCTACCTCCGTGCGCAGGAGGACCGGCTCATGCCTGCCGCCGGTCGCGGCCTCGCCGGGCCGCACGCGCGGGTCGCGGAGCGCCTGCTCGAGGTCGCCCTCGGGACGGGCCGCGGCCGCCCGGTCGTCGAGGTGGCAGACGCCTGGCAGGACGAGCGGTTGCGCGAGGCGCGCGACGCGGCGCGCGAGGCCGGGATCGACGCGGCGCTCGCCGTGCCGCTGATGGTGCGCGACGAGGTGATCGGCCTGCTCGCGGTCTATCCGCAGCGCGGTCGCCGGCCGACCGAGAACGAGGCGGCGCTGCTCGCGGCGCTCGCCGGACAGCTTGCCGTCGCCGTGCAGAACGCCCAGCTACACGAGCAGACCGCGGAGCTGAGCACGCAGCGCGAGACTGCGCTCGCGTCGGAACGTGAGGCGGCCAAGCGCCTGCGCGCCCTCTACGAGATCTCCCGGTCGTTCGCGCAGAGCCTCTCGCTCGAGACGACGCTCGAGGCGCTCGCCGAGACGGCGGTCGACGTGCTCGACGTCGATGCGGCGGTGCTCCGGATGCCCGATGAACGTCGTGAGCACCTCGTGCCGCGCGCGATCCACGTGAAGGACGCACAGCTCGTGGACGCGGTGCGCACGATTCTCTTCCGCCCGCAGCCGTTCGGTGCTGCCTTGACCCAGCGGTTGTTCCGCGACGCCGCGCCGTATCGCGTCGGTCGCGAGCACGACCTGCTCGGCCCGTTCCTCGAGAAGGGGTGGACCGGCGCGGTCGTACCGGTGGGAACGCCCGCGGAGGTGATCGCGTCGCTCAGCATCTTCTCGTTCCGGCCCGGCAACCCGATCACGGCGGAGACGATCGACGTCGCCCTCGCGATTGCCGGACAGGCGGCGCTCGCGATCGACAACGCGCGGCTGTATCAGCAGCAGAAGGAATTCGCAGACACGATGCAGCGATCCCTGCTGCCCCATGCGCAACCCGACGTCGCGGGCCTGGAGGTCGGCGAGGTGTACGAGTCGTCCGCGCACGTCGACGTCGGCGGCGACGTCTATGACTTCCTGACGCTCGATGACGGCCGGCTCGCAGTCGTGCTCGGCGACGTGACCGGTCACGGGGTCGAGGCGACGGCCGACATGGCGATGGCGAAGTTCGTCTTCCGGTCGCTTGCACGCGAGCACCCGGAGCCCGGCGACTTCTTGGCATCGGCGAACGACGTGGTCGTCGACGAGATTGCGCCCGGCAAGTTCATCACGATGGCGTACCTCGCCGTCGATGGCGTGAACGGGAAGGTGTCGTGCGCCAGCGCGGGTCATCCCGCCCCCCGGCTCGTGCTCCCCGACGGAAGCGTCGCCGGCCTCGAGGCCAAAGGGCTGGTGCTCGGCATCGACTCGGGGCAGGAGTACGAGGCGGTGCACGCGGACCTGCCGAACGGCTCGGTGCTCGTCGTCTATACGGACGGCGTGATCGAGGCGCGCAACGACGGCGAGCTCTACGGCGTGGAACGCCTCGACGCGTTGCTCTCGGCGAATCGCGATCTCGCGCCGCGCGAGCTGGCGGTCGCCGTCACCGAGAGCTGCCGCAGCTTCGCCGGCGGCGACCTCGGCGACGACGTCGCGGTCGTCGTCATCCGCCGCACGGAGTGACGCCCCTCGAGCTACGGCGCGGCGAGCACGAGATCGTGCGCATCGGCCATCGTGGCGCCGCTGCGCTTGCGGCCGAGAACAGCCTGGCCGCCGTCGAGGCGGCCGCCGCCGCGGGAGTGGACGCGGTGGAGCTCGACGTGCTGCAACGCGGTGACGGAGCGCTCGTCCTCGCCCATGGGCCCGCCGTCCCGGACGGCGCGCCGCTGCTCGACGACGCCCTCGGTCTCGTCGACCGGCTGGGCATTGCGGTGCAGCTCGACGTGAAGGTCGCCGGAAACGAGGCCGCGATCGTCGAGGCTCTGCGCCGGCGCGATCTCCTCCGCCGGGCATTCGTGAGCTCGTACTCGCTGTCGATTCTCGGCGCGTTCGCCGCCGCCGCGCCCGAGCTGCCGCGGTCGTTCACGTATCCGGAAGACCGCCTCGGCGTCTCCGAGCGCCCGCTGCTGCGTCCGGTCGTGCGGCCCGGCCTAGCCCTCCTGCGCGCGCTCGCGCCACGGCGGTTGACGCGCTGCCTTCGTGCGTCCGGCGCGAAGGCCGCGACCCTCAACTGGGCGGTCGTGTCGCCCGCCGCGATCGCCGCCTGCCACGCGAGTGGGGCGGCGGTATATGTGTGGACCGTGAACGAGGCTGAGCTCGCAACTACCCTGGTCGCAAGCGGTATCGACGGTATCATCACCGACGATCCGCGGATCCTCGCCCCCCGGCCGTAGCCTCGTGAAACGACGCGCCACCATCACGTTTGCGTTTCTGCTCGCCGTGCTGGCGGCGGGCGTCCTGGCGGCGTCCGTGCTCGCCGATACGCCGCCCCCCGCGACGACCACGACGGCGACCACCACCGGCACGACCACCACCGGCACGACGACCACCGGCACGACGACGATCCCGGCCCAGGTGATCCCTGACGGCGTCACGGTGGGCGCCGTCGCCGTCGGCGGAATGGCTCCCGACGTCGCCGTGCAGGCCGTGCTGACCGCGTTCCAGCGGCCTGTCGTCCTGCGGATCGCCCGCACGACGATCAGCGTGACGCCCGATCTGCTCGGGGCGACCGTCCCGGCGGATTCCGCGGTCGCGAAGGCGCTCACCGTTGCGCCCAACACGACGCTCGGCCTGCGCGCCTCCGTGAACAGGCCCGCGCTCGACGCGTTCGTCGCGCGCATCGCTGCACGATTCGACCGCAAGCCCACCGACTCGAGGCTCCTCTTCCGGAACTTCAAGCCCGTCGTCACGCCGTCGGTCGCCGGGCTGCGCGTCAACCGTGCCGCGACCGCCGCTGCGGTGTCCGACGAGGTGGTGCACGGAACGCGGGCGCCGATCACGGTGCCGGCGAAGGATCTGAAGCCGAAGGTCGCGGAGAGCTCGTTCGGCCCTGTCGTCGTCATCCGCCGGGCGTCGAACCTGCTCACGCTCTACAACGGCATGCGGCCGGTGCGCCAGTTTGCGGTCGCCACGGGTCAGACGATCTATCCGACCCCGCTCGGCCGCTTCCAGATCGTGGTCAAGTGGAAGAACCCCTGGTGGTATCCGCCGGCGTCCCCGTGGGCGAAGGGCGAGAAGCCGACGCCTCCGGGCCCGAACAACCCGCTCGGCACGCGCTGGATGGGCATCAGCTCGCCGGGGGTCGGCATCCACGGCACGCCGCAGGACGGCTCGATCGGCTATTCGCTCTCCCACGGCTGCGTCCGCATGCACATCCCGCAGGCCGAATGGCTGTTCGACCACGTGGACGTGGGCACGCCCGTGTATATCGTCGGGGCCTGATGCGCGCACTGAAGCTCTCGGGCCAGGTCGTCGCACTCGCGGTGGTCGCGGGATTGCTGGGCTTGCTCGTCTGGCGGCTGACGCACCGGCCGTCCGCTCCGAAGATCGGCGGACCGGCGCCGAGCTTCTCTCTGCGCCGCGTCGACGCCGCCGGGAAGCTCGATCTCGCGTCGCTGCGCGGCAAGCCCGTCGTGCTCAACTTCTGGGCTTCGTGGTGCGTTCCGTGCAAGGGCGAGGCGACGATGCTGGAGCAGGCGTGGCAGCAGTACCGCAAGCGGGGCGTCGTCTTCGTGGGCGTCGACTACAACGACGTGACGAGTGACGCGCGCACGTTCCTCGCGCATCACGGCGTGACGTATCCGAGCGTCCAGGACGGTTCCGGGAACGTCGCCGACCGCTACGGCGTGAGCGCGGTGCCGGAGACGTACTTCATCGATCGCCGTGGACGCCTCGTCGGCTCCCACATCGTCGGCACCGTGGTGCATCAGGCCGCCGCCTTCCGCACCGGGGTCGAGGCGGCGCTGCAGCCGTGATCGCCCGGCTCGCGGCGGTCGTGGTTGCCGCGGGCGTGCTCGCCGGCCCGGCCGCCGCAGCGTGTGTGCAGCCGCGTACGTCACTTGCGTATCTCGAGGGGCAGATCATGTGTCCCACCTGTCATACGACGCTCGACCAGTCGAGCTCGCCTGCCGCTCTTCGCATCGAGGCCCAGATCCAGAAGCGAATCGCGCAGTGCTGGACAGCCGATCAGATCCGCTCCGAGCTCGTCGCGAACTTCGGCGCAGGCATCCTCGCCGCGCCGCCGCGCAAGGGCTTCGACCTGCTCGCCTGGTGGCTCCCGCTCGGCGGAATCATCCTCGGCGCGGCGGTCCTCGCAGCCGGCGTCTGGCGGTGGAGCCGTCGAAGCGACGAAGGCGCACCACCTGCGGCGGGCGAGCTCGACGCGGCAGACGAGCAGCGTCTCGACGAGCTGCTCGCGCACCTGGACTGATGATCGCGCGGCTGGCGATCGCCTTCCTCGCCGGCTTCGCGTCGGTGATCACTCCGTGCGTGCTGCCGCTCGTGCCCGGCTACCTCTCGGCACTGTCGAGCGTCGAGCCGGGAAGCCTTGGCGAGCGCGGGACCACGCGTCGCGTGCTCGTCGCGAGCATCCCGTTCATCCTCGGCTTCACGGTCGTGTTCGTCGTGCTCGGCGCAGGCGCCGCGGCAATCGGTAGCTCGCTGCCGGGGCGGACGCAGGCGGAGGTCGCGGGCTTCGTGCTCGTCGTGCTCGGCCTCGGCTTCGTCGGGCTGCTGCCCGTGCCCGAGCGCATCGTCGCGCCGGGGCTGCTCACCGGCGCGCGGCGACGCGGCTCGGGCGTGCTCCTCGGCGGCGCGTTCGCCGTGTGCGCGGCCCCGTGCATCGGCACCGTGCTTGCCGCAGTGCTCGTGCTGGCGAGCGACACGGGCACGGTGCTCCGCGGAGCCGCCCTGCTCGCGGCGTACGCGCTCGGCCTCGGCGCCGCCTTCCTCGTCGCCGGGATCGCGTTCGCCCGCGCGATGGGCGCCTTCCGCTGGTTCCGCGACCGCTATCTCCTGATCCAGGTCGCAAGCGGGCTCGTCCTCGTCGCGCTCGGGCTCCTGCTCTTCTTCCACCGCGACTGGTGGCTGCACGTCGCGCTGAACCGCGCGCTCGAGGACGTCGGCTTGACCTCGCCCTAAATGATCGGCTCGTTCAGTCGAAGCGAGCCGCCACGGACGACGTCTCGCGCCGTCTCGACCTGGGCGAGCACGCCCGCGACGTCGACCCCGCGGTGCTCCGGGACGAACGCGGCGAGCCGCCGGGAGGCCTTCTCGAGCTGGCTCGCCGTCGCCACCGGCCGGCCTCGGCCCGCCTGGTACCACGCCACCGCGACGTGCACGAGCCCCTGGTAGAAGTCCCGCTCCGAGGGCTCGGCGGCCCGCCAGACGAGCTCGAGCTCCTCGTGCGCCTCGAAGTACCGGCCCTGCCGGATCAGGTCGAGGCCCAGCTCCAATTTGTCCACGGCTTGAGAGATACCGCATCCGGTAGATACGCTGCAGGTGTGGCAACGATCCTGTTGTGCGGGGTCGACCTCTTCTTTCGAGGCAAGCTCGACGCGCTCTTGACCGGCCACCGCTTGATCACGGTCGACCACACCGAGAGCCCGGACCTCGTGATCGTGGACATCGCGCGCGTCGATGCGGAGGAAGTGGCCGAGACGTATCCGGACGTTCCGATCCTCGGGTACACGAACCACACCGACACGGCCGGCCTGCGTGCCGCGCACGCCGCAGGCTTCGACCAGGTGATCGTGAAGTCGGCGCTCGTGGAGCGCTGCCGGGAGCTCGTGGCAGAGCTCACTCCGTCCGCGTAAGCGGCGCGTCGGTTCTCCGGTTCTGGCCCTAAACGCGTCGCTAGAGTACGGCCCGTGACCTACATCATCGCCGAGCCCTGCATCGACATCAAAGACAAGTCCTGCGTGGACGTCTGCCCCGTGGACTGCATCCACGAGGCCAATCGCATGCTCGTGATCGACCCCGAGGAGTGCATCGACTGCGGCGCGTGCGAGCCGGAGTGCCCCGTCGAGGCGATCTTCCCCGAGGATGCGCTGCCGGACAAATGGGCACCCTTCGTCAAGATCAATTACGCCTACAGCGACGGCATGGACGTTGTGAACCAGCTCACGGACGCGTATGCGACCGAGCACAACGTCCAGAACAAGCCGCTCGACGAGGCGTAACTCCTGCGGACTCCCGTCCGTTTCCCCTGAAAGACGAGTAGGGGGTGATTCGGCATGCCGCAGCAGGCGTGGTCGAAGAAGCGGGAACGGCAGTACGAGCACATCAAGGAGAACCTCGAGGACCGAGGCGCTCCCGAGGAGAAGGCCGAGGAGATCGCGGCGCGGACCGTGAACAAGGAGCGCGCGCGGAAGGGCGAGGCGAAGACGTCCTCGCGTCTCTCGCGCACCGACATCTCCTCGGGCCGGCGCGGCGGCCTTCGCTCGGGCACGAACCGGCCGAAGGGCCGCACGAAGGCACAGCTCTACAACGAGGCGAAGCGCATGAGCATCGAGGGGCGCTCGAAGATGACGAAGGACAAGCTGCAGCGCGCGGTGGACCGGCGCAAGTAGCCAAAGAAGCGACGCGTAACCAGGTGTCATGCGGGTAACGTCGAGGCCATGAATCCGACGAAGCTGGACCACGTCGCCTACTGGGTCGCCGACCGCAGCGCAATCGCGGATTTCGTCACGGCGTACCTGGGCCTGCACGTCATCGACCAGACCGAGCGCTTCACGCTCCTCGGCTCGAACGCCCGCCGCGGCAAGATCACGCTGTTCGATGCGGAGGGCCCGCGCGAGCGCGGGGCGCTCGGCCACGTGGCCTTCCGCGTGTCCGATCTCGCCGCCGCCCTCGACCGGCTCCCTGCGAGCCTCGAGCTGGATCGGCCGCGCGAGGGCGAGGCCTACTTCGAGCTCACCGAAGGCGTGCGCCTCGGGCTCGTCGAGGCGGTCACCGATGTCGAGTACGACCTCGACCACGTCGCGCTGCTCTCCGCGAACCCGGAGGAGACCTCCGCGGAGTACGGCTCGCTCGGGTTTGCGCCCGCCGCACCGGGGCCGTCCGGATGTCCGCGCGTCGAGGTCGGCGGAGCCTGGGTCGAGTTCCAGCCCGGAAAGCCGGGCGCGCCCGGGAAGCCGCTGCTCAACCACCTGGCCGTCCTCGTCGACTCCGCCCACGAGCACATCGCGGCAGCGAACGACCTCGGAGTCGAGATCGACGACGTCGTCGACGCCGCCAACACGTATGCCGTGTTCCTTCGCGGCCCCGAACAGGTGCGCGTGGAGTACGTCGAGCACAAGCCGACGTTCTCGCTGACGTAGGCCGACTGCGCAATGCTGATCGCAGGTGCCGGCATGGCCGGGCTCGTCTGCGCTGCGCGGGCGCGCGAGCTCGGCCTACGCCCGCGCCTGATCGAGAAGGGAACGCGGCCCGGCGGCTCGATGCTGCTGTCGAGCTGCGTCGTCTGGCGTCACCTCGAGTGGGAGGACTTCCGCGCAGAGTGCCCGGCGGGTGACGAGGAGCTGCAGAGGCTGATCTGGGAACGGCTCGACGACGCGCTCGCCTGGCTCGTCTCCCTCGGCGCCCAGCCGGTGTGGGAGGACACGGAAAACCCGCGGACGACCGGGAAACGGTTCGACCCGCACGCGTTGACGCAAGTGCTCGCACGCGACGTGGAGCTCGAAACGCCGCTACCGGAAGACGCGGAGGCCCCGCTCGTGCTCGCAACCGGCGGCTTCCCGCGGCGGCTGGCGGAGGAGCGCGGCCTGCTGCTGCGGGCGAATCCCTGGAGCGACGGCGCCGGTCTCGACTACGCCGCTGCGCGCGGTGCCGGCTTGACCGACGGCATGGCGGAGTTCTACGGGCGCGTCATGCCTGCGCCGCCCGCGCACATCCGCGAGGAGGACTTCGTGCCGCTGTCGCAGCTCTACGGCCGGTGGGCGCGCATCTTCACCGACGACGGAAGGGAGATCACGCCGGCCGGCGTCGCCTGGCACGAGAGCGACCTCGCACAGAGGATCGGCCCGACGGCGTGGTTCGTGCTCGACGACGCCGGTCTCGCGCACGCGCAGGAGCGCGTCGACGCGGCACGCGCCGTCGGCGGCACGGTCGTCGACGCGGCGGCGCTCCCGTTCGAGACGCCGCCCGGCGCGCGCACCGCCGTGCACGTGGCGGCGGCGGTGACGCACACGATGGGCGGGCTGCGAGTCGACACGTGCGCGCGCGTGCTCGCGGAGGACGACCGACCGATCCCCGGACTCTATGCAGCCGGTGTGGATGCGGGCGGCGTCGCCACTGGTGGCTACGCGAGCGGCCTCGCACAGGCGCTCGTGCTCGGCCTTGCGGCAGCGGAAGAGCTCGCGGGGTAACGCGTCAGCGGCCGAGGTACGCGCACGGCCGCGCGTCGTGTGGCAGCGGCGAGGGGCCGACCTTCGTGACGAGCAGCGTCCGGCCGTCCGTCTCGACCTCGGAGCCGACGGCGGGTACTTCGCCGTCCTGCTCGCGGAGCTCGTAGCCGGACGTCGTCCAGACGAAGAGCAGGTGACCGTCGGCCATGTCGGCGGGGAGCTTACTCCGAGCCGGCGTAGGTCGGAAGGACGAGTCGCATCGTCGTCCCGTCGTCGGCCTGCTCGACCGACAACGCTGCGTGCAGTGTGCGGGCCCGCTCTTCGAGCACCTCGAGCGAGCGCTTGCGGCGTTCGCCCGGCGCGTCGTCGTGGATGGTCACCTCGAGCGTGCCGTCGGCGGTCGCGACGACGCGGACGGAGACGTTCTTGGGAGGCCCGCGGCGGATCGCACCCTCGAACGCCTCGCGCACGATCTGGTACAGCGCCGCCTGGGAGCGCTCGCCGAGCGACTCGGCGGCGACGACGTCGACCTCGATCTTCATGCCGTGCTCGGAGCCGCGATCCTGCGCCAGCGCGTTCACCGCCATCGCCAGGCCGTGGTCGCGCAGCACGACGGGCTCGAGATTGAAGGAGAGGTCGCGCAGCTCGCCGATCGTCAGCCGGGTGCGCGACATCGCCTTCTCGAGCACCTCGCCGGCCTGCTCCGTCTTTCCACGGCGCATGAAGTCGAGCGCCGCGTCGAGCATCAGCGCGACGCCGGCGAGCGACTGCACCGGCCCGTCGTGGAGGAACAGCGCAATGCGCCGCCGTTCGTCCTGCTCGGCCGCGAGAACCTGCTCGGTCTCGTCGCGCGGCGAAGGCTCGTCGCTCAACTGACGCCTACGCCCTAATCGATGATCGCCTCGCGCAGCGCAATCGCGACCGCGTGCGTCCGCGTGTCGGCCTCGAGCTTCGCGAGGATGTGCCGGACGTGGCTCTTCACCGTCTCCTGGCTGATGAAGAGCTTCGCCGCGACGTCGGCGTTCGACATCCCGTCGGCGAGCAGCTGGAGGATCTCCCGCTCGCGGCCGGTGAGCATGTCGTCCTTGTCCTTGCCGGTGAGGAACGCCGGCATGAGCGCGGGGTCGACGTACCCCTCGCCGCCCGCGACCTTCTCGATCGCGCGCAGGAGCGTCTGGTGCGGCGCTTCCTTGAGGATGTATCCCTTCGCGCCCGACTCGAGGCCGCGGCTGAGCAGGCTGCGCTCACTGTACGCCGTGAAGATCAGCACCGCGGTGTCCGGCACCTTCTCCGTGAGGATCTTCGTCGCCTCGAGCCCGTCCATGCCGGGCATCCGCACGTCCATGATCACGACGTTCGGGCGGCGGCGCTCGGCGAGCGCAATCGCGCTCTCGCCGTCGGCTGCCTCGCCGATGACGCGGATGTGCGGCGCCCGCGAGAGCGACAGGCGCAGGCCCTCCCGCACGACTTCGTGGTCGTCGACTATCAGACAGGTGATCTCGTTGGTAGACACAGTCCGCGATTCTATGGCCCAGCGTCGGAAGTCAAGTACCGGTCGAGCTCAGAATCCGAGCTGCAGCTGCTCTGGATCCTCCGGCGGCTCGAGCTTGAATCGTCGCCTGTCGCGGATTCCGTGGGTGCGGGCGAGCTCGCGAACGTGGTCGCGCAACGGCGCCGTTTCGGCGGACGAGAGGTATGCGCGGCGCGCGTAGCGCTGCTCGTAGTCGGGCAGGAGCTCGGGCCAGTCGCGCTCGAGCGCTGCGAGAAAGTGCTCCTTCGTGCCCGATCGCAGGTAGAGCAGGTTCGCCCAGATGCCCGTCGCGCCCGCCTCGCGCGCCGCCCGGACCACGTCGGCGAGCAGCTCGGGCTTGTCGCTGATTCCCGGCAGGATCGGCGCCATGCCGACGCTGACCTCGATGCCCGCCTCGACGAGTTGCGTGAGTGCGCGCAGGCGCTGGTGGGGTGGGGCGGTCCCCGGCTCGGTTCGGCGCCAGATCTCCGGATCGATCGTCGGGATCGAGAACATGATCCGCACCTTGGCCCGCAGCGCTGCGGCCGCGAGCACGTCGATGTCGCGCACGATCATCGGCCCGCGCGTCAGCAGCCGGATCGGGGTCGCGGCATCGCCGAGCACCTCGATGCATGCCCGCGTGAGGCGGTAGCGGCCCTCGGCGGGCTGGTACGGATCGGTCGCCGCGCCGATGGCGACGTCTTCACGCTGCCACGAGGGCCGCGCGAGCTCGCGGCGCAGGACCTCCGCGACGTTCGTCTTCACCCTGATGCTCGTCCCGTACCGGTCGTCCGCGGGCCGCTCGGCGCGTTGCTCGAAGGCACGCACGTAACAGAATGTGCACCGGTGGACGCAGCCCATGTACGGGTTCAGCGACCAGGCGAACCCCATGCCCTGCACCCGGTTCAGCGCAGAGCGGCACGGCTCTTCGCGATACTCGACGTTCATCTGCCTCATGGCCCATGCTATCGAACATACGTTCTCAACGCCCACGGAGGTCGAACCGGGAATCCTGCGGCTGACCCTGTCGCTGCCGAGCGGCCCGATGCACGTCCACTGCTATTTCCTGCGCGGCGAGGACGGCTGGACGCTCGTCGACACCGGGCTCGGGCTGATGGAGACGCCCTGGGAGGAGATCCTCGCCCAGGTCGACGGGCCTGTCGTCCGGATCTTCATCACCCACATGCACCCCGACCACGTCGGCGGCGCCGAGGCGGCCGCGCGCGCGACGGGGGCGCCCGTCTTCCAGGGGCGCCTCGACTACGCCCAGTGCGAGCGCGTCTGGGGCTCCGACCACTGGCCGGAGCGGATCGCCGAGTGGTTCGTGCGCAACGGCGTGCCGCCCGCGCGCGCGCAGGAGATGATCGAGTCAGGTCACGTCTTTGCGGATTTCGTTCGCTTCGTCTGGAACCCGACGCTCGTCGACCCCGGCGACGAGATCGACGGCTGGCATGTGCTCGCGACACCCGGGCACGCGGACGGGCACCTGTGCCTTCACCGCGACGGCGTGCTCATCGCGGGCGATTCGATCCTCACGCCGATCACCCCCGCCGTCGGGCTCTACCCGGAAAGCCGGCCCGATCCGCTTGGCGACTATCTCGACTCGCTCCACCGCGTCGCCGAGCTCGACCCGCGCGTGTCGTACGGCGGGCACGGTGCGACAGTCCACGAGCCCGCCGCCCGGGCGCTCGCGATCGTCGCGCACCACGACGAGCGCCTCGACCGCACCGAGGCGGCGCTCGACGAGCAGCCGCGCAGCGGCTACGAGATCTCGCATGCGCTCTTCGGCCGGGAGCTCGAACCGATTCAGCGGCGCTTCGCCGTTGCGGAGACGCTGTCACACCTGGAGAGGCTGGTCGTGCTCGGGCGGGCGGCGCGCACCGAGGACGACCGGGCCGTGACCTATACTGCGCCGCAGCCTGGTGGACGAGATACCGCCTAGTACCGACGCCCCTGGAGAAGGGGCGTGACACTTCTCTACGAGCTCGTCGGCGTTGCAGTCCTGATCCTGCTCAACGCGTTCTTCGTCGCGGCCGAGTACGGGCTCGTGACGGCCAGGCGCACACGGATCATCGAGCTACACCATCAGGGCAACCGGCGCGCGCGCGATGTCCTGCGCATCACGAGCAACCCGCCGCGGTTCATCGCCGCCATGCAGCTCGGTGTCACGCTCACATCGCTCGCCATCGGCGCACTCGGCGAGACTGCGCTCGCCCACGCTTTCGAGCCCTGGATGGCGTCGTTTCTCGCGATCGCGCTCGCGTACCTGTTGCTCACGTTCGTGCACGTCGTGATCGGCGAGCTCGTCCCGAAGGGCATCGCGCTCGGGCACTCCGAGGGCACGGCGCTCGCGGTAGCGGCTCCGGTGCGTGCGTTCTTCACGACGTTCGCACCGCTCGTCTGGGTGCTCATGCGCTCCACCGAGTTCGTGCTCAAGACGTTCGGCCTCGAGCCTCCCGGCGCCGAGGTCGACGCGATGTCCGAGGCCGAGCTCCGCATGCTGCTCACCCGTGCCACGGAGCAGGGTGAGATCGAGCAAGAGGAGCGCGGCATGATCGAGAAGGTCTTCGACTTTGCCGACAAGGATGCGGCCGACGTGATGGTGCCGCGGCCGGAAGTCGTGGCGATCTCCATCTTGCTGCCCCCGGAGGAGGCTCTCGCGGCGGTGATCGATTCGCCGTATACGCGCTATCCCGTGTACCGCGAGACGCTCGACGACGTGGCCGGGATCCTGCACGTGCGCGATCTCTTCTCCGCGATGTATACGAAGGGTCTTCCCGACGTGCGGCTCGCGGAGCTGCTTCGGCCGGCGCACATTGTCCCCGAGACGAAAGACCTGGCCTCGCTTCTGCACGAGTTCCGGCGGACGAGCACGCACTTCGCGATCGTGGTCGACGAGTACGGCGGCACGGCCGGCATCCTCACGCTCGAGGATCTGCTCGAGGAGATCGTCGGCGAGATCGAGGACGAGTTCGATATCGCCGAGGTGCAGATCGAGCAGATCGACGAGGACACCTACCGCATTCCCGGCATGTTCCCGATCGACGAGTTCAACGAGCGCTTCGGCACTGCGCTGCCAGAAGAGGATTTCCACACCGTCGGCGGCTACGTCTTCGGTCAGCTCGGGCGGGCGCCCGAGCCGGGCGACGACGTCTCGTGGAACGGGGTGCGCTTCGACGTGCTCGAGGTCGAGGGCAACCGCATCGAGAAGATCGGTGTCACGTTCCACGAGCGGCCGTCGGCGCGGCGCCCGGAGGACGATCCGTTCGGCGACGACGAGCTCGAGTAACCGCGTCGGGTTCCGGCTCGGTCGGCCCAAGACCCGGGACTACGCTGGCCCGAGGTTTGACATCGAGGTTTGACATCGAGGTCTGACAGCGAGTCCTGACATTCCCGAACGACGAAGGAGCACGATGAACCGCACACGCCTACTTGCGGCCGCAGGACTTGCTGCGCTCGCCACCGCTCTTGTCGGCGCGACCGGCGCGGGCGCTGCGACGCCGAAGCTCGTCGCCTCGGTCTCCGACCCGCTCAACATCTCGTTGACGCAGGGCGGGAAGAAGGTGACGAAGCTGAAGGCCGGCACGTACACGATCACCGTGCAGGACAAGGCCGGCGATCACAATTTCCGCCTCACGGGCCCCGGGGTCAACAAGACCACCTCCGTGTCGGGCAAGGGCACGACGACGTGGAAGGTGACGCTGAAGAAGGGCACCTACAAGTACGTCTGCGATCCGCACGCGAGCTTCATGAAGGGCTCGTTCACCGTCTCGTAGTAGGGCGGCCTCGGCAATCAAACCGGAGTGAAAGGCGTCGCGTAGTACCGGGCGACCGTGAAACCGCCCGAAAGGAATTTCATGCTGCGACGCCTTCTGCTTCCGCTCGCGATCCTCGCCGTCTCCCTCACGGCGGTCGCCGTGGGTACCGCCGGCACGGAAAAGAGCACCGGTCTCACCGGCGAGGTCGGCCCCGGTTACGCGATCGAGGTCAAGCTCGCCGGCAAGGACTTGAAGACGATCAAGGCGGGCACCTACACGCTGAAGGTGCAGGACAAGTCGGCTGTGCACAACTTCCATCTGATCGGCCCCGGCTTGAACAAGAAGACGGCAGTGGGCACGACGAGCCAGACGTCCTGGACCGTGACGCTGAAGCCCGGCACGTACACGTATCAGTGCGACCCTCATGCCGCGGCCGGCATGAAGGGCAGCTTCCGCGTTACGAGCTAGGAGAGCTCGAGCTCGGCGATCTCGCCGCTCTGGATCGTCCAGGCGGCGAGGTCGTCCTCGCGCAGCGAGTAGATGAGGTAGGGCTTGCCCTCCCAGAGGCCGATGTTCTCGACGTCGGTGCGCGACGGCCGCGGCGGGGAGGAGAGGTGCGAATGGAACACCGCGAGCTCGTACCCGTCGTCCTCGAGGAACCACAGCTCGGGCGCGACCTCGAGCTCGAAGCGGTACGGCGACGCGGCGCCGTTGTGGCCGCGTTCGTAGCGCTCGGCAACGCCGTCCTTCAGCACGACGAGGCCGCAGGCTTCGTTCGGATCCTCCTCCTGCGCATGCGCGACGAGCGCGGCGCGCACCTCCTGTGGCACTACCACCAAAGGGTGCGTTCCATCGACTCCGTGACGTCGTCGGCGTCCCAGAAGTCGGCGGAGAGGTACTTCCAGCCGCCGTCCGCGAGCACGCAGACGACGACGCCTTCGTCAATCTCCTCGGCGAGCTTGCGAGCGACGTGCACGACCGCGCCGGCAGAGACGCCGGCGAAGATGCCCTCCAAGTCGAGCAGGGCACGCACCGCCGCGATCGACTCGTCGTTCGAGACGAGCACCTTGCGATCGAGCTTCGAGACGTCGAGGATCGGCGGCACGTAGCCGTCGTCGAGCGAGCGTAGGCCCATCACCGGGTCGCCGGGCAGCGGCTCCGCCGCCGCGACGACGATGTCGGGGAAGCTCTCGCGCAGGCGCTCGCCGGTACCCATCAGCGTGCCGCCGGTGCCGAGACCCGCAACGAGCACGTCGACGCGGTCGAGCGCCTCGGCGATCTCGGCGCCGGTGCCCTCGTAGTGGGCGCGCGGGTTGGCCGGGTTCGCGTACTGGAACGGCATGAAGTAGCGCGGGTCCTGCTCCGCCATTTCGAGCGCCAGGCGAACGGCGCCGTTCGATCCCTGGTCGCCGGGCGAGTCGACGATCGTCGCGCCGTAGAGCCGCAGCAGGCGCCGCCGCTCCTCCGTCGCGTTGTCGGGCATCACGCACGTGAGCTTGTAGCCCTTGAGCTTCGCGATCAGCGCGAGCGAGAT